>JAHCIP010000353.1 GCA_026129165.1 Anaerolineae bacterium
AGCAACTCCACCATGCGCTGGTCTACCTCGACGGCCACCACCCGGCCGGCGGCCGTCGCCAGCCGGCGCGTGAGCGGCCCCGGCCCCGGCCCAATCTCCAGGACGGTATCCTGGGGCGTCAGGTCGCCGGCCGCCACAATCTTGTCCAGGGCCGTCTGGTCCAGCAGGACGTGTTGGCCTAGGCTCTTCTTGGCCCACAGGCCGTGGCGCGTGAGACGCGCCGGGATGCTCTCGCGGTCAGGGGTCACCCTCGCCTCGCTCGGTTGGCTGCACAACAACGCGGTCCTGACTTATAATATAGCCAGGACCGGCTCTATTGGCTAGATGAGGAGTACTTGATGCCCTCCCCTTTTCCTGGCATGGACCCGTATCTGGAAGGCCCGCATTGGATGACGGTACACCATGCGCTGAGCGGCGAAATTTACCGCTGGTTGGCGCCCCGCGTGCGGCCTCGCTATATCGTCTACTTCGAGGAACGCCTCGTCATGGACACTCTGGAGAACTTGATCGTGGCTCGGTCGGCAATCGTCCCTGATGTCTCTCTGGTTGGACGTCGCCCTGAAGCCTCTGGTCAGCCAGCCGCTACTTTGACCGCTCCGTTAGAACTGGAAACAGTTATGCCAGCGCTCGTCCCGCATGTAACGATCGAGATTCGTGACGCCCAGAATCGTCAGCTCGTCACAGCCATTGAGGTGTTATCGCCGACGAATAAACAAGGCGAGGGCCGCCGAGAGTATCTGGAGAAACGCGCTCGTCTCCTCATGTCGTCGGCGCATCTCCTGGAGATTGACCTTCTCCGTCAGGGCCAACGTGTCCCGATGCAAGAGCGTCTACCACCCTACCCTTATTTTGTCTTCCTGAGCCGAGTCAACAAGAGGCCGCTGACGGATGTCTGGCCCATTCAGTTCGATCAACCCTTGCCGACGGTCCCTGTCCCCCTTTTGCCTGGTGATGCGGACGTCCCATTGGACTTACAGGCTGTCTTTACCGCTACCTACGACATCGGGGGCTACGATCTTGTCTTTGACTATCGCTCGCCCCCTCAAGTTCCTCTTGACGGGAAGTGGGCGACGTGGGCAGAGGAACGGCTGCAGGCAGCGGGCCTACGCGAGGGTGAGTAAAACACAACCCCCACAGACCTCATGGCCTGGGGGGGTTTTTTGCGTCGCCGAGAATAGGGCCATCGGCCCAGAACCTTACCCCGATAACCGTGACCAAGGCATCCGAAGTCACCCAGCGGTGAAAGCTTATGGCTGCTACCTTCCGGTCCTGACCAGATTCACAGACCGCTGCCGCTCCGGGCCCCCGCCCGTGTTATCGGGATAAGGGTCTGGGCCGATACAAGGCGGAGAGGGCGGGATTTGAACCCGCGAGGGCTTTTGACCCAACACGATTTCCAGTCGTGCGCACTAGACCGGACTATGCGACCTCTCCATGTTGACGCGCCCACAAGTATAGCCCATTTAGGGGGGCGCGTCAATCTGCTCAAATATGACGCATGGCAGGGGAGGGTCTTACGAGAGGGCGGCGGTCATCAGCCGAGCGCCCAGACATCCGAAACGCGCGGCGGGAATAGGGCTTCGAGCAGGACGCGCGCCTCATCGCCGCGTACCCAACAGTCGGCATACATCGCCCGTAGTTCATCCAGGCTGCGGTGGCCGAACAGCAGCTCCAGGAAGGTCAGGTCGGGGAAGGCGGCGTGGCCGTCGTCGCCTGGCCCCGGCCGAAACCCTTCGATCTTTATCAGCCGGCCCTGGTCCCAGGTCAGGCACACCCCGCTGCGATAGAGACTGATGGCGAGTTCGCCCGTGTGGCCGACGGCGATGGACTGGGCGAGGCGAGCTTCCAGGGCCGGCGCGATGCGCGTCAGGAAGGCGGGCACGTCCGGCGTTCGTACATAATAAGCATAGGCCGGCCGCGTGTGGACGAGGCGACTCTTAGCCGCCTGGTAGACGGGGTGCTCGACGCCAAGCCAGAATCCAAACCCGTGCGCCTGCTCCTGGTCCCGCGCGGCGTACTCCTGGGCCGTCGCCCACAGGTAGCGAATGACGCTGGGTGTGACTTGCAGCCAGGAGACACCGGGCCGAAGTTCATACTGCGAGGCAACCAGGGCGCCATCCCAGAGCCGCCAGGGGTGAACCAGGAAGCCGACGGTCTCACCCTCCGCCGTCTCGATGACCCGGATTTCCATCTGCGTCTGACCCACCGGGCTGTGGCCGGCCAGTTCATAGCGCCACAGTGTCTCATCGCGGGGGCAGGACAGGGCGTAGCGCCGCTGGGCCTGGGCGTACTGTTCGGCCAGGAAGGAGATGTCCGTCTCGGTGGCCGGGCGCAGGCGGTACGGCTCCCTCTCGCCAGTGGGGAGCGCCGGAACCTGGGGCGCGTAGCCAACCCGGCCGCCGCCCAGGTTTAGACCCATCGTATAGCCAAACTGGCGGTAGTACCACGGGATACCCGTGATGACCTGGACCAACTGGCCGCGCTCGGCGCTCCAGCGGTGGACCGTGTCCATCTGAAGGCGGACAAGGCCGCGCCGGCGGTAGTCGGGGTCGGTGGCGACGATTTCGGGGCGGCCGACGCCCAAAGGGACGCCCTCGTAGGTCCAGATCTGGGAGATGAGGCACAGCGCGGAGACGATCCGACCGCTGCGCGTGTCCTCGACAATGGTGAAGTCGTCGGGGCCAGTGGTGGGGTGCGGGCGGCCCAGCAGGTCGCGCGTCCAGACGCCTAGCGCCTCGGACGGCTCGCCCGCGTCACCGAAAACTTTGACATAAAACTTAGCCAGGGTGTCGGCGTCCGTCTGCCGGCCCCGCCGTAGGATGAGGCCATCCCCCAGGTCTTGCAGGATGTTACGTGCCTTTGTCATGTCAGACCGATCTCTCCCTGTGGCCTTGCGTAGCCCGTGGCCTGAATATCACGGTAGGCTTTCATCTTTCAGGCGGCGGGGTTCAGCCCGCCGATTAACCCGGCAGGAAGCGTTGCGGATCGAAGGGAGCCATGGCGCGGTCGGGCTGGCCCTGGCAAATCCAGCTAGCAACCTGGCGGCCAGCCTCGGTGGCGAAGGGCATGCCGTGGCCGGAGCAGCCCGCCAGAATCCACAGCCCCGGCCCCAGCGGGCCAATCAGGGGCCGCTGGTCGGGGGTAAAGCCCATGCTGCCGGCCCAACGGTGGCTGACGGGCGCGGAGGCCAGGTCGGGGAAGTGCTGGGCGACAAAGGCGTCCAGCGCGCCCTGGACCGTGGCGTTCAGATCGTCGGCCAGGTAGCCGACCTCGGCGTCGGCGGCGCGCCGGCGCATCCCGCCCAGCACCCATGAGCCGTCGAGCGTCTGCTGCCAGTACTCGCCGCCCTCGTTGGCGGACCAGGAGCCTCGAAAGACACGCTGGGGCAAGGGGGCGGTCGAGCGCATCTGGCCGCGCGTCGGGACGATGACCGAAGCCAGGGCCGGCACGAGGCTGCCCGTGTAGGCGTTGGTGGCAAGGACGACGTGGTCAGCCTGAACGGCTCCCTGATTGGTTTCGACCAGTCCATCCCTCACACGGAGGACGTGCACCCCCTGCCGAATCTGCGCCCCGTAGCCTTGGGCCGCCTGGGCTAGCCCTAACACAATCCGCGCCGAGTGCAGAATCATGCCGCGCGGGTTGAAGCGGGCGCCCAGGAAGGCGGGCGGCAGGGGCAGGCCGACGTGCCCTTGCAGGGCGTGGCGTTCCAGCCACGTTAGCGCGAAGCCGTCCCGCGCCAGCCGTTCAATCGTCCGCTTCTGCGTCTCGACCTCGGCGGGCGTCATGGTGACGCTGTACGCCCCTTCGACCCGCTGCTCGGCCTCGACCCCCTCCTCGGCCAGGACGCGTTTGAGCAACGCCGCGCTATCCTCGGTGAACTGCCAGACTTGACGAGCAGTGTCCCAGCCGGCCGTCTCGCCCAACGTCAGGTAGCTCTGGGTCGTGCCCGGCGCGACGATGCCCGCATTGCGGCCGGTCGCGCCACCCGCCAGCCGACGCTCCTCCAACACCAGCACGTCGGCCCCGGCTCGCGCCAGGAACAGGGCGGCCGAGACGCCAAAGACGCCGCCGCCCAGCACGACGACCTGAGCGCGGTCAGGGAGGGTGGCGGGGGTATCAAGGCTGGGACCGGTCGCCAGCCAGTAGGAAAGGGGGAGTGAGTCGGACATAGTGCGTCGGTAGGGGTAGCCCTCTGTGGCTACCCAAGTGTACCACATCTTGCGCCGGGCGGCCAAAATGGTGTGGCGCGGCGCTCTCACAGGGGGAACGCCGCGCCACAGACCAGGCAGGTATCAGGGTCAAGTGTTTTGAATAGTGAACATATTATAGCATAGAGCAAACGAGAAGTCAAGTAAAATTGGCACAAATGTTCGCTTATTTTTCTCGTTGACCCCTATCCCCAGCCCTGCTATACTTGTGAGAGAGGAGAGCTTTATGCAGGTCGTGGTGAACGGAGCGAGGCTGGAATTGGTCCAGGGTGACATCACCCGCGAGACAACCGACGCTATTGTGAACGCCGCCAACGAAGCTCTTGCGCCCGGCGGTGGGGTAGACGGGGCGATTACCCGCGCGGCCGGGCCAGCCGCTCTCGAAGTGCGGCGGAAACTCGGCGGCTGTCCGACCGGCGAGGCTAAGCTGGGGCCGGGTGGAAATCTCGCCGCCCGCGCCATCATCTATGCCGTCGGCCCGGTGTATCACGATGGTCGGCATGGTGAGGCCGACTTGCTGGCGAGCGCGTATCGCCGCAGCCTGGAGCTGTGCCTGGCGCACGGCCTGGACAGCGTGGCCTTCCCCGCCATCAGCACGGGGGTCTACGGCTATCCAATGGCCGACGCAGCCCGGGTTGCCCTCGCCACGCTGCGCGCCTTCCTGGCGCAGCACGGGCAGCCGCGCCGTGTGCGCGTTGTCCTGTTTAACGCCGAGGCATTGGCGGTCTGGTCGAGTGTCCTGTCCCAACTGGAATCGACGAGTACGCACGAATGAGCACGACTGACGGCGACAACGGCGATACAAGGAGGTATCCGCCTATGACATCGACACTTGAGGCCAATATTCCTCAATCCGTAATCCCTAATCCTTCTCCGGTCCGCGCGCCACACGGGACGGAGCGCACTTGTCGCTCGTGGCAGACCGAGGCCGCGCTGCGGATGCTGATGAACAACCTGGACCCAGAGGTGGCCGAGCGGCCGGGGGACCTGGTGGTCTATGGCGGGCGCGGTAAGGCGGCGCGGAACTGGGCCTGCTTCGAAGCGATTGTCCGCACCCTACGCGGCCTGGCCGACGACGAGACGCTGCTGGTTCAGTCGGGCAAGCCAGTGGCCGTCTTCCGCACCCACCCCGACGCGCCGCGCGTCCTCATCGCCAACGCCAACCTGGTCCCCCACTGGGCGACACAGGCGCACTTTGACGAGCTGGATCGACACGGGCTGACGATGTACGGCCAGATGACGGCCGGCTCCTGGATTTATATCGGCACGCAGGGCATCCTGCAGGGGACGTATGAGACGCTGGCCGAGGCGGCGCGGCAGCACTTCGGCGGCACGCTGGCCGGCCGGCTGGTGCTGACGGCTGGACTGGGCGGCATGGGCGGAGCGCAGCCGCTGGCCGTGACTATGAACGAGGGCGTGGCGCTGGTGGTGGAAGTGGACGAGAGCCGCGTCGAACGCCGGCTGGCGACGCGCTATGTGGACCGCGTGACGGACAGCCTGCACGATGCGATGGCCCTGGCGCGGCGGGCGATGGCGGCGGGCGAACCGCTCTCCATTGCCCTGCTGGGCAACGCTGCTGACGTCTACCCCA
>JAHCIP010000354.1 GCA_026129165.1 Anaerolineae bacterium
CATCAGGGATGAAGCCAAGATCGTGGGCGAGGATGAAGTGATACTCAAGTTCGCTGGCTGACCCCAACGCGATGTTCAGAAAGCGGGTGAGTTCGGCTGCACCTTGCCTTCCACAGCCTTCAGCAATATTGGCCGGAATTGAAGCACTCGCTCGTCGTATCTGGCTGGTCAGCCCATACAACTCCTCCTTCGGGAAAGGTCGCGTTACCTTGTACGTATTGAGGGTAAGCTGATGAGCCTTGACCCAGACTTGCAGCTTCCGAAAATCCCTCATCTTCCCCCCTTCGCCTGACCGCTGACTGCTGACTGCTGACTGCTGATAGCTAACTGCTAACAAAACAAAAAAGCTCTCATCCCCACCTGGGGACGAGAGCAGCAGTCACTCCCGCGGTACCACCCCGCTTGCGCCTGGCACGCCAGACGCCTCTCTGTTGCCGTCGGGTGGCGTAGCACCACCGAACAGCTGCCTCTGTAACGGGAAGCGCCCGGGACAAACTACTGGGAAAGTAGTCGGTCGTCAGATGTCAGTAGTCAGAAATGTCCTCATCGGAGCGATCTGCCTACTGCCTACCGCCTGCCGCCTACGGTCCTTTCCCCTGTCCGGCTCAGGAGTGAACTTCAGCCCGTGCCCGTCGAGCGCGGCTCTCAGTCGCCGACCGCGCCTCCCTGTGCGACGCCCACGCGCCTACTCTCTCCGTCATCGCCTGTTAGCGAGTATTATAGCGCGAGGCCAGGTCAGGGTCAAGCCCTGAAAGGGTGAGGCGCCTATCGTCAAATTGGAGGATATTAGACCTCACGGGTCACCCCGTTAAGGGCATAGGTGACGGCCTCCTCCAGTGGCATGGCTCCCCCCTCCGCCTCCGCAGCCGCAAAGCGGTCTTCACCCAGTGTAAGATGGGCTGATGCTAAACTACTATCGTAGATGGCCCAATCAGCGGGTGGGACACGGGTGCCAATCGCTTCCAGGAGGGCTGTGCTGGCCGCCATGAGCCGACCGGCTCGTTCAGGCTGGGCTAGGGCGGCGGCCAGCCCGGCCAGCCCGGCCAGGCAGTGGCCGATGCCCTGTCTGTCGCCAAGCTCCCGCCGCATCGCCAGGCTCTCGCCTAATCGCAACCCTCCCACGGTATAGTCTCCCTCGCGGCACGCCACCAGTCCGAGATAATAGAGTGAATAGGCCATGCTACGTCGGTCCGCTATCTCTCGCCCAATGAGCAAGCTTTCCTGACACAGCGCGCGGGCATGCGCGTACTCACCCTGATGACAGACCACCAGCGCCAGGTTGTTGAGCGAGGAGGCGATACCGGGCTGGTCGTTTAACTTGCGCCTGAGGGACAGGCTCTCTTCAAAATAGGAACGCGCCTCGGCATACTGGGCCTCATTGCGAGCCAGGACGCCCAGGTTATTGAGGCTGATGGCGATATTCCGCAGGTCGCCTAACTCGCGTCCGATGACGAGACTCTCCTGGTGTAAGGTGCGCGCCAGCGCATAGTTACCTTCGTAGTCAGCCACATTGGCCAGATTATTGAGGACGGCGGCAATGCCGCGCTTGTCCCCCAACTCCCGTCGGATCGCCAGGCTCTCCTCATAGAGTACATGCGCCTCTAGATAATCATTCAGCCCATACTCCGCCACCAGGCCGAGATTGTTGAGCGCAGCGGCTATAGACTGCTTGTCGCCCAACTCGCGCGCCAGCGCCAGGCTTTCTTGAAAGTGGGTACGCGCCGCCATATAGTTGCCCACGCCGAAAGCCAGCCGACCGGCCATACGGAGCGCGCCGGCTCGACGTGTTGTAGGCTGCGCCGGGCTATGGAGAAGCTTGTCCAGTTGGTGATACCCCTCACGAAGGTGGACGCGCATCTCCCAGAAGCGGTGCAAGGCCATCGCCAGGCGCAGCCCGCCTTCGATGTCACCGCTCGCTCGATACCAGTCCACGGCGGCGCGCAGATTATCGTACTCCATTTCCAGCCGGTCCAGTGACGCCGCCTGATTGGCTCCCATCAACTCCGGCTCGACGGCTTCCGCGAGAGTGAGGAAGAAGTGCGCGTGCTGTCTCCCTATCATCTCCGCCTCGCCGCTCTCGACCAGCCGCTCTAAAGCATACTCACGGATAACCCTCAGCCGTCGGAACCGCGCCTCGCCGGCGACGCCCTCGTATTGCCGCAGCAGGCTTTTGTCCACCAGCGAGCCGAGACTGGCGAGCACATCCGGCAGCGGGCCATCGGCATGACACACAGTTTCCGCCGCTTCGAGGGTGCAGCCGCCGACAAACACGGCCAGGCGCCGAAACACGGTCTTCTCGGCCTCGTCCAGCAGCCCATAGCTCCAATCCAGCGTCGCCCGCAGCGTCTGCTGCCGAGCCGGGAGATCACGGGCGCCGCCGGTGAGAAACTTCAACACCGGTTCTAGCCGCGCCAGCATCGCTTGAGGTGAGAGCAGCCGGCTGCGGGCAGCCGCCAACTCGATAGCCAGCGGCAATCCGTCCAGACGGGCGCAAATCGCGGCGACAGCCGGCGCATTCTCCTGGGTGAGGACGAAGTCAGCTTGGGCCGCCTGCGCCCGCGCCACGAAGAGCTGAACGGCTGGGTAGCTGAACACCCAGGACTGGGCATCCGGGTCTTCGGTCTGTGGTCCTGGGTCCTTCGTCTCTGCCGGCGCCGGCAGGGGTGGGACGGTGAAAGCGTGTTCGCCCCGCACGCGTAGGACCTCACGGCTGGTGACGAGCACCTTGAGGCGCGGCGCCACCTGGAGTAAGTCCGCCACGACCGGCGCGGCCTCCACCACCTGCTCGAAGTTGTCCAGCGCCAGCAGCAACCGCTTGTTCCGCACAAAGTCGGCCAGGCTTTCGGTCAGTGGGCGACCGCCTGCTTCAGGGACACCCAGGGTACGCGCGATGGTCGAAGCCATCAGCATGGGATCGTCAATGGGCGCGAGATTGACGAAGTACACACCGTCGGCGAAGTGATCGAGTACATCAGCCGCCACCTGCACCGCTAACCGGGTCTTGCCAACGCCGCCGGGTCCGGTCAACGTCACCAGGCGTACGGTCTCGCGGACTAACCAATCCTTTATCGTGGCTAGTTCTTGCTCCCGCCCAATGAGGGGCGTGGGCGAGACGGGTAGATTATGTCGTGGCGCGTCCAGGGTGTGTAGAGCGGGGAACTCAACCGACAGGTCAGGCGCTACGACCTGGTACAGCCGTTCGGGCTGGCTCAACCCGCGCAGCCGATGTACCCCCAGGTCGCGCCACGTCACTGCCCCGAGCGGCTGTCGGCTCACCACTTCGACGACGGCGGAGGTAAGAAGAATCTGGCCGCCATGCCCGGCCGCCATAACTCGTGCGACCCGGTTCAGGGTGTCATTGGTGGCATAGTCACCGTCGTCCCACTCGGCCGGTCCCAGGTGGATGCCCATGCGGACGCGCAACGGGCCTGTCTCACCCCAGGTGGCATCTGACGCCTGGAGGGCGCGTTGCGCTGCCACTGAGGCGAGCAGCGCAGCGTGGGGAGTGGGAAAGGCGGCGCAGAAGGCGTCCCCCACGAGCTTAAAGACGTAGCCGCCGGCGCTTTCAATCGCCTGGCGCAACAGAGCATGGTGGTGGGCGAGACTGTGGACCATCGCCTGGGGATGGCGCTCCCACAAGGCCGACGATCCTTCGATGTCGGTGAATAGAAAGGTGACCGTGCCGCTGGGGGGGAGATTAGCCGCCGAGGGCGGCGGGGCTGAGGGGTTAGAGATCGGCGCCGAGACGACCGTGTGGGTGGGCAGGTCGGGCAGCTCGCCCTCGTCACGCGCGAAGCGGATGAAGGCGGCCCGCTCCTCAGCCGCGATGCTTAACTCATCCGCCAGCTTCTCAGCCAGTTGGTGCGAGGGCCGCAGTTCGTCGGCCTCGATTTTTCGAATGGTGGCCACAGCGTAGCCGACACGGCGGCCCAACTCCGCCTGGGTGAAGCCGAGGCCGCTGCGTCGGCGCTTGAGCCACCGCCCGAAGGATAAGTCGGTCGTCATGCTATCTCTACCCTGGAGGCGTCATTTTACCCGCCGCGATGCGGGCCGCCAATGGGCCGTCAGCATCCTTGAGGGCGTGAGCATTATACCACACCCTGACCCGATTGGGGACAACGGATTCAAACCTCCACCCCGTCTGGCGCATGCTCCAACTAGACACTTGTTCTAATTTCGCCTACAATAACCCCATTGAGTCTAGTCGCGGTCTTGAGTGAGGGGAGACGTCATGCGGATTCGTCGCATCGCCGCCAATGATTTTAAGCAACTGCAGAGCGTGGACCTCCACCTGCCGCCCGTAGGGCGCTTCCTGGTGCAGGGCAAAAATGAGGCGGGCAAGTCCACCCTATTTGAAGCTCTCTACTTTGGCCTGTTCGGCAAGGGGCTGACCGGGCGCGGCAACGAAGACTTAATTGGCTACGCCCGCGAGAAGGCGCGTGTCGAAATCTGGGTCGAGGGCCGCGACAAGCTATTCAAGATCGAGCGCAGCCTGACGCGCGGCAAGACCTCGGTCAGCCAGGACGCCTACCTGACCATCGAGTACCCCGACGGCCGACGCGATACGGTCAACCGGGCGACTGCCGTGACCAAGCGGCTGGCCGACGAGTTCGGCTTCAACGGCGAGGACTTGCTCAACACCTGCTTTGTCGAGCAGAAAAAGCTGGACAAGCTGGAGGGCGTGGACCGCCAGAAGCGCGAAGACTCGCTCATGCGCTTGCTCAACCTGGACCACCTGACCACCCTGGAACGCGACTTCAAGATTACCTCTGAGGAAAAGACCCAGCTTGAGTTCCTGCGTCAGAAAGTCGCCCTCGGCCGCATTCGCGAGGAGCTTCCCCGCTATGAGACCCGGCTGCGCGACGTGGAACAAGAACTTCACTTGGCGGCGGCCCGCGAAGGGCTGGCGCAGGCGTTGGCCGAGTACGCCGAGATAGACCGGCTGGCGAGCGAGATGGACAGGCTGACTCGTCTGGAGGCCGATCTCGCCCAGCGCGAGGCCGAACTGGACAAGGTCCAGCGAGCCGGCGAGGCCGTGCGAGACTTGATCGCAGCCCTGGAGCACATCGAGCGCGAACGCGGCAACGAGACCCGTCTGCGCCAGGCCATCATGGAAGTCCAGACAATCGCCCAAGAGTTGCCCGACCTGGAACGACGGGCGGCGGCCCTCCGCCGGGTGGCAAGCCGCCTGAGCCGCCTGGACCGCGTCAGCCGCCGGCACACCACCGCGCAAGCCGACGCGGCGCAGCGCGAACGCGAAGCGCAAACACTGCGGGAACGGCTGACCGAACAGGCGACGACAAGCGCCCGACTGGCCGAGCTAACCGGCCAGGTCGAGGCAGCGAACACGCGCCTGGACGAGGCTGAGACGGCGCTCCAGGCGTCCCACGAACGGGCGGCGCTGGCCGACTGGCGCGAGGCGTACCTGGCTGCCACGACCCCGCAGCGGGCACAGAGCGAACTGGCCGACCGGCAGGCCGAACGGGGCCGGCTCCGCCAGACCTTTGATACAGCCATCGCCGCCTTCCTGGCGGACCCGCCATCGAGCGCCGCCGCCCTGCTCGCCGCCGTGCGCGCCCTCCTTCAGCAGCTAGGTGATCTATTCACCCAGGCCGACACCGCCGCCCACCGCGCCGGCTACCTGGAAGGCTCGTATGAAACCCTGGTCCAGCGGGCCGAGGCCGACCAGAAGCGGTTGGCGATGCTGGAAAAGCGGCTGCGCGGCCAGGGCGCGGCTGTTCCGGACGGTCTCGACGCGGCCGACCGCCGTCTGGCCGGGTTA
>JAHCIP010000355.1 GCA_026129165.1 Anaerolineae bacterium
CGCCGTAGGCGGCCCAATTCGCCCGAAATTCGCTCTGGGAGAGCGTTGCCGTCCCATCGGACACGAACAAGGCCCCACCCCGACTCGCGCTGTTGCGCTCGAACATTGTGTTGGTCACCGTGAGCGTCCCCGTGCTCCGAATCCCGCCGCCCTCGGCGAATACGCCCGTGGTTTTGTTGGTCGCAAACTGGCCGCCCTCGATGGTCAGACTGGTCCCCACGCTCGCGGCGATGCCACCGCCACCCTCAGCCCCCGTATTAGCCGAGAACTGGCTATTGCGGATGATGGCGCGTCCCTCATCCAGCCACAACCCCCCGCCGAACTGGGCGGCGGAGTTGCCGGCGATGATGACGTTCGTCAGGCTCACCTCGCCGTAGCTGGCAATCGCTCCGCCCGAAACGGTAGCCGTATTGTTCAGCATCTGACTGTCACGCATTGTGAGGCGGCCAAAGTTCTCAACGGCCCCGACGGGGCTGTAACTCCGCGTCACCGTGATCTCGCCGAGCGTCAGGCTCTGGTTGGCGTACACCTGGAACAGCGAGGTGACGTTGCCCCCGCTCAAAGTGACGAGGCGGCCGCCGAGAAGGGTTGTATCGGCCGAGACGGGCTTTTGGGCGGTGAAGATGATGGTGTGGGGAGCCACGCCGCAGTTGAACGTCAGCGTCCCACCGCCTGACGCTTGAAGAGTGTAAAACACGCTATCGAAGGCCGACTCGGTGCAGCTTTCAGGGCTTCCCGTCCCAACGATTCCATCCGCCAGGGCAGGCCAAGGCGCGAGCGCGAGGCCACCAACCAGGAACAGTATAAGCAGGTAGCGATAATGGATCACGCGTCGCTGCTCAGGGCAAAGGGGTTGAAATTGGTGTCGCGGTCGTAGTAGTCCTCGTGTTCGGCGCGCTTGAGGAACGCTACGACCGCGTAGGTCACCGGCGTGAACACCACCTCGACGCCGACCTTGAAGATGTAGTTGGAGATCAGCACGGCCCATACCAACTCAGTGGGCAGGACGCCCAGGAACGCCACCAGCACGAAGACGACGGTATCCACACCTTCGCCCACCAGCGTCGAGCCAATCGTGCGCGTCCACAGCCAGCGCCCCTGGGTGGCAAGCTTCATCTTCGCCAGGACAAACGAGTTGCTGAACTCGCCCGCGAAGTAGGCCAGCAGGCTGGCCGCAACGATGCGCGGCGTCTGGCCGAGGATGGCGTGGAAAGCCTCCTGCCCCGACCAGTCGCCGGCCGACGGCAGCCAATCCACAATGGCGAGGACCAGGGCGGTCACCACCAGCCAGAAGAAGCCGGTCCAGATGACGCGGCGCGAGCGGCGGTAGCCGTAGACCTCGGTGAGGACATCGCCGAAGATGTAGGCCAGGGGGAAGAGCAGCGTGCCGCCGTCGAAGCTCAAGGGTCCCAAGGCAACGATCTTGGTCGAGGCGATGTTGGAGATCAAGAGGACAGCGACGAAGGCTGCCATGACCAGGTCAATATAGCGATAAGTCCGGTCCGCCATAAACGTATCCATCCTGCGCAGTTAGGGTTGACGGCGTAGTATATCACGACCCCCACCAAAAAGAAACCTCCCGCAGAGGGGGGTGCGGGAGGGTGGCGGCCGGCGATGATGCCGACAAGGATAGGGTTTTGGGAAGGCGCCAGAGGGCGCTATCGCTCTGTTACTTCGAGACGTACCCGCGCAGGCCCACATTAAACGTGGCGGGCGCCGCCGAGCCACGGAACTCAAGCCGGGTCGGCGTGGTCGCGGTCCACTGAGCCGGATCGGCCTGGACCTGTATCGTGTAGACATAGGTCGGATACAGGGCTGAGGTATATTCGCCGCTGGCGTCCGTCATGACGGTCATCGAGCCGCTGATAGGGGCTGGCCCCTGGTTGACCGGCACGCTGGTTACTTCGACCAGAGCGCCCGCCACGCCCGGCTCGCCCGCGTCGCGCCGTCCGTTGCCATTCCGGTCCTCGTACACGACTCCACCAAATGCCGCGCGCATCTTCGCCTGGGGCGCTTCGCTGGCCGCCCCGTTCAGGCCACCGTCGCCTTCGATACCGCTGGCTCGTGCGGAGTAAACCTGTCCAATCCCCGCCAGGACCAGCATCACCAGTAGCGTGACTACCATCCATCGTCGGAACATCTTGCCTCACCTCATGTTCAAACTATAAATTGGCTTACTTGCCCTATCTATTCTGTATGACGTAACAATACCTTGCAAGATACGCGCCGCGGTGAGAAAATTGTCACTGGTAGAGTATGAACTTGATCACACACTACGACGGGGCCGGGCTAGGGCGCAATTTCGACTTCGGCTTCGATTTCGACGGGGATGCCGAAGGGCAGCGCGGCGAGGCCGACGGCGGAACGGGCATGCTGGCCGGCGTCGGGGCCATAGAGTTCGAGAATCAGGTCCGAAAAGCCGTTGATGACGGCGGGCTGCTGGGCGAAGTCGGGCGTGCAGTTGACCATGCCAAAGACGCGCAGCCAGGCCGTCACGCGGTCCAGGTCACCCAGCGTGCGCTGGAGGCTGCCCAGGATGGAGAGGGCGGTGAGCCGCGCCATCTGGTAGCCTTGCTCCACCGTCAGGTCGCGGCCAACCTTGCCCACGGGTCCGGCCAGTGTCCCATCAGGGTTCTGCGCCGCGTGGCCGGCGATGTAGGCGCGGGCGCCGCGCACCCGCACGACGGCGAAGGGCAGCCGCACCCCTGGCGGCGCCTGAATCGGGGCGGGCAAGACCAGCCCCATCTCCGCCAGCTTCGCTTCGACTTTCATTCTGGACCTCCTCCGTGATACTGGTTTTCTTGTAGACCCGACAGGTCGGGTCTACGCCGCCCCATCTTACTCCACCCGGCGTTCCCCGTCAAAGCCCTTGTGTACCATGCCGTAATCATCCGAAAGGGGGATACCGTCCCTCTTGACTATTCTCTAAATTAGGAGTATTATTATTATCAGTATCAATAATAAATGGTAATGCTCAATGACAGACACATCCCCTGCCCGCCTGGACCTGTTCCTCCATCCGGTGCGGCTGCGCATCCTGCTGGCGCTGGGGACGCTGGAACGCACAACCCGCGAGTTGGCAACCAGCCTGGACGACATTCCCGTGTCCTCGCTGTACCGCCATCTGCAAACTCTGCTCGACGCCGGGGCGCTAGAAGTAGTGAGCGAGCGCCGCGTGCGCGGGGCCGTCGAGAAAACGCTGCGGGTGAGACGCGACCTGGCGCCGCTGACGCCGGATGAGATAGGCAACCTCACTGCGGACCGGCTGCGGCAGACGTTCCTGGCCTTCATGCTGCAACTCTACCAGGAGTTTGACCGCTATCTACGACAGCCGGACGCGAGCCTGGGGCGTGACCTGGCCGGCTTTACCGCCGTCCAGTTTTACGCCACCGACGAGGAGTGGGGGACGTTCATCCAGGCGCTCAACGCCGCGCTGGTTCCCTTGCTCTCTCAGGAGAAGGGGGAGGGCCGGCGGCGGCGGCGGCTGGCGACGGTCGCCCTGCACGACGCGGGTGAAGACGGTGAATCTCAGTAGATTTGACTGTCATGCTGAGCGAAGGAAGGTTGGTATGACGACTCAAGTAATGACGACTCAAACATCGTTTTGGCGGCGGTTTGCCCCTCTGTGGGCGCTGGGGGTGGTGGGGGTGATTGGGGTACTGCCGGCGCTACTCGGCCAGTTGTCGGTCTTGTTGACCTCGAACCCGGCCCTGGCCGGTGTCCCCTTGCCCGTGTTAGCCGTGTCCGCGCTCATCCAGCCGCTGCTCATCATGAGCCTCAGCGTGGCCGTCGGCGTGGCCCTGGCGCACCGCCTGGGGCTGCGGTCTTATCTCATCGAGCAATTGGAAGGCGTCGGGCCGATCGGGCCGGCTCTCCGGCGCGACCTGCCCCTTGCCCTCGGCGTAGCGCTCGGCATCGCCCTGCTGATCACGGGGCTGGATGCGGTGTTCGCGCCGTGGATGCCTAACCTCGTGGACGCCGCGGCGAGTCCAACCGGCCGCAGCCTGGAGCTGACGGTGACGGGTGTCTTGTACGGCGGGATTGTCGAGGAATTGATGCTGCGCTGGGGGCTAATGACCCTGTTCGCCTGGCTGCTGTGGCGGGTATTCCAGCGCGGCGAGGACCGGCCGGCCGCCCCCCTCGTGGGCACGGCCATCGTCCTGGCGGCGGTCCTGTTTGGCATCGGCCACCTGCCGGCGGCCGGCACCCTCTTTGGCGGCCTGACGCCAATGGTCATCTTCCGCACGGTCCTGCTCAACTCGGTGGCCGGGCTGGCGCTCGGCTGGCTGTACTGGCGGCGCAGTCTCGAAACGGCCATGCTGGCCCACGGCACATCGCATATCCTGATGACGCTTATCAGCCTGGCCGCCATCGCGCTGAGGCTATCATAAGCTTGTGTTCACCCGCCTTCTCGTGCTACACTAGACAGCCAGGTGGACGAGGAGGAGGGTAAACTATGCCCACGGCACAACGGCCCGAATACTGCCTGAACTGTGGCGCGAAGTTGACGGGGAAATATTGTGCAGAGTGTGGGCAGTCGGGGGCGGACTTCCGCCTGACCTTTCGGGAACTGGTGGCCGACTTTATAGACGGCCAGTTCAACCTGAACTCGTCCCTGGTCCGTAGTCTGGTGACGTTGGTGTTCAGACCCGGCTGGATGACTCGCGAGTATAACGCCGGCAAGCGCGTGCGCTATGTCTCCCCGCTGCGCATGTATCTGGTGACGAGCGCGCTCTTCTTCCTGGTACTGGCCCAGGTATCGCTGAACACCGTAATTGATCTCAGCCTGCTGGAGAACCTGGAGACGCGAGAAATCGTCCCCCTTCCCCCCAGTGGGGAGACGATGCTGGATGAGGCCGGGCGACCGGTTGAGTTCCCGGTCAACGCGGCGGGGCAACTCCGCGGGATTACCCTCACGGACCTGGGTCAGCGCGACCCGGCGCTGCGCTGGCTGTTGGAGCGCTGGCAGGCCGCGACACGCAATGGCCTGGACGTCTTCCGCGAACGCTTTCTGGAGACCTTACTCGACAACGCCTCACGCATGATGGTCTTTCTGCTGCCGGTCGTGGCGCTCATTCTCAAGCTGCTGTACATCCGTCGGCAGTGGCTGTATATTGAACACGTGACGTTCGCGCTGCACCTGCACACTTTTGTCTTTCTCGTCTTGATGGTCCTGTTGCTCGTGGGGCGGCGCTTCTCCGACGTGACCTTTTGGTCTGAGACCGCGCCGAACGTGGCCTTGCTGATCATGACGGTCTATACCTTTGTGGCCCTGAAAGTGGTCTACGCCCAGTCCTATCTCAAGACGGCCTTGAAGATGGCCCTGCTAGGCGTGAGCTACCTGGTCGTAGTAGCTATCGCCATGAGCGCGACGACCGCTGTCTCGTTCTTACTCCTATGAACACCATGATTCACGCTACCAGTTTGACCCGCGTTTTCGGTCCCACCACCGCTGTCCGCGATGTCTCGTTCGATGTCGCGCCCGGCGAGGTCTTCGCCCTGCTCGGCCCCAATGGGTCGGGCAAAACGACGACGGTCCGTATGCTGGCCGCGCTTATCGCGCCAACTAGCGGCGACGCGACGGTCGTCGGAGCGCGGCTGAGCGACGGCGAAGCGGCGCGCACGCAGATCCGCGCCCGAGTCGGCTTGCTGACCGAGTCGCCCGGCCTGTACGAACGCCTCAGCGCGTCCTACAACCTGCTGTACTTCGCGCGGCTGTACCGCGTGGCGCAGCCGGAACAGGCGGTCGAGAAGTATCTCAAGCTGCTGGAGT
>JAHCIP010000356.1 GCA_026129165.1 Anaerolineae bacterium
TAGGCGGCGCGTGGGCGTACATGGAACTGGGCTGGGGCGGTTACTGGGGCTGGGATCCGGTCGAGAACGCTTCGTTCCTGCCCTGGCTAGCCGGCACCGCCTTCGTCCACTCGGTGATGATCCAGGAGCGGCGCGGCATGCTCAAGGTCTGGAACATGGTGCTGGTGGGCCTGTTCTTCGGCCTCGCCATCTTCGGCACGTTCCTGACCCGCAGCGGTGTCATCTCGTCGGTCCACTCCTTCGCTCAGTCGCCGCTCGGCCCGTACTTCCTGGGCTTCATCACCGCCCTGTTGCTGGCCTTCCTGTGGCTGCTCGTCGCCCGCTGGGATGACCTCAAGGCCCAGAACCAGTTGGAGAGCACCGTCTCGCGTGAGGCGTCGTTCCTGCTCAACAACCTGCTCTTCCTCGCCATCACCTTCACTGTTTTCTGGGGGACTATCTTCCCCATGATCTCGGAAGTGGTGGTCGGCGACAAGATTACCGTCGGCCCGCCGTTCTTTAACCAGACCACCGCGCCCGTCTTCGCCGCGCTCATCATCCTGATGGGCATCGGCCCGGTGACCAGTTGGGGCCGCGCTACCGTCGGCAAGCTGGTGCGCAACCTGGCCGCCCCATTCATCGCGTCGGGCGTCATCGTGGCGGCGCTGTTCGCCCTCGGTCTGCGCTCGATGGCCGTGTTCGGCTTCGGCATGGTCATCTTCGTCCTGAGCGTCCACCTCTTGGAATACTACCACGGCATGCGGGTCTATCGCAGCGCGACAGGCGCCAACTGGTTGAGTTCGTTTGGCGCGCTCTTCCGCCGCAACCGGCGGCGCTATGGCGGCTATGTCGTCCACCTGGGTATCCTGGTCATCACGGCGGGTATCATCGCCTCGCATAGCTTCCAAGTGGAGCACCAGGAGACGGTCAGTCCGGGCCAGACGATGCAGGTGGGCGCGTACAGCCTGACCTATCAGGGGATGCGCCAGTTCGCCCTGCCCGACCGCGACGTGGCCGAGACGACGATGCGCGTGAGCCAGAACGGGCGTGAGATAGATGTTCTCACCCCCTCGCGCGACTTCTTCCGCAACAGCGACCAGCCCCAGACCGAGGTCGCGATCCGCCGTACCCTGACCGAAGACCTGTACGTGGTGTTGGGCGGCTGGGACGAGGGCGGCACCACCGCCACCTTCAAGGTCTACGTCAACCCGCTGGTCAACTGGATTTGGCTGGGCGGGCTGGTGGTCGTGCTAGGCATCCTGACGGCCGCCTGGCCGGAGGCGCGCAAGCAGACCGTTCCCGCGCGAGTCCAGGAGGGGGTTGCGGCCAAGTAGGGCTGAAGGGAGTAGGTCATGATTCAGAACGAACGCGCTTATCGCTTGGCTCTCGCGCAACTGAAGGCGCTTGAGATATCGTTGGCTAAACTGGCCGAGGAACTGGGCCAGAATGGTCACGCTCAAGGTGCGTTACAGGTGCAACGAGAGCGCTTGCAGGCGCGTTTCCATGACCTTCGAGCTGATCTGGCTGAGTATGAACTGCGTCAGCGCGACGGGGACAGCTCGATAGACGCTGCCGTAGACGAAGCTGCGAGCGAAATCAGGATGACCGCAGAGGCGTTTATTGTCGCGGCCGACGAAAGTCGGGTAGTACACTTGCCGACTCATGTCCACCCCGGCACGTTGGTGAGTGTGACTATTATTCCGGCTACGGCGATGGAACGACAGGCGGAAGCACGTGCAGCCGACTTTGCGGCTGTCCGAAGCGCTATCGAAGAAGCATCAAAACATCCGACGTCTGAAATCTCCGATAAGGAACTGAAGGCGTTGGTCCAACAGGCACGTAAAGTCCCCACTGTATGAGTCTATGCGCGTTGTCCTTGATACCAATCAACTCGTTCGCGCGCTCATGCGTCCGCCGCAACTGGCGACTTTGCTGATGACGTGGGAAGCCGGGCGTTTCACAGTAGTATGTTCACCCGCACTTCGGGTCGAATATGACAGAGTACTGGCCTCACCTCATATTCAGTCGCTTATCTACCCTGAGTTGCTTCGGTCTTTCCAGGACCATCTTTTGCCTAGACTCGAAATCGTCGCAGCGCCTGAGCTAGCTGGCATCTGCCGCGACCCCGATGACGACAAGGTGATTGCCGTCGCGCTGTTTGGCGAGGTAGACTATTTGGTGACTGAAGACGAGGACTTGCTGACGCCGCAGGTGGTTCATTTGCTTCAGAGGGCAGGTGTAGGCATCATTTCATCGAGTGAACTGATTGATCTTGTGCAACGGTTAAGGTAAATGCGACGAATTTTCGTATCTTTGGCATTGTTGACTGTGATGGCTATAACCGCGTCGTTTGCGTATGCCCAAGGCGGGCCGAGCGGCGCGGAGTTAGACCGGCGGGTGCGTGAGGTCACGTCGCGTCTCAACTGCCCGCTGTGCCAGGGCCAGACCCTCAACGAGTGCCCGCTCCAGGTCTGCGACGAGATGCGCGAGTTGATTCGGCAGAAACTCCAGGCCGGTGAGAACGACGACCAGATCATCGCCTACTTTGTGCAACGCTTTGGCGACCGCGTGCTGAACGAGCCGCCCCGTTCGGGCTTCGCCCTGCTCGGCTGGATCATGCCGATCCTGGGCACCCTGCTAGGCATCGCTCTTGTCACCTTTGCCTTGCGGGCCATGACGCGGCGCACGCCGCGCCCCGTGGCGGTGGCTGCAACACCCAATGGCGCGGCTGGGGGCCGCCCCCCGGCCCCGGCCGGTCTGCCGCAAGAGTATGTGGACCGTTTGGAACGCGAACTGAAGCAGATGGAGTAATGGTGTGGCGAAAGAATTGCCCCTGGATACTGTCCTGGAGGCTTCGGCCTCCACCGCGCGCTCTTCCAATCGTGGGCGCATCATCGCCCTCGTGGTGGGGCTGATCCTTATCCTGGCGATTGCCCTGATCTCGACCCTCGGCCTACGCCAGGTCAACACGCCGCGCCCGGAAGTTGGCCAGGTCGCCCCGCCCTTCGCGCTGACCCTCTTCGAGGGCAAGCAGACCAGCCTGACCCAGTTGCAGGGCCAGGTGGTCGTGGTCAACTTTTGGGCGTCGTGGTGTATTCCCTGTATAGACGAAGCGCCGGAACTGGAGCAGACCTGGCAGAGCTATCGAGACAAAGGGGTGGTCTTCCTGGGTGTGGACTATGTAGACACGGAGCCGAAGGCGCTGGAGTTTCTCAAGAAGTACGGCATCTCCTACTCCAATGGCCCCGACCTCGGCTCGCGCATCAGCTATGACTACCGCATCAAGGGCGTGCCTGAGACGTTCGTTGTGGACAAGACGGGAGTGGTCCGTTTTGTCAAGATTGGCCCGACAACCCAGAGCGAGTTGCGGTCCGTCATTGACCCGCTGCTAAAAGACTAAAGATTAAAGATTGAAGACTGATGGACCAACTATTACTCATCATTGCCAGCGTCGCCCTGGTGGGCCTGACCGTACTCTGGATTCTGCGGCCCTTGCTTGGTGGGGCTGAGGCCAGCCGCGAGCGCAGCCGCGAGGAGCGTGACCTGGCGGAACTGGCTCTCCAGCATGAGGCCAGCCTCAAGAGCCTGCGCGACCTCGATACCGACTTTATGGCCGGCAAGCTCGACGCGGCCGATTACCAGACGCAGCGCGGTGTGCTGCTGGCCGAAGGTGTCGCCATCCTGCAGCGCATTGACAGTCTGCGGGCGCGATTGACAGCCAGCGACCCCGACCTGGACAAGCGCATCGAAGAGGCCGTGAAAGCGCGCCGCGCCGTCCCCGAACCGGCTGCTGTTAAACCCGTCTGCCCGGCGTGTGGCGCGGCGGTGCGTGTCGGAGCGCGCTTCTGCGACCAGTGCGGCGCGGCCTTGACGGTGGTGACCGCCACCCCTGTGCCAGGGGGCAAGGGGAGTTAGTCATAGAAAGCTTGTTGTAGCCCTGATGATGCATCGTCTTTCGCGCTGGCGGCCCGACCGCCTGGTCTTTCTCGTGTGTGCCCTCCTGCTAGGTTTCGCGGTCGCCGGGCTGGCGCTCGCCCAACGCGCCGACGCGCAAGGCCCCGCGCCCGCCGTATCCCCCCCCACTGGCCGACCCTCCGCCGCGCGAGGTCAGGAACTCTTTGCCACCAACTGTGTCCCGTGCCACGGCTCGCAAGGTCGGGGCGACGGCGACACGCTGCGCGCCCAGGGGATGGCTGGCCCCAATTTTGCCAACGCCCAGTTCCACCAGGGGCAGTCTCTTGCCAGCATCTACAGCGTGATTAGCGAGGGACGCATGGACAAGTTGATGCCGCCCTGGAAGGGACGTCTGAACCCTGACCAGATGTGGGACCTGGCGGCGTATAGCTGGTGGCTGGGGACCGGTGCGCGCTCCCTGTCGACCGGCCAGGCCGTGTGGAGCGCCGAGTGCGCCAGCTGCCACGGCGCGACCGGCGCGACCCTGCCCAAGTCGGACCTGAGCCAGATGGCACAACGGATCACAGTAAGCCAGGCCGACTTGGCGGCGCGCTCGGCCAAAGTGCCTGAACATGCCGCGACGTGGGCCAAACTCTCACCCGCCGACCAGACGGCTGCCCTGGCCTATGGCCGCAGCCTGGGCTTCGACACCCCGGCCTTGCCCTCGACGGCCGGCGTGATCCAGGGCAGCGTGCGCATGGGCACCCCTGGCGCGACGCTCCAGGCGGGGCAGGTCGTCAGCGTCACCCTGCTGACCTTCGCGGGCAACACGCCAGAAGACCTCGTTTCGGTCCCAGTCGCAGCCGATGGAACATTTAAGTTCGATAGCCTTCTCACCAGCGCCGACTACAGCTATGGCGTGACGACCCGTTACAACGGCGTGGACTACTACAGCCCGCTGGTCCGCCTGGCGGCCAACGACTCGAAGCAGGCGACGACGATCAGCGTCTACGAGACGACGACAACCGATCCGGGCGTCCGTATCGCTCAGGTTCACGTCATCGCCGAGTTCCTGGACACCCAGACCCTCCGCATTGGTGAGTTGTACGATGTAGAGAACACCGGCCAGCGTACGCTGGTGGCCTCGGCGGGCGGGACGACCTTCCCCCTGACCCTGCCGACGGGCGCGGTGAACGTGCGTTTCCAGGACGACGAGTTGGATGAGCAGAAGGTCCGCGACGGCGACCAACTCCGTATTGGGCTGGCCTGGCCGCCGGGCCACCGCCAACTCCTGCTGTCCTATGACCTGCCGTATCGCGGTCAGGCCAGTCTGACGCGCGCCTGGCCGTATCCTGTGAGCGACGCCAACGTTTTAGTGGCTGATGTGGGGTTGCAGGTCCAGGCCGAAGGTTTGCAGATCAAACAGACTGCCCAACCTTCGGCTGGAATGAACTACCTGACGTACGCGGCGCAGACCCTACCCGCCGGCCGCCCTGTGACGGTGCGCCTCAGCGGCACGCCCAGCCTTCAGCCAGCGTCGGCCAGCGCGGGCGCGGGGTCAGCCGTCGGGGTGCGCGTGCAGCCCTCCTATCAGTCGTCCTTGCGGTGGATCGGGCTGGCCCTGGCCCTTCTCGCCCTCGCCAGCGCGCTGGTCTGGCCGCGCCTGCGCCGGGTCAGCGCGAGTGGCCCGTCCAGGGGCGACATCGAGCGAGAGCGTCTCCTGGACCGCCTGGCCGACCTGGACGACGCCTATACAGCGGGCGAACTGGTGGAGACGGAGTACCGTGTCCAGCGCACGGAGGCGAAGGCGCGCCTGGTGCAGGTGATGCGAACCCAACGGGCCGAGGAGTAACACCATGCCCGTGTATGT
>JAHCIP010000357.1 GCA_026129165.1 Anaerolineae bacterium
TCCCCGCGCTCTCAGGCGAGGAGGCGGGGGCGGTGAAGTCGGCGGCGGCGCAGGCGTTGGCCGGGCAGGTGTTGAGCAGGATGGTGACGGTATTGACGGTGTAGTTGGTGACGGCCAGGTCGGGGCGGCCGTCCAGGTTGAAGTCGCCCACCGCCACAGAGCTAGAGTTGCTCCCCGCGCTTTCGGGTGAGGAGGGAGCGGCGGTGAAGTCGCCCGTCCCCGTGCCGAGCAGGATGGTGACGTTGTTGGAGCCGTTGTTGGCGACAGCCAGGTCGGGGATGCCGTCAAGGTTGAAGTCACCTACCGCCTCGGCGTAAGGCTGGCTCCCCACACTTTCGGTCCCGAACAGGGTGAAGTCGCCCGTACCCGTCCCCAGCAAGATGCTCACGCTACTGGCGCCATTATTGGCGACGGCCAGGTCGGGGATGCCGTCGCGGTTGAAGTCACCCACCGCGACGGAGCTAGGGGCGGTCCCCACGCTTTCGGTCCCGAACAGGGTGAAGTCGCCCGTGCCCGTGCCGAGCAGGATGGTGACGTTATTGGAGCTAACGTTGGCGGTCGCCAGGTCGGGCTTGCCGTCGAGGTTGAAGTCGCCCACTGCGACGCTGTACGGGTTGGTCCCCACGCTTTCGGTCCCGAACAGGGTGAAGTCGCCCGTGCCCGTGCCCAGCAGGATGCTCACGGTGCTGGCGAGGTAGTTGCTGACGGCGAGGTCAGGGATGCCGTCGAGGTTGAAGTCACCCACCGCGACGGAGCTAGGTGCGCTCCCCACGCTTTCGGGCGAGGAGGCGGGGGCGGTGAAGTCGCCCGTCCCCGTGCCCAGCAGGATGCTGACGCTGTTGGAGCCGTTGTTGGCGACGGCCAGGTCAGGGATGCCGTCGAGGTTGAAGTCACCCACCGCGACGCTGTACGGGTTGGTCCCCACGCTCTCGGGCGAGGTAGCGGCGGCGCTGAAGTCGCCAGCGCAGACTGGGGTGACAGGCGGCAAGGGCGTCCGCGTGTTGGTCGGGGTGGCCGTGGCTGTGCGGGTGGGGGTGGGGGTGATGGTTGGGGTAGGGGTCAGCGTGGGCGTCGCAGTGGCCGTACTCGTGGGTGTCGCAGTGAAGGTCGGCGTGCTGGTAGCGGTGCTGGTGGCCGTTACCGTGCTGGTGCTGGTAGATGTGGGGGTACCCGTGGCGGCCGCTACGATGGTAACACAGGCGCTGGCGCTGTTCTGTGGGCCCGCGCCGCTGCGCAGGAAGAAGTCGCTGGCATTGTCGCCGCTGTCCACGCCGCTGCCCCACGGCCCACCGGCCTTGCGCTCGTAGGACTGGTCCGTAGTACCGGATAGGGGCGTCAGGATGGTTCCCTCTTTATAGGCGGAACTAGCCCCCATGCCGACCTGGTCAATGACCGTGCTACTCGCGTTTAGTAGGGCGATGCCGCCGTTATCGGCGATGGGAATAGCCGAGTAGGTGAGATCGCCGGGTGTCGTCCCACTATAGCCCTGACTCGCATTATCATTGACCACCAGGTAGTGACACCCAGAGTTGAGTTGGGTGCCAGCCGGAATCGTCGCGCGCAGCGCAGTCGTGCCGCTGCTGCTCGAGCCGTTGATCTTCCAGTTACCAATGTTGACGGTCGAGCCGGTGGGGTTATAGAGTTCGATAAACTCATCATTCGTCCCATTCGGCCCCGTCGTGCGGAACTCGCTGATGACGACACCCGTGGCCGAGGTCGCAGGCGGGTAGCTCTGCACCGTATAGCTGACGGGGTTGGGCGCGGCGGCGCCGAACGTGACCGCGCCGCTGCCGTAGTTACCCTCGCCGGAGTTGGCGCGCGAGATAAACTGGTTGCTGAGGAAGCCGCCATCCGAGATGTACATCGCCATTAGCTTGACGGTGCTCTGGCCGATAGCCAGGCCGCCGCTGGTGGGGCCGCCGTAGAAGGGGATACGCGCCTCGAAGCCGCGTGTTGTGCTGGAGTTGAGGGGGTCGCCTTTGAGATTGGCCGAAGTATTGTCGCCGAGGAAATTGTTGGGGCCACCGCCGCTACCGAAGAAGCCAGAGAGGGTGTACAGATCCCAGAAGTAGTTGTCGTGGGTTGAGTTCGTCCCGATGACGAGGGCGTAGTCGGGCGTAAAGCCCGAGTCGAAGGTCGTGCCGGAGTTAAAGTCGTCCACGCCCTGCGGTGCGCTGGCCCGGCCAAAGTTGCCATCGGAAAAGCCGCCGAAGAGGTAGCCCGCGCCCGACGGAATCGAGTCGATAAAGACGACGATGCGGTTGCCGTTCTGGACATTGCCCGCCACGCCCAGGTACAGGTACGCCGCATCATTGTAGGCGTACAGCGCGTTGATTTCGTGGCCCGCGCCAAAGCCGGGCGTCGGACCGCCCGCGCTCGTCCCCAACTGCGTCCATTCCGGCTCGGTCAGTGTGCCGTCAATGGTGAGGGCCTGCGGTGCGGCGGCGCGGTCGGGCGCTGGCTGGGCGGCCTGCGCACTGGACCGCAATACCAACAGCGCTCCGAGGAGCGCGGCGACCGATACCCAGACTCCAAGCGATGCGAGGCGGCGGGTACGCATCGGGGTCTCCTTTGTGATGACTTACCGCTATACCCTGGCAGAATTGAAAAGATTGTGCCATAGATGAGATATAGAGTCAACCTGTAGAGCGGGAGTAAGGCGAAAGACGCCAGGTGTGGAGTCTGGAGGCTTGTCGAGACCAGGCGGTATGCTATAATCATCTCTTATTAACCCGAGCAATGAACTGTACGATAGACTTCAAGATGGCAAGTAAGGACGTACCCAAGCAGGAGGTCCTGTGGACTATCGCCCCCTGGGGCGCACCGGGGTCAAAGTGGCCCCGCTGTGCCTCGGCACCTTCAACTTCGCCAACCCGACGCCCGAAGACGAGGCGGCGCGCATGATCGGCGTCGCCCTAGACGCGGGTATCAACATGCTCGACACCGCCGACAGCTACACTGGCGGCGAGAGCGAACGCTGCATCGGCCGCATCCTGGCCGCCAACGGCCGACGCGACGAGGTCATCCTCGCGACCAAGGTGTTCTACCCCGTCGGCCCCGGCCCTAACCAGGGCGGCGTGTCGCGCCTGCATCTGGTGCGCGCCTGCGAGGCGGCGCTGCGTCGGCTCCAGACCGACGCCATTGACCTGCTCCAACTGCATCGCCCCTCGTTTGACGTGCCAGTGGATGAGACGCTGGGCGCGCTCACCGACCTGGTGCGCCAGGGCAAGGTGCGCTACATCGGCTGCTCGACCCACCCGGCCTGGAAGATCATGGAGGCGCTGATGGTCAGCGAACTCAAGGGCTACGCCCGCTACGTCTCCGAGCAGCCGCCCTACAACCTGCTGGACCGCCGTATCGAGAACGAACTGGTCCCACTGTGCCAGAGCTACGGCCTGGCGATTTTCCCGTGGGCGCCGCTGGCGCAGGGCGTCCTGGCCGGGCGCTACGCCACCGCCCAGGACTTTCCCGCCGACTCGCGGGCGGCTCGGCGTGGCGGCATCTACGCCGCTCGCGTGACCGAGCCGGGCATCGCCGTGGGCCAGCAGTTCGCCCGCCTGGCCGAGCAGGCCGGCCTGCCGCCCGCGCAACTCGCCCTGCTATGGGTCAAGGACCAGCCCGGTATCACCGCGCCCATCTTTGGCCCGCGCACCGTCGCGCAACTGCAGGGTGTCCTGCCCATCCTCGACATGCGGCTGAGCGACGACCTGCGCGCCGCGTGTGACGCGCTCGTCCCGCCCGGCAGTGCGGTGGTCAACTTCCATAATACAGCGGGGTGGATGAAGGGATAGGAGGCGTCATGGGCAGAGCATTGGTCTTCACACAACCCAAAACGGTCGGCTTCGAGGAATACCCTGACCCACCACTGGCCCCTCACGAGGTGCGCCTGCGCACCCTCTACTCCGGCATCAGCGCGGGGACCGAGTTGACAGCCTATCGCGGCAGCAACCCCTACGTCCACAAGCAGTGGGACGCCACGCGGCGGATCTTTGTGCCAGCCGACGCGCCGAGCCAGCCCTACCCCCTGCGCGGCTGGGGCTACGAAGAGTGCGGCGAGGTGGCCGAAGTTGGCTCCGACGTCACGAGCTTGACGGTGGGCGACCTGGTTTATGGGACGTGGGGCCACCGCACCCGCCACGTCGCGGCCGAGGAGTGGGCGAGCCAGAGGCGGCTACCGACCGGCCTGGACCCCATCTTGGGCATCTTCTCCCACATCGGCCCGATTGCCCTCAATGGGGTTCTCGACGCCGCCATTCGTATCGGCGAGACGGTGGCCGTCTTTGGGCTGGGCGTGCCGGGCCAGATCGTGGCCCAGTTGGCGCAGCGGTCTGGGGCGCGGGTGATTGGCGTGGACCTCTTTGAGAGTCGCCTGGCCCTGGCGCAGCGGCTGGGCGCGGTGGACGAGACGGTCAACCCACGCGAGGAGAACGCCGCCGAGCGGGTCAAGGCGCTGACGGCCAATCGCGGGGCCGACGTGTCCATCGAGGTGTCCGGCTCAACGGCTGCGCTCCACGAGGCCATCCGCGCCACGGCCTACAGTTCGCGCGTCGTCGCGCTGGGCTTCTTCCAGGGCGAGGCGCGGGGGCTGTACCTGGGCGAGGAGTTCCACCACAACCGCGTCAGCATCGTCTGCTCGCAGATTGGCGGCGTGACGCCCGAACTGGCCCACCGCTGGGACCGGCGGCGGCTGATTGACACGATTATGCGCTTGCAGGTCGAAGGCGTCCTCAACCTGCGGCCTCTGATCACGACGGTTTGCCCCTTTGACCAGGCCGCCGACGCCTTCCGCCGCCTGGACGAGCAGCCGGGCAACGAGTTGCAGATGGTCCTGGACATGACGGCCCAGTCGGGCCAGGGAGGATAGCCATGTGGCGATTTGCCGTGCAGGCGGGGCTGATACCAGGGCGCGACTTCCACGAGAAGTGCGACCGGCTGGCGGCGTGGGGCTATGACGGGGTCGAGGTCAGCGGCAGCGATGTGGTCGAGCAGGCCGACGAGGTGCGGGCGGCGGCGCAGGCGGCGGGCATCCAGGTGACGTCGACGTGCGGCGGCTATCACGGCTGGCTGGTGGATCCGAACCCGCGCAGCCGCGCCCTGGCCGTCGGTGAAATCCAGCGCATCCTGGAAGCGGGCGCGCGAGTGGGCGCGGCGGGGCTGGTCGCGCCGGCCGCCTATGGCATCAGCGCGCGCGCTCCCCTGCCGCCGGGCCGCTATCTCTACACCCTGGAGGAGGAGCGGGGCCTGCTGCTGGACAGTCTGGCCCAAATCGTGTCAACGGCGGAGCAGACGGGGACCACCCTGTTCCTGGAACCCCTCAACCGCTACGTGGACCGTGTGGTCAATACCGTTGCCGAGGCCGCCGCCATTATCGAGGCGCTGCGCAGCCCCCACGTGCGCATCGTCCCCGACTTCTACCACATGAACATCGAGGAAGCCGACATCGCGGCCACGCTACGGCAGTACGCCCCCCTCATCGGCCACGTCCACCTATCGGACTCGAACCGGGGCATCCCCGGCCAGGGCCACGTGGACTTCGCGTCGGGTCTGGCCGCGCTCCGGGCCAGCGGCTACGACGGCGTACTCGCCATCGAGGCGACGCCACCCGCCGACCCGGACACGGCTTTCCGCCACGCGCTCGCCCTGGTCCGCCAGGCTTGAGTCAACTGTTGAACAGGAGTGATGCGGTCACAGGCTTTTCCCTCCCTTTCCCTCTGG
>JAHCIP010000358.1 GCA_026129165.1 Anaerolineae bacterium
CGAAATACACATTACGCAATGGGTTTACGCCTTCACCGTCGTCAGGCCCTCAGCCACGTTGCGCGGCACTTCGTCGTAGTGGTCGAACTCCATGGTGAAGCTGCCGCGGCCCGAGGTGACAGAGCGGAGCTGCGTCGCGTAGCCGAACATACCGGCCAACGGCACCATGGCGCGCACCGACTGGAAGTTGCCAGGGCGGGGGTCCATACCCTCAATCTGGCCGCGCCGCGCGTTCAGGTCACCGATGACATCACCGATATGCTCTTCGGGCATGATAACCTCGACGCGCATAATCGGCTCCAGCAGGATCGGGCCGCCCTTCTGGACGGCTTCCTTCAGGGCCATGCTGCCCGCAATCTGGAAGGCCATTTCCGACGAGTCAACCTCGTGGAACGAGCCGTCTACGGCGCGGACCTTGACATCTACGACCGGGAAGCCGGCAATGACTCCGCTCTGCATCGCGTCGCGGATGCCCTTCTCGGCCGCCACGACAAACTCCTTCGGCACCGCGCCGCCGGTGATGCCGTTCTCGAACTCGTAGCCCTTGCCCTTCTCGTTCGGCTCGGCCATAATGGTGATGTCGCCGTACTGGCCCTTGCCGCCCGACTGCCGCACAAAGCGGCCCTGGGCGCGCACGGGCCGCGTAATCGTCTCGCGGTAGGCCACCTGCGGCTTACCGACGTTGGACCAGACGTTGAACTCGCGGCGCAGGCGGTCCACGATGACATCCAGGTGCAACTCACCCATGCCAGAGATAATCGTCTGCCCCGTCTCTTCGTCGGTGCGAACTTGGAACGTGGGGTCCTCTTCGGCCAGCTTGCGCAGGCCCTCAGACATCTTATCCTGGTCGGCCTTTGTCTTTGGCTCGATGGCGATGTAGATGACCGGCTCCGGGAAGGAGATGGACTCCAGCACGACCGGCTTGTCCTGGTCCGCCAGCGTGTCGCCCGTGAAGGTATTCTTGAGGCCGACCACGGCGGCAATATCGCCAGCGTAGACCTCCTTGATCTCTTCACGGTGGTTGGCGTGCATCTGAAGCAGGCGGCCAATGCGCTCGCGCTTGCCTTTGGTCGAGTTCTGCACGGTCATACCCGACTCAAGCTTGCCGGAGTAGACGCGGAGGTAGGCCAGGCGGCCCACATACGGGTCGGCGACAATCTTGAACACCAGGGCCGAGAACGGGGCGTTCTCATCCACGGCCCGCTCTTCCTCGAGGCCCGTGTTGGGGTTCGTACCCGACAGGGGTGGTACGTCGAGCGGCGAGGGCAGGTAGTGCAGCACCGCGTCGAGCAGGCGCTGGACGCCTCGGTTACGTAGGGCTGCGCCGCACAGGACGGGTACGAGGGTGTAGGACAGCGTCGCCTGGCGCAGGGCCGCCCGCAACTCGTCCGCCGTGATCTCTTCGCCGTCTAGGAACTTGAGCATTAGCTCGTCGTCCGTCTCTACAATCTTCTCGACCATCTTCTCGCGTAGTGCGGCGATCTCGTCGGCCATCTCCGAGGGAATCGGTCCCTCTTCGACCCGCCGCCCTTCGTCGTCCAAATAGAAGAAGGCGCGGTTCTCAATCATGTCCACGATGCCCCGGAAGCCGCTCTCGCGGCCAATCGGCGCCTGCACGAGCACTGGGTTCGCGCCCAGGCGTTCCACGATCATGTCCACCGTTCGGTAGAAGTCGGCGCCAACGCGGTCCATCTTGTTGACGAAGCAGATGCGGGGCACGCCGTAGCGGTCAGCCTGCCGCCAGACCGTCTCGGACTGTGGTTCGACACCGGCCACCGCGTCGAAAACGACCACGCCACCGTCGAGGACGCGCAGCGACCGCTGCACCTCGGCCGTGAAGTCAATGTGGCCCGGCGTATCAATAATGTTGATCTGGTGATCCTTCCACTCACACGTCGTGGCGGCGGCCGTAATGGTGATGCCCCGCTCGCGTTCCTGGACCATCCAGTCCATCACGGCGGTTCCGTCGTGGACCTCACCCAGCTTGTAGGTGCGGCCCGTGTAGAACAGAATGCGCTCCGTGGTGGTGGTCTTGCCCGCGTCAATGTGGGCAATGATTCCGATATTGCGCGTTTTCTCTAACGGAAAAGGACGTGCCATGCTAACCTTCTCTCTCTGCGCCAAGTCACTCAGCGTCGCTTCAACCTCCCGAAGGTTCGGAACCCTCCGGGAGGTTCATCGAATAACGCACTCGCGCGACAAACCAAAAGCCCGCACAGTAACATCTCATGCGGGCTTCGAGCTTGGTTGTCTCGGCCTGATGGGGACTGGGGTTATCCAACCCGTGTCCCAGACCTGGACCAACAAAGTCTCGATGGAAGTCTCGCTGCGACCGAGCACAGCGACCGCGCCATGAGAATATGGATGACTGAAGACTGATGATTGAAGATTGATGACTAAAGATTTAATGATTGTAATCTTTAATCTTTAGTCATCAGTCTTTAGTCTTCAATCCTTAGTCTTTCCTTACCAGCGATAGTGCGCGTAGGCCTTGTTGGCCTCGGCCATCTTGTGCGTTTCCTCGCGGCGGCGGATCGTCGCCCCCTGGTTCGAGGCGGCATCCAACAACTCGCCGGCCAGCTTCTCGCTGAAGGTCTTGCCGGGGCGGTTGCGCGCGCTCTGGATGAGCCAACGGATCGCCAGCGCATTGCGGCGGTCCGGGCGGATTTCAATCGGCACCTGGTAGGTCGACCCACCCACGCGGCGCGGCTTGACCTCGATCATCGGCGTCGCGTTGCGCATGGCCTGCTCGAAGGTCGGCAGCGCCGGCTTCTTGGTGCGCTCCTCCATCAACTCCATCGCATCGTAGAACAGCCGCTGCGCCAGGCTCTTCTTGCCGCGCTCCATGATCTTATTGATGAACTGAGACACGACCACGCTCTGGAAGCGCGGATCGGGAACGACTTCGCGTCGAACAAGGTGACCTCGACGTGGCATGTGCTACCTCTTTACCTCATAGGAACTCACGGCTCGCTAGCGAACCGTCTGGTCTGATTACTTCCGCTTGGCCGGTGCGCCCTTGCCGGCGGCTGCCGCCGCGCCCGCCTTGGGTCGCTTAGCGCCGTACTTCGAGCGACCACGCCGACGCTTATCCACACCCGTGGCATCCAGCGTCCCGCGCACGATGTGATAGCGCACGCCTGGCAGGTCCTTCACGCGGCCGCCACGAATCAGGACGGCGGAGTGCTCCTGGAGGTTATGGCCTTCGCCAGGGATATAGGCGGTGACTTCAAAGCCGTTGCTCAGGCGAACACGGGCGATCTTGCGCAGCGCCGAGTTGGGCTTCTTGGGTGTCATCGTTTTCACCTGCGTGCACACCCCGCGCTTCTGCGGCGCGCCCTCGCCATACGTCGTCTTGCGCTTCTGCGAGTTCAGGATGAAGTGCAGGTGAGGCGACTTGCTCTTTTTGGCTGTTGTCTGTCGGCCCTTGCGGACCAACTGGTTAATCGTCGGCAACGCCGCTCTCCTTCTCAGTGATTCCAGCGACTTCAAAAGTCGAGTCAAATAGCGAAATAAGTGCGCGCAGGTGTACCTGCGACCGTTAATTCTACTCCCTTGCGGCGGCCAAGTCAAGTCTGGCGTGAAAGGGTGAAAGGGCCGCTGACGCAGGGCAAACAAAGAGGCACGCGCACACTGCCGCGTGCACCTTCCTTAAGACGCCGGTGCGGGTCCAGTCTTACGTACTTCTCGAAGGCTAACCGCTATTCCTCCTCGACCGTATCCCCAGTTGGAATCTCCTCAAACAGGGTAGCGACAGCGCACGCAAAACCGGGCAACAAGGGCGTCGTCAGCGTGTCGTCGGCATAGAGGGTGGCGGTGTGACGCAGGGCGGCCTCTTGCCGCCGGTAGACGTCTACTTGTCGGGTTCGCCAATCGAGGATCCAGTACTCAAGGACGCCGCGCCGCGAGTACAGTCCTAGTTTCAATTCCTTGTCTCGCTCTTCGTTCTCCTTACCAAAGGACAGGACTTCGACCACGAGTTCGGGCGCGCCGTGCAGCTTGCCGTCTTGACCGAGGGCTGTCTTGAGACGTTCGCGGCTAATCCAGACAACATCAGGGGCCACCGCGTCATCCTTGGCGAAAATAATCCCGGGGGCGCTCCTAACTCGACCGGCCTTTGTTCTCCGGTTCCAAGTCTCTAGAGCAAACGCAACCTGATCCGCCACGCCTTGATGATGCCAGTGCGGTTGGGTAGACACGTATAGCTCCCCATCAATGATTTCACGGTGTTTGCCGTCATCTGGGAACAGTTTAAGATCGTCAATGGTCCAGCGCAGCGAGACCGTCATCCCTGGCCTCCTTACTCACCCCTACCCGTCAAACAGCTATCACGTACCATAATTCTACCTCTTTACCAGTCCAGACGCAATGCCTTTTGTGCTATAATTAGAGGCTCGTATCGTAAGATGAGGTAGATTTCCAATGAACTGGCAAGAGCTAACTACCGAGTCACACTATCGCACCGCACTCGAAATCAAGCATGCCCTCCAGCAGGGCTAGCCCAGACGCTTCAACACCGCTTGGGCTGCCGCCACCGTGTCTACAACAATCTGCCCCGCTGGTTGCACATCACGTATTCGGCTGGCCCCTACACCGGCCAAAAATATTATCTCATCCAGGTCTTGACGGGCCTCTGCCTCGCGCAACCCCTCAATAACTCCCTCGCGCTCCCGCGCCAGATCCGCCTCTCGCCCCGCCCACCGTTCCACCAGCCGGTTACGGATCGTCCGCACTGTGACCCCCGGCCAGTCAACGGCCCACAGTGTATCGAACACCTTGCTGGCGACGGTATCGTCTGCGTTCAGAATCGCTTGACGATGCGCCTCACTTGTCGGCGCTTCGGTCGTCATCAGGAAGCGCGTCCCCATCACAATGCCATCCGCGCCCAGACACAGCATCGCGGCGAGGCCCCGGCCATCCACCAACCCACCCGCCGCCAGGACCGGCCGGCCCTCGGCGACGGTAACGCCTTGAGGCAAGAGGGTCAGCAGGGGAATAGGGCCATTGTGGCCGCCCGCCTCGTGCCCCTGGGCGATGAGAACGTCAGCGCCCGCCGCGATGGCCTGCCGCGCCTCTGCCACCGTGGTGATTTGAACCATCGCCAGGGCGCCAACTCCATGCGCCCGCTTAATCAGCAGGGTTGGGTCGCTGCGAAAGAAGGTAAACACGGGCGCCCGTTCTTCCAGGCAGGCGGCAAAGCACGCCTCGTCTAGCCGGTGGACGACAAAGTTGACACTAAACGGGCGGTCGGTCAGAGCGCGGATACGGCGAATGTCGGCCACGGCCTCCTGGGCCGAGCGGCTCAGACAGCCAAGCGTGCCCAGTCCGCCCGCCGCGCTGACCGCCGCTACCAACTCAGGGCTGGTGGACCGCGCCATTCCGGCCTGCACAATAGGGTACTGAATGCCGAGGACATCACACACCGAGGTACGCATCATAGCTTCTCCTTACTCGCCATCACCTTTTCCATGATATATTATAGCACAGACGCGGCTATGCTTTCGCGCCGCTAAACGCGAAGCCGAGGGCGACATGAACCAGCCAGCAGTTAAGATACTGTTATTCGTTCTTGCGCCTGCCCCGCCGCGCTCCTATAATTCGTCCTATCTCCAAACTCCACCACAATCCTCTCACCCTACGGACTCCAAGGGGCTGCAAAATCCAGCCCACAGCTGAGGCTTTCAGGAGGACACAGCAATGACC
>JAHCIP010000359.1 GCA_026129165.1 Anaerolineae bacterium
CCCTTGTGTCCACATGCCCTCCCGCGGTAGTTCGTACTGGTAGGTATGGAACACTTCGACAAAGCCCAGGCGGGCGTACAGGCGGCGGGCGTAGCCGTCCGGCTCAGCCGACAGGAAGACCAGGTCACAGCCGCGTCGGCCGGCCGCGTCCACCACCGCATGCAGGATTGTCGTGCTGACGCCGCGCCGGCGAAAGCCTTCCAATGTCGCCACGCCGTAGACCCCACACACACCGGCCTCAAAGCGGGCCGAGGCCGCGCCGACGGGCTGACCGTCCAGGCTGGCGACGAGGAACAGGTAGTCCCAGCGCGCCAGCGCCTGTTGAGCGCGCGCCACCCCTTCGTCCACCGCTCCCCCGCCGCCAAAGCCCTCACTCTGGACCCGTACCACGTCCGCCAGACTCGCCTCGGCGGGCGCCTGACGCACACGCACGTCGGGACTGGGCGGGACACGCAGCGGGCCGACGAGTTGCATAAACACTTCCTCGCCCGCCGCCTCGACCCACCCATGCCGCTGGAGCCGGGCGGGCCAGTCGGTTGGCGCGGACAGCGGTGTGACGCGGACGCGCGGCGTGACGCCCAGGGCGCGATAGTGCGCGGCAATGCGGGCGGGCAGGGCATCGGCCTCGGCCGGCGTGGTCTGCTGGAGGACGGCCAGATTGAAGCCATCCACGCTGGCGTGGCTAAAGACGGCCGCGCCGGGCCAGTCAGCCGCCTCGGCCACATAGGCATGGCTTTGGAGGTCCGTCTTGAGGATACGCGCCCAGGTCGTGCGGGCATGGGGGTCAGGGGTCATAGGGCCGGCGCGACCTCGTCCATAAATCGTTTGAGGGCCGCCAGGTGGCCGTCGGGCGAGGGCAGGCGGGCGCCCATGGTATTGACGGCCAGGTAGGATGCCCCGGCTGCCTGCCAGTCCTGCGCCGCTCTTAGCCAGTCGTCCGGCGTGCCCTGGCTCATGGTCATGACGCCCGAGATGCCGATGCGGTGCGGGTCGCGGCCGGCGGCCTCGGCGGCGGCGCGGACGCGGCCAATGGCCGCCCGCATCCCCTCCACCGAGGGGAAGGCCCGCCACTGGGGAAACCAGCCGTCGGCCAGGCGGCCGACGCGCTCCAACACCGGCTCGGCGGTCCCGCCCATCCAGACCGGGATGGGGCGCTGGACCGGCAGCGGGTTGAGGCCGGCGTCCGGGAGGACGTGCCAGCGACCGGTGAAGTGGACGCTGGGCGTGGTCCACAGGTGGCGCAAGACGGCAATTTGCTCCTCGATGCGGCGGCCCCGGTTGTGGAAGTTCTCACCTAGGGCCTCGTACTCCACCGCGTTCCAACCGATGCCGACGCCCAGGCGCAGCCGCCCGCCGCTGAGCAGGTCCACCTCGGCCGCCTGCTTGGCGACGAGGGCCGTCTGGCGCTGCGGCAGGACGAGGACGCCCGTGACCAGTTCGACCCGCTGGGTGACCGCGGCCAGGTAGCCAAAGAGGACCATCACCTCGTGGAACTGGTCCTCGAGGCGGTAGGCGCCGCGCCAGTCCGGGCGCTCGCGTGTATCGGCGCCTAGCACGTGGTCGTAGACCTGGAGATGGGTATAGCCCAGGCTTTCAATGCCGGTGGCGTAGGCGCGCACCGCGCCCGCGTCCGGCCCCATCTCGGTTTGCGGGAAAATCACGCCCAGTTGCATATCAGTCTCCTAAGGAGTGCTGAGTGCCACACTCTCTACTCACCACTCAGTACTCAGTACTCAGCACTCTCTTCACCCTCCCCTGAACTTCACCCTGTAGCCCAGCTTGGTCAGGTGGTCGCCAACGCGCTCGCGGTGGTCGCCCTGGACCTCTATTTCGCCGTCGTGGGCCGTCCCGCCCGCGCCACACAGCTTCTGCAAGGTCTTGAGCAGGTCGCGCAGTTGGTCGGCGTTGCCCGCCAGGCCGCTCACTACGGTGACAGTCTTACCGGCGCGGCGTTTGCGGTCGCGCTCGACGTAGACCGTCTGGCCCCTGGCGGAGACAGGCGCGGACGCTGGCGGTTCGGGCTGGGGGTCGGGGTCCGGGTCAGTGGAATAGACGATGCGGCCACGCGGTCGATTCATGGTAAGTCCCGTCGTCAGTATCGTCGGCGGGGCGGCCGACGTTATAGTTTACAAGTCTATCACAAGCCGAGAGAATGGGCAAAGGCCCAGGTTGCCTCCAGGCCATAATGGGCTACAATATAAGCTCTAGATTGTCAGGAGAGAGCGCAACGCGGATGAGTCAGGCCGCCGTGAAGCGGGTGTGCGACTACCTCGCTACCCATGCCCCCGAGTTACAGGTGATGGAATTTGAAGCCAGCACGGCCACCGCGCCGCTGGCCGCCGCCGCCATTGGCTGTGAAGTGGGAGCCATCGTCAAGTCGTTGTGTTTTGTCGTGGATGGCCAACCCGTGATGACCCTGGTGGCGGGGGATATGAAAGTGGACGACAGCAAGTTGGCCGCGCTGTTTGGCGTGGGCCGCAAGCGCGTCAAGATCGCCGACGCTGAGACGGTCCACCGCATGACCGGCTTCCCCGTCGGGGGCGTGTCTCCCGTCGCCCATCACGAAGCCATGCCCGTCCTCATTGACCGCACATTGGCCCGCTACACGACCGTCTACGCGGCGGCCGGCAGCGCCCACGCCAACTTCGCCATCCCCCTGCCGCGGCTGGTGACGCTGACGGGCGGCCGGCTCGAAGATATTGTCAAGACGCCTGTTTAATCCTCCGGGCGCCGATAGAGCGTCCGGAGGATGACGGGTCAAGTATAGAAGGAGAAGCACATATGCGAATTGGTATTCTGACGGGTGGGGGGGATGTCCCTGGCCTGAACCCGTGCATCAAAGCGTTTGTCAATCACGCTCTGGAAGAAGGCCACCAGGTCGTCGGCATTCGGCGCGGCTGGGGCGGCCTGTTGAATTACAACCCAGACATCAAGGACGACCAGCGCGAGTGGGTCATCCCGCTCGACAACAACGTGGTGCGAACCATTGACCGCACCGGCGGCACCTTCCTGCACACCTCGCGCACCAACCCAGGGCGGGTCAAGGGTAAGGACGCGCCGGCCTTCCTGCAAGGGCCAGAGATCGAGGCGGACAAGCGGAATGACTTCACCAAACATGTGCTGCGGGTCATCGAGTCGCTCAAGTTGGATGCCCTGGTACCCATCGGCGGCGACGACACGCTGAGCTATGCGGTGCGGATGCACACCGAAGGCATGCCGGTCGTCGCCATCCCCAAGACCATGGACAATGACGTCTTTGGGACCGACTACTGTATCGGCTTTTCCACCGCCGTCACCCGCAGTGTCGAATTCATCCACGCGCTACGCACGCCGGCTGGCTCGCACGAGCGCATCACCGTGGTCGAGTTGTTCGGCCGCAACTCGGGCGAGACGAGCCTCATCTCGGCGTACCTGTCGAGCGCCGACCGCGCGGTGATCTCGGAAGTCCCCTTCGACCCGGAGAAGCTGGCGAAGCTGCTGCAGGAGGACAAGAAGCGCAACCCGAGCAATTACGCCATCCTGACCATCTCAGAAGGCGCGCAGATGATGGGCGGCGACGTGTTCGAGCGCGGCATCGAGGACGCCTACGGCCACAAGAAGCTGGGCGGTATCGGCCAGTTCACGGCGGACGTGCTCAAGGAATTGACCCACAGCGACATGATCTATCAGCAGGTGGCCTATCTGATGCGCTCCGGCGCGCCGGACGCGCTCGACCGCATGGTGGCGTCGAGCTACGGCTACCTGGCCTCGCAACTCCTGAACCGGGGGGTGACGGGGCGCATGGTCGCCCTGCAGGAGGGTAAGTACACCCACATCCCCCTCCAGACGGTCACGCAGGGCATCAAGCGCGTGGATGTCCACGAGCTTTACGACGCCGAAGCGTATCGCCCCAAGGTGAACCACGTGCTCGGCAAGCCGATGTTCCTGTATTAGGGAGATAGGAAGGGTAGGAAGAACTGTTCTTCCTACCCTTCCCACGCCTTCCCTCTCTTCCTACTCTTTCAGAAACAACTCAATCACCGGCACTTCGACGGGTGGCTTCTCGGCGGGTAGTTCCAGGGTCAGCGTGCCAGGCGTGCCGCGCATGGTCGTGTTCTGCGCCTGGGCATGGGGGTCCACGACGCGCCGCTTGATTTCCGAGGCGTCGTTGAGCAACTGGGCATACTCGACGCGGTCGGCCAGGCCGTCCAGGTGGACGTGCTTATAGGGCCAGGCGAAGAGGTGCAGGTAGAGGCGGTTGCCATTTTGCGTCAGGCGGCAGTCGGGCGGCGGCGTGAAGTCGCTGGCCGTGCAGCCGTAGATCGCGCGGCTGTGGAGGCGCATCCACGCGCCGATGTCGCGCAGGCGGTCCACGGCCTTCGGCTCAATGAGGCCGCGCGCCGTGGGGCCGACGTTGAGCAGCAGGTTGCCGCCCTTCGAGACGGTGTCAATCAGCGTCCGAATAATTTCCTCTGACGAGCGCCAGTCGAGCTTGTCGCGGTAGTAGCCCCAACTGCCGTTGAGCGTCTGGCACGCTTCCCAGACTACGCGCTGCCCCTGGACCTCCATCCAGCCCCTCGGCTGGTACTCTTCAGGCGTCTTGATGTCTCCCGCCAGTTCCAGCCGGTCGTTGACCAGAATGCCGGGCTGCAGCCCGCGTGTCATCTGGAGCAGCGTCTCCGAGTCCCAATCCGCCTTCCCCTTACCCCGACTCCAGCCAAAATCGCGGTTCGAGTACGAGAAGTCGAACCACATGATGTCGAGCTTGCCGAACTGGGTCAGCAGCTCGGCCGTCTGGCCGTGCAGGTAGGCGCGGTACTGGGCCATGTCGCGGTCGGCGTGGGCGGCGCGGTAGGCCTCGTCGTCGCGCATCGGGTGCAGGCCATCCACGGGGAACTGGGGGTGATGCCAGTCAATCAGCGAGTGGTAGAAGCCAATCTTGAAGCCCTCGGCGCGGAAGGCCGCCACCCACGGGCGCAGCAGGTCCTTGCCCCACGGCGTGCGCGTGGCCTTATAGTCGGTGAGGGCCGAGTCCCACAGGCAGAACCCATCGTGGTGCTTGCTCGTGATGACGGCGTACTGCATGCCGGCCGCGCGGGCCAGGCTGGCCCACTCACGCGGGTCGTACAGGTCAGGGTAGAAGTGGTCGAAATAGGCCTGGTAGTCCTCATCGGGGATGCGCTCGCGCTGCTTGACCCACTCGTGGCGGGCGGCGGCCGAGTAGATGCCCCAGTGGATAAACAGGCCAAAGCGGTCGTGGACAAACCAGCTTGAGTCGCCGGTAGTGGACAGGGGGGCGGAGGGCATAGGGTATCTCCTGGTGGCCTCAGGGGTGAATGGCCTCGATATTGCTACGATTTGTCTATTATAGCCAATAAATCGCGCCGGCTAAGAACGTCTAACAAAACCAGCAGGGGCAGGCCTGTGTGCCTGCCCAGGGCGAACACACAGGTTCGTCCCTCCTTTGGGTGAACACATAGGTTCGCCCCTACCGGGGATAGTAAATCAGTAGCGCGGGTGAAACACCAGGAGACAAAACGTGCAACTTCAGGGTAGAGTGGCCTTCATTACTGGAGCCGGGTCGGGGATTGGTAAAGCGGCGGCGCTGCTACTGGCGCGGGAGGGCGCGCGGGTGGCGGCGGTAGACCTGGCCGCCGAGGACGTCCGGGCTACGGTGAGAGAGATTGAACGCGGCGGTAACGAGGCGC
>JAHCIP010000036.1 GCA_026129165.1 Anaerolineae bacterium
GACCCTCGTAAGGGAGTAGCGTATACTGTCGGGACGCCAACGCGCCGACGGCCTGGGCCGTCGGCGCGCTATGATGAGAGTTCTCTCATGGTGTCGTATCGGTGTGTAATGTAACGTATCGAGCCGGACTGCCTCACCGTTATACAGGGGAAACCAGACCTCACAGGAGTTCAAGAGATGAGTCGACAGGGAGCCATTATCACCGGGATTCTCGTGATCCTGCTACTGCTGATGTGTAACGTGGCAGTGGCAATGTTTGCCATTCCGCGGGTGTTGGCCGTCGTGCGCGACGGGAATCGCCCCGTCGCTGCTCAGCCTACGGCACAACGGCCGGCCGGCCAGGCTCAAGCGCCTGCGGCGGCCACCTCAACCCCCAGCGCGCGGCCCCAGGGTCAGCCCACTCGCTCGCCGTCGCAAGGGGGCCAGCCACAGCTGCCGATGCCCCAGGTGACGCTGGTGTCGCCGGGGGGCTCGGGCCTGCAAGCTCTGCCGTCCGCGACACCCGGCGCGACACCCACGCTCGGCCCATCGCCGACGCCCTTCCCCACGGTTGCGCCGCTGGCGATGACGGCGCAGGAACAGGCTCTCTCGGCTCTGTATAATCGCACACGCCCCGGTGTCGTGAACATCGATGTGACGATGGACAGCGGGAATCAGCAGCTGCCGATCCAGCCGACCGGTTCTGGGTCAGGCTTCGTCATCGACAAGCAGGGCCACGTTATCACCAATAATCATGTTGTTGCCGACAGCAAGAGCATCAAGGTCACGCTGTGGGATGATACGGTGGTGTCAGCCACCGTCGTCGGCGCTGATCCCGATGCCGACCTGGCCGTGCTGAAGATTGATGTGCCCGAGGATAAGCTCATTCCTCTGGAATTGGGTGACTCCGATCAGGTGCGGGTAGGCCAGCTAGCCATCGCGATGGGCAATCCCTTTGCCGTGGGCACCAGCATGTCGCTGGGTATTGTCAGCGCCATCGGCCGCTCCATTCCCGGCCTGACGCTGTTCCAGATTCCGGATGCGATCCAGACTGACGCGCCGATCAATCCGGGCAACTCCGGCGGCCCTCTCATGGACGCCGCTGGTCGCGTGATTGGCGTCAACGCCCAGATTCGTTCCGATACACGCGCGAATTCGGGCGTCGGGTTTGCGATCCCTGTGAACATCGTCAAGCTGATCGCGCCTGACTTGATCGCCAAGGGGCGGCATGCCTGGCCGTGGCTGGGCGTGTCGGGAGTGACGATTACCCAGCCCATCGCCGATGCCAACAAGATCAAGCAGGTTGCGGGCGCTTATATCGACTCGATTGTCGCGGGCGGGCCGGCCGACAAGGCCGGGGTGCAAGGCTCCACCAGCCAGAATCGCACGCCGGATGGCACGGTGCCGGTGGGCGGTGACGTGATCATCGCGGTGGATGGTGTACCCGTGAAGCACTTTGACGATGTGCTGCGCTACGTCACGACGAAGGCGCGGGCGGGGCAGACCATCGAGCTGACCGTCCTGCGCGACGGCCAGGAGAAGAAGGTCAAGTTGACGCTGGAGGAGCGGCCGCGGACGCAACAGACGCCGGGGCTGCCCGTTCGCCCGTAGGCGACCGTCGCTAGAGGCGGCTACGCACAGTCTGGCTGTTGCCGGCGCGGGATTTGGGCAGCAGCCAGGCAAACGTGGGTGGTGGGGGCGAGGGCACGGCCGCGCGCGCGGCAGGGGTTGTGGCGTGGCGGCGCTCCAATTCCAGAGCCAGACTTTTCTCGCCCTGGCGCATGGCCCAGCGGTGGTTGTGCGAAAAGATAGGCTTGAGGATAGGGGAGAAGTAACGGAGCAGGGGCTTCTCGGCAAGGATGCGCCAATCGTAGGTGATGTTGGTCCACTCGCCATCCTGGGCGAGAGTCCACTCCCCATGCCCTACAAAGTCGCCGTCGGCGTCAAAGTCAAAACCGTGGGGAGTGTGGTCGGCTGTGATCTGTAGCCGCCAGTGGAGGGTGTAGGGCAGCCAGCCCTTGGTGTACAGGCCCACCACACGGCCGATGCCGCGCTCGTCGCCCATTTCCAGCACTCGTACATCCAGGTAGACCGACGGCCACCAACGGGTCAGGCTTGAGGCGTCGTGTAGGATTTCGCTGATTTCCTCGCAGGTACTCCGCATTCGCCAGTGGGTGACAAAATGATAGCTGTTGGTGGCCATTAGCCTCGTCCGTGTGATGTGGGTGGTAGAACGTCTGGTCCGGCGGTCGCGTCAGTTTCGCGACTATATCACGACGGTTTGCCACTGTCAACCGGATTTCACGCGCGCCGTTCAAGTTCGGCTTGACGATGGCGCGGCTTTGTGCTAGAGTAACTGAACAATTCGATAGCGGCTCTTATCCAGAGAGGCGGAGGGACCGGCCCTATGAAGCCTCGGCAACCCCGGTCGGGGCGATGAATGTCCCCTGGTCGTCGGTGGGTGCCAAATCCGGCAGAGACATCTGGGAGATGAGAGCGGTCATGTTGGTATGGTCGCGCCTCTTCTATCGCAGAAGGGGCGCGTTTCGCGCTAGCGCCCTGGAGCGCGGGGGCTTGCTCCTGCGCGGCAGCATGGCTGCCGCACTCCAGGAAGAGTAGGGGGAATGGCATGGCGAAGCTAAGCTCGCGGTATCTGGAGGAGTTGCAGAAGGGTGTGCTGATTTTTGATGGGGCGATGGGGACGTCGTTGCAGTTGCTGGACCTGACGGCGGCCGACTTTGGCGGCGACGCGACGTGGGGCTGCAACGACTTCCTGGTCATCAGCCAGCCTGATACCGTGGCCCGCGTCCACCGCTCCTTTATGGAGGTGGGCTGCAATGTGCTAGAGACGGACACCTTCCGCTCCAACCGAATCACCCTGGCCGAGTACGGCCTGCAAGACCGGGTGGTCGAAATCAACCAGACGGCGGCCCAACTGGCGAAAGGTATCGCCCAGGCATACGACAGCCCCGATATCCCGCGCTTCGTGGCCGGGTCGATTGGACCGAGTGGCCTGCTGCCGTCGTCCACCGACCCGACGTTGAGCAACATCACCTTCCCTGAACTGGTGGACGTATTCCGCGAGCAGGCGGTGGGGCTGCTGCTGGGCGGTGTGGACGTGCTGCTCATCGAGACATCCCAGGATATTCTCGAAGTGAAGGCGGCCATCTTTGGCATCCAGGAAGCTTTTGCTGAGGTTGGCCGGCGTGTGCCGCTGCAATGCCAGGTGACACTGGACACGGCGGGGCGCATGTTGCTGGGCACGGACATCGCTGCCGCACTGACGACGCTCCAGGCGCTGCCCATCGATCTCATCGGTCTCAACTGCTCGACCGGCCCCGAGCACATGCGCGAGCCGATTCGGTATCTGACCGAGAATGCCGCCATCCCCGTCTCGTGCATTCCCAACGCGGGCCTGCCCCTGAACACCGGCACGGGCGAGGCGGTCTATCCGGAGACGCCTGAGGCTATGGCCGCGCAGCTGGGTGAGTTCGCGCACAAGTTCGGCGTGCGTGTCGTGGGTGGCTGTTGTGGCACGACGCCCGCCCACCTGGCCGCGATTGTGGCGGCGGTACGCGAGACACCACCGAACGCGGTGCGCTTCACGTACGAGACGCGCGCGCGCGACGGCTGGACCCACCTGCGCCGTAGCGACGCGCCGGAGTGGCCGATGGTGTCGTCGGCCATGACGGCCACTGCTATGACGCAGGACCCGCCGCCGATGCTCATCGGCGAGCGCGTCAATGCCCAGGGCAGCCGGAAGATGAAGCGGCTGCTGCTGGAGGACAACTACGAGGAGATCGTCAGCATCGCCCGCGAGCAGGTCGAGGGCGGTGCGCACACCCTGGACATCCAAACCGCGCTGACCGAGCGCGCCGACGAGGCGCAGCAGATGGCGACCCTGGTCCACCTGCTGAGTACGGCGGTGGCGACGCCGCTGGTGATCGATACCACGGAGACTGAGGTAGTGCAGGCCGCGCTGGAACGCTGCCCCGGCCGCGCCATCGTCAACTCCATCAATCTGGAGCGTGGGCGCGAGCGGGTGGATAGTTACCTGCCTCTCATCAAGGCCCACGGCGCGGCCGTCATCGCCCTGACCATCGACGAGGTCGGCATGGCCCACGAGGTCGAGCGCAAGTTGGAGGTGACGCGGCGGCTGTTCGACATTGTAGTCAACGAGTACGGGTTGCCCGCCCACGACCTCATCATCGACCCGCAGGTCTTCCCTGTCACGACCGGCCAGGCCGAGTTACGCGACGATGGCCACTGGACCATCGAGGGTATCCGCCGCATCAAGCAGGAGTTCCCGGGCGTGCTGACCAGCGTCGGCGTGTCCAACGTCTCCTTTGGTCTCAAGCAGGCGGCGCGCGCCGTGCTGAACTCGGTTTTCCTGTATCACTGCGTCGAGGCGGGGCTGGACATGGCGATTGTCAACCCGTCCCACATCACGCCCTATGCCGAGATCGACCCGGAGCAGCGGCAGCTGGCCGACGACCTCATCTTCAACCGCTCCGAGGACGCCCTCCCGCGTTATATCGCCTATTGGGAGGGACGCGAGGCGACGGCCGATAGCGACCAGGAGCGCGAAGACCCGACAGCGGGTATGACCGTCGAAGCGAGACTCCATTGGCAGATCGTCCATCGCAAGCGCGAGGGTATCGAGGCGTTGGTGGACCAGGCCATCATCAATGCTTCTGGCGGCGACGCGGCCACCAGTGAGGGGGCGGTGCAGGTGCTGAACCTGGTCCTGCTGCCCGCCATGAAGGAGGTCGGCGACAAGTTCGGCGCGGGGGAGCTGATTCTGCCTTTCGTGTTACAGAGCGCGGAGGTGATGAAGCGGGCGGTGAGCCGCCTGGAGACGTACCTGGACCGGGTGGAGGGGACGAGTAAGGGCAAGGTGGTGTTGGCGACGGTGTTCGGCGACGTGCACGACATCGGCAAGAATCTGGTCAACACGATCCTCAGCAATAACGGCTATACCGTCTACGACCTGGGTAAGCAGGTTCCCATCAACACCATCGTCGACAAGGCCATTGCCGTGGAGGCTGATGCTATCGGCCTGTCCGCGCTCCTGGTCAGTACGTCCAAGCAGATGCCACTGACGGTGCAGGAACTGAGCCGCCGTGGCCTGGATATCCCGGTGCTCATCGGCGGGGCGGCCATCAATCGCCGCTTTGGCCGCCGCGCCTTGTTCGTCGACGACGCCGGCACGCCCTACGCGGGCGGCGTCTACTACTGCCGCGATGCCTTCGAGGGTCTGGACGCGGTGGAGCAGTTAATCGATCCGCCGCGCCGCGCCGCCCGGTCGGAGCGGAGGGTCGAGGAGGCGCGCCGGGATACGTTCCTGAACCAGACGGCCGAGGAGCGGGCCGCGCCGGCGGCCGGTGTCGAGTTCAAGAAGGTCGGCGCGGCCCCCGACATTCCGTCGCCGCCGTTCTGGGGCTGGCGGGTGCTGGAGAACGTGCCCCTGGATGATGTGTTCGCCTGTCTTGACACACGAGAATTGTTCCGCCTGGCCTGGGGAGCGCGGGGCGCGCGGGGGGCGGCGTTCGAGCGGTTGGTGGAGACAGAGTTCAAGCCGCGTCTGGCGGAGTTGCAGACGCGAGCGCGGCGTGAGGGCTGGCTGAAGCCGCGCGCCATTTACGGCTACTTCCCCGCCCAGAGCGACGGCGATAGCCTCATCGTCTATGACCCGGCGACTGTGCCCTTCCCGACGCGCGGCCGTAGCAGCGATGGCGGCCAGGTGGTGCGCGCGGGCGAGGCGACGCGGGTGGTGCGGCCTGGGCGCGACGACCGACGACCGATGACCGACGACCGACGACCGACGACCGACGACGTCGACCGTGCTGCAAGTCAGGCGGTGGGCGGTGGTCGGTGGTCGGTGGACACGTCGGCGGTGGTCGGCGGTCAGTCGCCGGTTGTCACGCCGGCGGTGGCCGGTCCCCGCGAGCTGGCCCGCTTCACATTCCCGCGCCAGACGAATCGCGGCACACTGAACCTGGCCGATTACTTTGCGTCGGTCGACTCGGGTAAGTTCGATGTGGTGGCCTTCCAGGTGGTGACGGTGGGCGATGAGGCCGACAACCTCTCGGACAGCCTCATGCATGGCGGCGACTATACTGAGGGCTACTATCTGCACGGTTTTTCGGTGGAGATGGCCGAGGCGATGGCGGAATATACCCATCGTCACATTCGCCAGGAGTTGGGCCTGGCCGACAAGCGCGGCCTGCGCTATTCGTGGGGCTATCCGGCCATGCCCGACGTGGCCGACCACGAGAAGGTGTTTGCCCTGTTGCCCGCTGAGGCGGAACTGGGCGTCAGCCTGACCAGCGCCTACCAGATCGTGCCGGAGCAATCCACGGCGGCGATGGTGGTCCACCACCCGGAGGCTATCTACTTCGCGGCGATGTAGCGGCTCGTCAGGGCCGCTACCCGCCGAAGCGCGCCAGAATCGCCTGCCAGCCGTCAGTGACGCGCGGCGACTGGCCGGGGTCGTCCAGGCGTAGACCGAGGATACCCGCCAGGGAGCGTAGTTCGTCAGCCTCGCCGTGGGTATTGAGTACGTCCGTCGCCATGGCGTTAAGGATGGCGATGGCGTGCGGCGTGTCCAGGTCATCGTCCAGGGCCGCCTTGAAGGCGGCGACGTGGGCGTCGGTGGGCGGGGTGTGAACCGTGGACAGGGAGCGGCGGGCCGTCCCGCCCCCCAGGTGGCTGGCGAGGCGCAGCCGTTCGGCCAGGGCCGCCGCCCACTGCATGTCGTCGTCGTGGAATTCCCACGACTCGCGGTAGTGGTGATTGAGCAGGGCGAGACGAAGGGCATCGGCGCTGTGATCTTTGAGCAGGTCGCGGGCAAAGACCATGTTGCCTAGCGACTTGCTCATCTTTTCGCCGTGGTAGCGGAGCATGGCGGCGTGGAACCAGAAGCGCGCGAAGGGTTCCCGCCCCGTGAAGGCCTCGGACTGGGCGATTTCGCTCTCGTGGTGAGGGTAAATCAGGTCGCCGCCGCCGCCGTGGATGTCAACTGTCTGCCCCAGATGGCGCAGCGACATGGCCGAGCACTCGATATGCCAGCCCGGCCGCCCCGCGCCCCACGGGCTATCCCAGGCTGGCTCACCTGGGGCCTGCGCTTGCCACAGGATGAAGTCTAGGGGGTTCTCCTTGTTGGGGTCGTCGGGGTTTGCGCCGCGCTCGGCCGAGATGGGCAGCATCTCGGCGTGGGTCAACTGGCTGAGTTTGCCGTAATCCGCGTCGCGGCCCACGCGGAAGTAGACGTTGCCCCCGCGCTCGTAGGCATAGCCCTCGTCAATCAGGCGGCTGTTAATCTCGATAATCTTGCCAATCTCGTCGGTGGCGCGGGCGTAGGCCTCGGGCGGGCGCACGTTGAGCGCCTGGAGGTCGTCAATGAAACGGCGCGTCCAGCGGTTGCCCAGGCTGATCCAGTCCTCGCCCACCTCGCGGCTCTTGCGCAGGATGTCGTCGTCAATGTCGGTCACGTTCTGGACGTAGCGCACCGGCCAGCCTTTGGCCTCCATGTGGCGTATGAGAACATCGAACGTTACATAAAGAAAGGCGTGGCCCAGGTGGGTGGTATCGTAGGGTGTGATGCCGCAGACGTAGACGCTGACCGGGGCGTTGGGGCGGGGGGCGAAGTCTTGCACGGTTTGGCCCAGCGTGTTGTAGAGGCGCATGACGGGTGATTCCTTTGGCGTGACATGGGAAAGGCCGGGGCGCAGCAGGGTGCGCCCCGCGCCGTGGTAGACCAGTTAGAGGTTGTCGAGTTGACGTGCCAGTTCGGTCGGGTCAGTGGTCGGCAGTTGACAGGCATAGTTCTGGCAGACGTAGGCCGTTGGCTGGCCGTTGACTAGATCGCGCTCCTCCAAGAGGGGGAACAGGCCGGCCGCCTCGGCGTCGTCAGAACGGGCCGCGACGAGCAGGCGGTTGGGCTGGTAGCGGCGGCGGGCCTCGGCCAGCAGGGCCTGCGTCGCGGCGGCTGACAGGTCGCCCAGGATGGCGACTTCGCGCGGCGCGGCCAGATAGCGGTCCATGGCGCTCAGCAGCGCGCCGAAGCCGGTCGGGGCGCGGGCGGTCAACTCGTGCAGGCGGCTGAAGATAAGACCGGCCTTACGCATATAGGTCTCGTCGCCGAGCAGGTGGCCCAGGCGCAGCAGGACGTCCGCGCCCACCGCGTTGCCGGAGGGGATGGCGCTGTCGAACAGGTCCATTGGCCGTGTCACCAGCCCGCCCTGGTCGGCCCCCGTCTGGTAGAATCCGCCGTCGTCGTCCCAGAACAGGGTGAGCATAGCCTGAGCCAGCCGTCGCGCCTCCTGCACCCAGCGGCGGTCAAACGTGGCCTCGTAGAGGACCAGCAAGGCGTGGATCAGGTAGGCATAGTCCTCCTGGAAGCCAAGAATCTTGGCCTGGCCGGCCTTCCAGGTACGCAGCAGCCGACCGTCGGCCTGCAACTCACGCAGGAGGAACTCGGCGTTGCGCACCGCGATATCCAGGTAGGTTGAATTATTCAGGACCGCGCCTGCCTCGGCGTAGGCCGCCAGCATGAGCGCGTTCCAGGACAGGAGTACCTTGTCGTCCAGGCCGGGCCGCACGCGCTTGGAGCGCGCCTCAAACAACTGTGCCCGGCCCCGCGTCAGGAGCGCATCAAGTTCGGCGGCGTCCAGGCCCAACTCCTGGGCGGCGACCTCGACGGGCCGCGTCATGTGCAGGATGTTATGCTCTTCCCAGTTGCCGTCGGGCGTCACGTCGTAGAAGCGGCAGAAGGCATCGGCGTCTGGACCGAGCAGGCGCTGGACCTCGGCGTAGGACCAGACATAAAATTTACCTTCTTCGCCCTCGCTGTCGGCGTCCTCGGCGGAGTAGAAGCCGCCGGCCGGGTCGGTCATGTCGCGGCGCACGTACTCCAGCGTCTCCTCGACGACGCGGCGGTAGAGGTCGTCGCCAAACGCCTGGTAGGCGTGGAGGTAGAGGCGGGCGAGCAGGGCATTGTCATATAGCATCTTCTCGAAGTGGGGGACGAGCCAGATGGCATCCACGGTGTAGCGGTGGAAGCCGCCGCCCAGGTGGTCGTAGATGCCGCCGTAAGCCATCTTGCGCAGCGTCCGCTCGACCATCGTCCGCGTCGTCTCGTCGCCCGTGCGCCGCCAGGTGCGCAGGATGAACTCCCAGTTAGACGCCTGGGGGAACTTGGGCGCGCTGCCCAGGCCGCCGTTGCGGGCGTCGAACTGGCGGGCGAACTGCCGGGAGGCCTCGTCTAGCACGCTCTCCGTTACCAGGGTGCGGCCCGGCGGGAGGATGGCGGCCTTGTCCATCGCCCGCACCAGTTCCGCCCCCTGCTGCGCTAGCCCTTCGCGCTGGGTCTGCCACGCATTGGTAATGGCTTCGAGTAGGCGCGGGAAGCCGGGCAGGCCGTGGCGGTCGCTCGGCGGGAAGTAGGTCCCGCCGTAGAACGGGACGCCGTCGGGCGTCAGGAAAACGGTCATCGGCCAGCCGCCGTGGTTGGTCATCAACTGGACCGCCTCCATGTAGATGGCGTCCACGTCGGGGCGCTCCTCGCGGTCTACTTTGATATTGACGAAGTGGCGGTTCATGAGGGCGGCGGTGTCAGGGTTCTCGAACGACTCGCGTTCCATGACGTGGCACCAGTGGCAGGCGCTGTAGCCGACGCTAAGCAGGATGGGCTTGTCCTCGGCGCGGGCGCGGGCCAACGCCTCGTCGCCCCAGGGATACCAGTCCACCGGGTTGTGGGCGTGTTGCAGCAGGTATGGGCTTGTCTCGTGAATCAGGCGGTTCGTATAGGTGTGGTCGTGGGTCGTGGATTGGGCCAACGGCGCCCCCTTTGATGTTTGTCCTTCCAGGCTGACTAAACTATACTCTTGGAGACGTATCGCAGCAAGTAACGTTCCATAAGAGACTCCCCTATGACCCCGACCGACCTTCAAAGCGCCCTCGCCCCGTACATCGCCGCCGTCGAAACTGAGATGCAGCGCGCCGTCGCCGACCGCGAAACGCTGCTCCACCCGTTCTACGGCATGTTGCGCTACCACCTGGGCTGGGCCGACGAGAACTTCCAGCCCATCTCCACCCGCACTGGCAAACGGCTGCGCCCCACCTTCCTGTTGTTGACCTGCGCGGCGCTGGGTGGCGACTGGCAGCGGGCCGTCCCCGCCGCCGCCGCCATCGAGTTGACCCATAACTTCTCGCTCATCCACGACGACATAGAGGACCGCGACACGGAGCGCCACGGCCGGCTCACGCTGTGGAAACGCTGGGGCGACGCGCAGGCTATCAACGCCGGTGATGGTCTGTTCGTCCTGGCGCGGCTGGCCCTGGCGGGTCTGCTGGAGCGCGGTGTTGCCGCCGGCACTCTGGCTGCCATTCAGACCGCCTATGACCAAGCCTCTCTGGCGATTACCGAGGGCCAGTTCCTGGATATGCAGTTTGAGACGCGGGTGGATGTGGGCCAGGCCGACTACCTACGCATGGTGAGTGGGAAAACGGCGGCGCTGCTGGCCGCTTCGACCCAGATCGGGGCGCTCGTGGCCGGGGCGGACGCGGCGACGGTGGAGGGGATGGCGCAGTTCGGCCACGAGCTAGGCGTGGCGTTCCAGATTGTGGACGACATCCTGGGTATCTGGGGCGACCCGGCGCGGACCGGCAAGCAGGCCGCCAACGACATTCGACGGCGCAAGAAGTCCCTGCCCGTCGCCATTGCCTTCGACCGGGCCGACGGCGCAGCAGCGGCCCGCCTGCGGGCGCTCTACGCCCAGCCGACCCTGGCCGAAGGTGACGTGGCCGAGGTGCTGGCGATTCTGGAGCCGGTCGGCGCCCGCGACCAGGCGCAGCGCCTGGCGGACGACCTACATCGCCAGGCGTGGGCGCGACTGGCCGGGTTGGCGGGCCAGAGGCGAGGGTGTTGAGGGCGTTGACGCAGCTGCTCGCGCGGCGCGAATTCTAATCTTCTGTCCGATCCCCACTGGCTTGTGAGGTGTAACCCTCGATTCAAGCATGACAAACGTCAACTATTTCCGATCAATTCCAGCCCGCGCGGCGTCTGGCGCGGGTAGTCGTGGCGGTGGCCGCCTGTCTCGTCGTCCTGGCTGGCATCAGGCGCATCGTTGACGCCCAAACACCAGCCGGCATGGAGGATGGACGACACAGGGTGGCGAGCGACTACACGCTGTTTCTGCCCTATTTGGCGGGTGTCTGGGGTGAGCGACCACCAGACCCTCCGCCGCGACTCGCCACGTCACTCCCCGCGACGGTCACCCTCACGCGTCTAGCCATTACCCTGTCCCACTGGGTTTATGACAGTGACAGCCACAGCCACGCCTACCCTGGTCCCGCTGTTCGTCGACTACGACGGAGCGCCCAGCGCAACAGCTTCACCTACCGCGACCGACGCCCACCCTCCGCCCACCACCACGCCTACGGCCACAAGCACGGTGGCGGTAACAAGCTCCGCGACCAGTACGGCGTTTTGCCCAGTACATACACTCCAATCTCACCCTACCCTCGCCCATGACACCGCCTCCAGGAGGCTCGCTCGTCTCGAAGTACCGCCGATACCTTTCTGACGGAGGGTCGCCCGAGCACGGCCTGGGGCGCTTTCCCTGGCATGTTTATCGGCTACGACTGGCAGGCCTGGCTTCGCCAGCGCCCTCTGGTGCGCTTCGACCTGTCGCCACTGCCGCCGGACGCCCTCGTCCTCAGCGCGACGCTGGAAGTCTACATCCACAATTGCTTCGAATGTTACCGCGTCGACGACGTATCGGGTGACGCAGGCGTGGGAGGAGGCAACGGCGACCTGGGAGACGATGGGGGAGAGCTTCGGGGAGGCGTATGGGCGGAGCGTCTTTGACCCGCGCCAGGGCCGCCATTGGGAAGGCTTTGACATCACGGACCTCGTCCGCGGGTGGATGGGTGGCAGCCCCAACGATGGCGTGATGCTGCGCGGCAGTGAGGAGCCCGTGACCCAGGACCCGCTACGCTACGACTTCTGGGGCATCGAGGCGCGCGAGGGGGGGCAGTTCCCCCCCTCGGCTCGTCATTCGTTGGCTACCGCAGTAGTCCCACCATTAGCTGTCGCCTCTTGTTTCGCCTCGTTTTTGGCCTCAATCTTTTGCTGCACCTCCACCTGGACCTTCTTCTCCATGACCGAGGTTGCCGCTTCTGTCGCGGCGGTTTCCTCCAGGCGAAGATAATAGGAGCCGGGCAGCCGGCGGGGGAACAGGTGGCGGCTCATCGGCAGGAAGCGCTTCCGTTCGGAGTTGTAGAGGTGGTGGGTGATGGAGATGTGGCGCTCGTGGACGCGGATGACGTTGAACGAGTTCTTGCCCTTCTCGCGCTGCTTGCCCCGCGCCGAGGTCGTCGTCCCCGACTGAACAATGATAATGCCGCGCTTGGACATCGGATAGAAGTCGAGCGTGTTGCCGATGTAGGCGACGTGCATGTGACCAGACAGAATCAGGTCCACGTCGCACTCTTCCATGACGTGGATGGCATGTTTGGCGTCGGCGATGACGCTTTGCGATCCGAAGCCGGGGGGCGGGGCGAAGTGGTGGTGGGCCGTGATGACGCGGCATACCTGCGGTGTAGAGATATGAAGCGTCTGCGGACCACTTGAAGCTCTTGCTCGCCCAGCTTGCCGCCCTGATCGAAGCTGCGTAAGTCGAGTTTAGCCTCAGGACATCGTTTTCAGGTCGCCCTGGTAAAAGAAGGGGTTGGGGTCGGGTTCGATGTAGCGGCGGAACTTCTCCATCGGCCGCAGGAAGCGGTCAATGGGGTTGCGGAAGGGGACGTCGTGGTTGCCGGGGATGACGATCAGCGGCTGCTTGAAACCGTCGAGCCAGCGGCGCGCCCGCTGATACTGGTCTACGTATTCGTGCTGCACCAGGTCGCCTGACACGACGACGACATCCGGGTTTAGTTCATTCGCTTCCAGGTGAACCAACTCGGCCAGGTCGGGGCGGAAGGGTTGCCCGGGCGTGGATACCGGAGACATGGAGAATGGATGCCCGCATGGCGCCCTGGGTGTCGGGTGGTGGCTTCTGCGCGGGCAGCCCCCACCCATTTAGCAAGATATGCGCCAGAATCGGTGAGTTTACCCTCCGAAGGTTCGCAACCTTCGGGAGGGTGATCTGATGCCTCTACCGCAGCGAAGGCGGCTTGAGGCGGATGTGCTTGAGCGGGCGCGGATCGTTGGACTCGACCTCCGCCGCGCTCCGCGCTTCCCACTCGGCGGTCGTCAGGAAGCCAGCCTCCGCAAGACGTGCCCGTATCGCCTCGACCAACTCGTTCTGGCGGGTCGGGTCGCAGTACACCACCGATGTGTAGAACCCCTCGTCCACCTTTGTGATGCCCTTGAGACCGCGTAGCGCCTGGACCCGGCTGGGAACCTCGGTCCGCTCCCGCAGCATAAAGCCGTGGCGAGTGCCATTGGCCGGGCTGTGGCCGCGCAGGTAGATGAGTTGGGGGGTCGTCTCGCTCGCTTCCACGTCCACGATCCACTGGCGCAACGCCTGACGCGGTAGGCGCTGTACATTCCTTCTTTAGATGGCATAAGGATTATGGCTCACCCAATGGTCAGACGGACAAACTTGCGCCGCCCGACCTGCAGAATCGCCTCGCGGGAGGGAACCTCGAAGCCGACTTCGTCCACGCGCTCGCCGTCCAGCCGCACGCCACCCTGCTCGACCAGCCGCCGCGCCTCACTCTTGCTGGCCGCGACCTGGACCGCTACCATCAGGTCCACAATGGTCTGCGGGCCGTTGAGGGTAAACGTCGGCATGTCGTCGGCAGGTCGCGCTCTTGAAGACGGTGGCGAAGTGCGCGGTCGCTTCGGCCGCCTTACACGCGAGTGGAAGATTCGGTGATCCGGCGGCGAGCCGCCTGGCCTCCATAGTGCTGGTCTGCCCTGACCGCCTGCTTGAGGCTGGCGATTTCGGCATTCGACAGGCGCGTCACCAGATCGAAGTAGGTCCACATCGCCTCGTCCGGGATACTCATGACCTTGCCATACATGTCGTTGGGCGCGTCGAAGATGGCGACGTTGCCAATATCCGGTCCATCACGCTCATTGGTGCCCGGTAGAGCTTCCGCTGATGACGCCGTTGGTTTGTGGCTTCTGACCAAAGGCCTCCTGCAGCTTGCGCCCCGCGACGATGATAAAAACCACGAGTTGGCTCGCCGCCGACCTGAACATTCGTTCATGGGTTGGCCGGCGTCATACGCCTGCATGAGGGCGTAGAACGTCTCGTGGAGGAAGATGGCGTCGCCCGCCTCGAAGCGCTGGAGAAGTTCTCCGCCAAAGAACTGCTGCATCGTGAAGCCCGAGCCGATGCCAATGAGATCGGCAAAGCTGAGCTTCGACAGCCAGTCGGCGTTGTAGCGAATCAGAGTCTTGTCGCGGTCGAGAATCCTGAACGCCTGCTCCGCATAGGTGCGGGCGTTGGCCTCAATCTCCTCGGCGGTCATCATTGGCCGCAGCTTATTCTTATCACTCGGATCCCCGATGAGCGTGGTGTAGTTGCCGATCAGGAACGTTACCTCGTGGCCGAGGTCTTGGAACTGGCGCAACTTACGCATGGGGATGGTATGGCCCAGGTGCAGGTCGGGCTTGGTCGGGTCGAAGCCGCAGTACACCCGTAGCGGTCGGCCTTCCTGCAGCCGTTCGCGTAGGTCGCGCTCCATATTCTTGCGGGTCTGTTCGTCGCCGTACTCGGTCCCGCGCATCAGCAGGGCGAGTTGTTCATCCATCGTAGCGGTCATGCTCGTGCCTCCTAGTGAATCGTTGAATTATACCACGTTCCGTCTCACACCGCCGAACCAGGGAGAGCCTTCGTGTAGTCATAGAGCTACACACCCAGGAAATAACAAAGGACGACAGACGTGGAGGCGTCGTCTGTCGTCCTGCCTACGTCTATCGTCCGAAGGAGGTCAGGGGTAATATAGCGCGTTGAGGGTTGCGGCTTCCAGGCGGTTCATCGTCGGTTCTCCCTGCGCTCATTATATCAGACGACACGGTAATGTACATCCATCACCCGAACGATTTCCGTCATCCAGCCGGAGGAGTGAGCCGACCACCGCCTCCTTGACGCGTTTGGCGCAGCCGTATCACGACTGACGGCAACCTGACGGAATACACCTTACCGAGGGCGCTGAGCAACCCTCAAGGGATTACCAGTGGGCCGGATGGGGCGTTGTGGTTTGCCGAGAGCGATGGGAACCGCATCGGTCGCTTGGCGCTCTCCTCTTTTCCATCCGCCGCGCCGCCACCAGCGCCCACACACGATCCGTCTGCGAAAGGGCTGTTTCTGCCCTTGATGATCCACCGAGGAGGCGCTATGGCTGTGTGCTAATGGGTGGGGAGTGAACGCTGGAGGAAGGCCAACAGTTGGTCGCGTTCGCCTGGGTTGTCCTCTTTCACGCGGGCGGCGGCCAGCGGGATGATCCAGGCGTCGATGGCTGCTTGAGTCAGACCGGGGTGAAGCTGGCGATAGCGGCGCAGGTAGGTCCGCAAGAACAGCCGCCGCGCCGCGTTGATGAAGGCTCGCTGAAGCCAGCCGCCATAGGGAAGTTGGCCGACTCGGAGTAGGATGACCGTGCGGGCGACATCGGCCAGGGGATTGCCCTGGCCGGCCGTCATCCAGTCCAGGACCACCGGACCGGCCGGGGTGAGGATGACTTGGTCGGGGTGGAAGTCGAGATGACACAGGGTGTCGCCATCTGCCAGACGGTCCAGCGTCGCTAGCGCGTGCGCCTTGAGTTCGGGCGGCAGGTCGGTATGCTCGATGGTCCACGTCAACTGGGCGCGGAGGGGCGGGAAGCCCTCACCCTTCTGCCGGTGGACAGCCGCGTGAAGCTCGGCGAACTGAGCCGCGAGCTGCGCCAGCCGCCAGGGCTGAGTGGTCATGGCGCGGACCATCGAGGGGCCATCCACGCGCTCGTACAAGAGCCCGCGTCGGCCCTCGACCTCGACGCTACCCAGCAACTTCGGGGTGGGCAGCGCCGTCGTGCTCAAGACGCGGCCCATCTCGACCTCGTGCTGGACCAAGCTATCGGGACACCAGTCGAAGAACAGTTTCACGACGCTGCCCTCGCCCCAGGCGTAGATTTCGGCGGTGCGCCCCTGAGCGATGAGTCTGCCTTTTTGAGGTATGTCTGTCACAGCTGCATACTCAAGTGGTTGCTGTGGAGGCAGCATACGCCTCGTCCGTCTTGGCGGCCATGATGAAATCGTTCTGGTGCAAACCCTTGATGGCGTGTGTCCACCAGGTCACCGTCACCCTGCCCCACTCGGTGACGAGGACGGGGTGGTGATCCTCTTCCTCGGCCAGCGCGCCGATTCGGTTGGTGAAGGCAAGCGCCTGAGCGAAAGTCTTGAAGCGGAAGACCCGCTCGAGGCGGGGGATGCTATGGCGTTCCACTACCGTCCAGTCGGGGGCCTGGGGATGGAGAGCGGCGATTTCGTCGGCGGTGAGAGGGGGCAGGCCGCCATGACAGGGGACGCATTTTTGCTGGGCCAGGGGAAGAGACATCGCTTGCCTCCGTAAAGTTGACAGCCATCGAAGCGTCAAGTATACTCTGCTTTGGCGGGGGTGCGAACCGGGGCTAGTGGAATAGAACTTGCTGCAGCCCATCGTCAGGACCGTGAATTCGGCCAACCATCCCCAGCCAGACCCCCCAACGGGGAAAGGAGAGTCAACCCATGAGTGTCGCCCGTGTCATCGAAATCAGTTCCACCTCCAACAAGAGTTTTGAGGATGCCATCCAGCAGGGCCTTTACCGCGCCAACAAGACGCTGCGCGGCGTCAAGAGTGCGTGGATCAAGGAGCAGACCTTGCGCGTGGAGGGTGAAGTCATCACCGAGTACCAGGTGAACATGCTGGTGACGTTTATACTGGACGAATAGAGCAGAGACCCTAAAGGCCCCTAAGACCTTTAGGGTCTGTCTCCGAGGAAGTCTCCTTACAGCCACCCCACCTTGGGGTGGCTATTTGATTCTACACCCGACACTTCCCGCCCCCTCAAACGTTATATAGACTAAACACATTCGGCTGGCAAAGCCAGCTATGCCAACAATTAGGGAGAAATAAATCATGTGGAAAGCGAGCCTTCGTGTAGTCATAGGGCTACTCCTGGCGGTATGGATAGGAGCAGTAACTCTGACAGGGGCCGATGCCGCGCCCAAACCTGTGGTGCGGGGCGTTCTGTTTTGGTCCGAGTTGTGCAGTCACTGTCACTATGTGATTGATAAAGTGCTGCCGCCGTTGCAGGCGAAGTACGGAGCCCAACTTGACATCATGTTGGTCGAGGTAAGCTCACCCCAGAACCAGGCGCGTTTTGTCCAGGCCTTGACGGCACTCAAGATTCCGAGTGAGCAGCGCGGCGTGCCGTTCCTCGTCATCGGCGACCGCTATCTGGTCGGCTCGGAGCAGATTCCCGCTGAATTACCAGGGTTGATTGACAGGCATCTGACCGCGGGCGGCCTCGACTATCCCAAGCTACCGGGGATTGACGAACTGGTAGCAGAGAAGGCCTCCGCTGCGCCAGACGTCGGCGCAACGGAGGCGTCAGCGGTGGCTCAGGCGGCAGGGGCTCCCTCGACGTCTGGCGCCCAATGGTCCGACGGGTTTACCCTAGCGATGGTTATCATGGTCGGCATGGTGATAGCCATCCTGTACGCCATCCTGGCTCTCCTTCGGGCCAGCCAGGGCCAGGGGGCGCCGCGTGCGCTCAGCCTGGACTGGACCATCCCGCTGCTGGCCCTTGTCGGCCTGGGCGTGGCGGCATACCTCAGCTATGTCGAGACGCAGGGGGCGCGGGCCATCTGCGGTCCCGTCGGCGACTGCAACGCCGTGCAGAGTAGCCCCTACGCCCGTCTGTTGGGGATCCCCATTGGGGTGCTGGGCATGGGCGGCTACCTCCTCATGCTGGCCGCGTGGGTCTGGCCGCGCTGGCGGCACGACCGCCTGGCGGCCTACGCGCCGCTGCTGCTGTTCGGCATGGCCTTTTTCGGCGTGCTCTTCTCGCTGTACCTCACCTACCTGGAACCTTTCGTTATTGGGGCGGTGTGCGCCTGGTGCCTTAGCTCGGCCGTGCTCATCACCCTGCTAATGGTGTTGAGTCTTGGTCCCTTGCTCAGCGTCATCCAGCCTCAACAATCAGAGTATGCCGGTCGTTCGGTATGACATAACCATTACAGCGCTGCGAACTTCAGGCCGCCGATTACACGGAATAATTTCGTGTAGTCATATTGGCTATACCCCCAGAAAAACAGGAGTAAACATGGATCAAACCAGACAGTCAAGTTTGCCTAAAACAATGCCCGCCGTCGTCTGTCACGGGCCGCGCGATTACCGGCTAGAAGAACGGGCCGTGCCGCAAGCAGGACCCGGTGAGGTCGTCATTCACGTCAAGTCGGTGGGCATCTGTGCCAGCGACTTGAAATGCTATCTGGGGGCAAGCCTGTTCTGGGGGGACGAGCATCGGATAGGCTACTGTCAGCCGCCGGTGATTCCAGGCCACGAGTTTGTGGGCGAGGTGGTGGCGCTAGGGGAGGGAGCAGGCGAGAAATACGGCCTGGCATTGGGCGATATGGCAATCTCGGAGCAGATTGTGCCGTGCTGGAAGTGTCGCTACTGCCAGCGCGGCCAGTACTGGATGTGCCAGCACGGGGATGTGTACGGCTTCCGCCAGGGGGCGTTTGGTGCGATGGCTGAGTACATGCTTTTCCCGCGCAACGCTCTCAACTACAAGGTCCCCTCCAGTATTCCGATTGAGCACGCGGTGTTCATCGAGCCGCTGGCGTGCTCGATCCACGCCGTCCAGCGCGGCAACATCGAGTTTGAGGATGTGGTGGTGATTGCGGGGGCGGGACCGCTCGGGCTGGGCATGATCGCGGCGGCCCGCCTCAAGCACCCGCGTCTGCTCATCGCCCTGGACCTGGACGACCAACGGCTAGCCGTGGCGCAGGCGTGCGGGGCCGACCTGGGGCTGAACCCGCGCAAGGTGGACGTGGTGGACGAGGTACTCAAACTGACCGACGGCTACGGTTGCGATGTCTACATCGAGGCGACAGGGCACCCGACAGCGGTAGAGCAGGGCCTGCACATGATTCGCAAGCTCGGCACGTTTGTCGAGTTCAGCGTGATGCGCGAACCAGTGACGGTGGACTGGACCATTATTGGCGACACGAAAGAGCTGAACATCCACGGCTCGCACCTTGGCCCGTACTGCTACCCCATTGCGATAGATATGCTCCAGAAGGGGCTGCTGCCCATGGAGCATATCGTGACGCACCAGTTGCCCCTGGCCCGCTTCCAGGAGGGGATTGACCTCGTCGCCAGTGGGGATCGCTCTATCAAGGTGACGCTCACGCCGTAATCATCCGATTGAAGGAGTGTGCAGTCAGCCATCCGTCGTTTGACCAAGCGGGCAGTCTCGAGTATACTTGTGCTATCAACTGAAATGAATGTCGCTGACGGGGAAGAGTAGGCTACGCTGTCGCGGTCTAGAGAGTCGGGGACGGTGGAAGCCCGACACGCCAGCCAGCCGAACGCCACCTCCGGGTGAGTAGTCGGTAGTCAGTATACAGTAGTCAGTCGAAGAATTTTACTGACTATTGTACACCGACTACTCTGTACTGATTACTGATTACTGACTACTCAATACTGAGTTCGCGGCCGGCCGCCCTCCGTTATCAAGGGGCAGAGCCTCACACCGCTGTGGCGCTCGATTGGAGGTTCAGCTTACCCCTTAACAGAGGTGGGCTGGGCAAAGTAAGGTGGTACCACGGGCTTCTTGGCTCGTCCTTCACACAGGACGGGCCTTTTTTGTTGACATAGATATGCAGGGAAGCTACAATTCAGTCGAATGGCGAGGAGAGATTATGAGCGGTAAGATGAGCAGCGCGGAGATACGCCAGGCGTTCCTCGACTACTTCAAGAGCAAGGGCCACCAGATCGTGCCCAGTTCGTCGCTCGTGCCGGACGACCCAACTCTGCTGTTTACAAACGCCGGCATGGTCCAGTTCAAGGACACCTTCCTGGGCACGGAGCGGCGCAGCTACGCGCGGGCGACGACGTCCCAGAAGTGTATGCGCGTGTCGGGCAAGCACAACGACCTGGAGAACGTGGGGCCTTCGTCCCGGCATCACACCTTCTTCGAGATGTTGGGCAACTTCTCGTTTGGCGACTACTTCAAGCGCGACGCGATCCACTATGCCTGGGAATTTATGACGAGGGTGATGGGGCTGGACCCGCAGCGGATCGTGGCGACGGTCTACCGCGACGACGACGAGGCGTTTGGCGTCTGGACGGGGGAGATTGGCCTGCCCGAAAGCCGCGTCCACCGCATGGGCGACAAGACCAACTTCTGGATGATGGGCGATGTCGGACCCTGCGGCCCCACATCCGAACTGCACTGGGACTTCGGGCCGGAGTTCTGCACCTGCGGCCGGTCCGATTGCTCTGTCGCACTAGATAATGACTGCGGCCGCTGGCTCGAAGTCTGGAACCTGGTGTTCATGCAATTCGACCAGCACGCGGACGGCACGCGCGAACGGCTGCCCAAGCCGGGCGTGGACACGGGCATGGGTCTGGAGCGTATCACGACCATTAAGCAGGGCGTCTACACCAACTACGACACCGACCTGTTCACGCCCATCATCAGCCACACGCGGGAACTCCTGGGCCAGACGGCGGAGCAAGCGCAGGAGCGCTATGTTCCCTATCGTGTCATTGCCGACCACGGGCGGGCGATGACCTTCCTGATTGCCGATGGCGTCTTGCCCAGCAACGAGGGGCGCGGCTATGTCTTGCGCCTCATCATGCGGCGGGCGATGCGCTATGGCAAGCAACTTGGCTTCACGGGACCCTTCCTGGGCGACGTGGCGTCGTCGGTCATCACCTTAATGGGCGGCCACTATAAGGAACTGGTAGACAGGCGCGACTTCATCCTGCGCGTCATCGGGCTGGAGGAGGAGCGCTTCCAGCGCACGTTGGAGCATGGGTTGACGCTGCTCGAAACCGTAACCGGGCGGCTCAAGAGCCAGGGGCAGACCGTTATCCCTGGCAACGAGGTCTTCCGTCTCTATGACACGTACGGTTTCCCGCCGGATCTAACGCGGGTCATCGCGGAGGAGAACGGGCTGACCATTGACCGCCAGGGCTTTGTCGACCGGATGGGCCAGCAGCGCGAGCGAGCGCGGGCCAAGGGCAAGTTTACCGTGACTGAGGCGGGCGAGCACTACCGACGGCTGAACCTGCCGCGCACGCGCTTCCTGGGCTACGAGCGGACGCAGGGCCAGGGCCAGGCGCTCTATCTGGTGGTCAATGGTTCACCAGCGGAGACGGCGGAGGAAGGCGACCAGGTCGAAGTGGTGCTGGACCAGACGCCGTTTTACGCGGAGGCGGGCGGCCAGGTGGGTGACATCGGCCGGCTCGTCGGTGAGTTGGGCACGGTCCAGGTGGAGGACACGCAATCGCCGGTTCCAGGTTTGATTACGCATCGCGGGCACGTCGTGACGGGCGAAGTGCGCGTCGGCGATACGGTCGAGGCGGCGGTGGACGCGGACCGACGGTTGAGCATCATGCGCAACCACACCGCGACTCACCTGCTCCACCGCGCCCTGCAGGACACGCTGGGCGGCCACGCGCAGCAACGCGGCTCGCTCGTCGCGCCGGACCGCCTGCGCTTCGACTTCGCCCACCTCCAGGCGCTGAACGACGAGGAACTGCGGACCATCGAGGCGAAGGTCAACGCCCTGATCATGGCGGATTATCCAGTAGGCTGGACGGTGACATCGCAGGACGAGGCGCGGCGACTGGGCGCGATGATGCTGTTTGGCGAGAAGTACGGCGACGAAGTGCGTATGGTCACCATCGGCGGCGACCAGCCTGTCAGCCGCGAGCTATGTGGCGGGACGCATCTGCGCCACACTGGCCAGATCGGCCAGTTGCGCATCGTGGGCGAGGGCAGCGTCAGCGCCGGCGTGCGCCGCATTGAGGCGCTGACGGGCGCGGGCGCGGAGGACTACGTCGAGACCGGGCTACGGGCGTTGAGCCAGACGGCCCAGACGCTCCAGACGACGCCACGTGACCTGCCGCGCCGCGTGTCCGATCTACAGGACGAACTACGCACTCTGCAGCGCGAACTGGCGGAGGCGCGGCGGGCGCTGAGCCAGGGCCGTCTAAGCGATGCCCTGGCGCGGACGAGTGCGATAGACGGCGTGACCGTCCTGGCCGAGCGGGTAGACGCGCCGGATGCGGACGCTATGCGCGAGATGGCTGACTGGCTGCGCGACAAGCTGGGGTCGGGCGTCATCGTCCTGGGGACGGTGATGGGCGATAAGCCCTTCTTTGTGGCGACGGTCACGCCGGACCTGGTCCAACGCGGCCTCCACGCGGGCAACCTGGTCAAACAGGTGGCGAGCGTCGTGGGCGGTGGGGGCGGCGGCCGACCCAACATGGCGACGGCCGGCGGCCGCGATGCGGCGAAGCTGGATGAGGCGCTCGGCCGCGTGACGGAGTTTGTCAAGGCGCAACGAAAATAGCGGAGAGCATGAACCAGACGGAGCGGCTGCGGGTCAACCGAAGGCAACGAGCGCAGACCTTGAGGGTCTCAGAGACCCTCAAGGTCTCGTTGAGACCTGATGCGGCTCGCGCGTCGGCGGCGATGGTGGTGGGTGTAGACAGCGGCGTGGGCGTGGTCGAGGCGGTGCGGCAGGTTGTCTACGCCGACACCTCGGTCGTCATCCTGACGCTGGCGGAGCCGTGCGCCTGGCACGAAGCCGACCTTGAACTGCTAGCGCGGCGGGCGGCTGGTGTTAATCGCGCTGTGGCTTTGATCACATCGAATGGACGGTTACGAAAGATGGCCCAGACGGTGGGCCTGGCCGTGTTTCATACCCAGGCGGAGCCTGAGCGGGGCGCGGCGAAGGCTGTCGGATGGCCGCGTCAGACGCGCCGCCGCCTGGACACCCTTAAGCGTCCACCGAACCCACCCGATCTAACCGTGCCCTGGCCTATTACAAGGCGTCAACGACAACTAGCGCGGTTAGGAGTGGGATCCCTCACTCTCTTCGCGCTGTTAGCCCTATTAGGATTAGGCGTAGCAGCAGCCCCGTCGAGCGTTATCACTCTGCGGCCTGAGACGCGCACCATTGCAACGAGCTTTGAGGCGCAGGCGCGGGCCGGGGCGAGCCTGGACGCCGAACGGGGCATCATCCCCGCCCGTTCTCTAGACATAACGGTAGAGACGCACGGCGAAGCTACACCGTCCGGCGTTCAGATAGAGGCAGATGGTCGGGCGACTGGGACTGTTCAATTTATCAATCGTCGTGCCGAACAGGCTCCCATCCCCTACGGGGCGCTGGTGGAGACCAGCGGCGGCACGCGCGTTCGCTTTCGCACTACTCAGCCGGCCGTGGTGCGAGGGGAGGTGGGCGCGACGGTGAGTGTCCCCATCGTGGCCGTCGAACCCGGCCCTGGGGGGAATGTCCCGTCCTATGCTATCAACGCCCTGGAGCCAGCCCTGGCTTTCTTCATGGGCGTGGTGAACGACGGGCCCACGGCAGGTGGTTCGATGCGCCAACAGGCCGTCGTCACCGACACCGACCGTGAGATGCTACGCCAGGACCTGGAAGCCCGGCTGAGCCAGGAGGCGACGGCGGGGCTGCGAGCGCAGTTAGCGGCGGGCGAACGATTGGCGCGTGAGAGTGTGCAGGTGGCTGTGGTGGGCGAACGCTGGGACAGCGACCGCGCCCGTCCCGACTACGCCGGGCTAACCTTACGGCTGCGGGCGCGGGGCCTGGGCTATGACCCACAGCAAGCGGACGCCCTCGCCAAGGTCGCCCTCAACCGGGCCGCGCCTTCGGACTTCCGACTCCTGTCTGAAACGACGAGTTTTACTACGACAGAGAGTGAGCGCGTCGTCTGGGAGGGCGACCAGCCCATCGTCTGGGTGGGGGTGCGGGGTCAAGGGCAGGCCAGGGCGCGGGTAGACCGCCAGGCGGTGCAACATGCGGTGCGTGGCATGACTCCTGCTGACGCGAGCCGGGCAGTGGGCGCGCTCACTCACCTGGCCGAGCCGGCCTGGGTGACGCTCAATGGCCCGGCCTGGGTGACCCAGCGCTGGGGCCGCTTGCCCTGGCTGCCATTGCGCATTGATGTGGTGGTGTTGGATTAAGGGACGATGACTGAACCTGGCCGTAGTATGGCCCTGGACGTGGGCGAACGACGCATCGGCGTGGCAATCAGCGATCCGCTGGGCCTGCTGGCCCGCGGCCTGACGACTATCACGCGCCAGACTACCGCCCAGGCCGTGGCGGCCATTGTCGCCCTGGTGGACGAGTGGGCGCCAACAACAGTGGTGGTGGGCCTGCCGCGCAACATGGATGACACGCTGGGGCCGCAGGCTGAATGGGTCCAAGCCTTCGCCCGTGCGTTGGAGCCTCACCTGAGCATCCCGCTGGTGTTCTGGGATGAAAGGCTCTCGACGGTCAGCGCATCTGAGATTCTACAGGGGCAGGGCGTGCGCGCCAAGAACCAGAAGGGGCGCCTGGACGCGGTCGCGGCCGCGGTGATTCTCCAGGACTACCTGGACACCCAACGCGCCGAGGCCGGGGTCACGGGGCTGTTGCCGGCCGATGCGCCGATCCATCAAGACGACGAGCCGCGACGCCGGGGGTGGGACCGCGCCTCTGAACGAGGGGGCCGGCGCCGAGGGCGGCGGTAAGGAGCGACGTTGAGCAAGCGAGAGTGGCGCGAGCCGCGCGGCCTGGCGGCCTATCGAGCGCGGCAGGAGCGCGAGACGAGTTTACTACGACAATTGGTGGGGCTGGCGTTGGCGGTGGTGGTCTTGGCAGGAGTGGGCGCCTTGGGTCTGTCTTTCTGGCGCGCCTGGGCATCGGCTGGCCGCCCGACCAGCGCGACGGCGCCGAGTGATGCTGGGGGGGGGAATGACATGGAAGGCATGGCGGGCCGGCTGTTCGCCCTGTTCCAGTCGGGCGACGCCGATAAGCCCGCTGGCACAGACGCCACGCCGGTAAAGTTTGAGATTCGCTCGGGCGAGACGGCGGCGCAAGTAGCCGACCGTCTGCAGCGCGAGGGACTGATCAAGGACGCGACATCATTTAGGGTTCTGCTTCGTGTCCAGGGGATAGATACCAAGCTCGAAGCGGGCAGTTTCGAGCTGCGCCGCACCATGACCCCGCGCCAGATCGCTGACGCCTTGCAGCGGGGGCGGCCAGCCTCGATAACGGTGACCATCCCCGAAGGCTGGCGGGCGGAGGAAATCGCGACGCTCCTGGCAGGGCAAGGGCTGGTAGACCAGGCCGAGTTTATGCGCCTGGCACAGACGGGCGAGGGCTTCTCGCAGCCCTTTCTGCCGCCCCGCGATGGGAATGGACGGGTGAACCTGGAAGGGTATCTGTTCCCCGACACCTATACCTTCGCCACCACGAACACTGACGCCCGCGCCGTGATAAACCGCCTCCTCGATACGTTCGGGGCGCGGGTGGACGACGCCTTGCGCAAGGCGGCCGCCGCTTCCCGCCTGGATAACCTGCACGCGGCGGTGACGCTGGCCTCTATTGTGGAACGTGAGGCGCGCGTGTCAGACGAACGCCCCCTGATTGCCGGCGTCTACGCCAACCGACTCGGTCAAGGGATGAAGCTGGACGCTGACCCGACGGTTCAGTATGGCATGGGCTTTGACAAGGAGCGAGCGACGTGGTGGCGGCCCCTCACGGTGGAGGATTACCGCTTCGCCTCGCCGTACAATACCTATCTCAACCCTGGCCTGCCACCCGGCCCCATCTGCAATCCGGGGCTGGCCGCCATTCGCGCCGCTATCGCCCCCGCCCAAACCGACTATCTGTTCTTTGTCGCGCGTAAGGATGGCACCCATATCTTCGCGCGGACGTTTGAAGAACACGTTCGCAATGTGAATTCAGCGCGATGAGGCGCTCTGTATGCGTGTCTTAATGCTCTCGAATGAGTATCCGCCCAATGTGGTGGGCGGCCTCGGCAAACACGTCGCGGCCCTGGCCCCGGCCCTGGCGGCCTGCGACGTCGAGGTTCACCTGGTGACCCAGCGCGAGCTTGAAAGCGCCCCGCCTGCCCTCCGCTATCGAGGCTACGCGGGGTACGGCGAGCCGCACACGGTCGTCACGCCGAACTTGACGGTGTATCGCGTGGATGTGTCGCCCGGCAACGTGGGCGCGCCCCTCAGTGATACCCAGGCCGCTAATTGGGAACTGGCTCAGTTCGCCGAAAGGCTGGCTCTTCAGACCGATGGCTTTGATCTGATCCATGTCCACGATTGGCTGGTCGCCTTTGCGGGCATCCGTCTCAAGCATCTGTGGCGCCTCCCCCTCCTCGCCACGATCCACGCGAGCGAGCGCGGCCGCCACCGGGGCGAGTTGCACTCCGAGTTGTCGCGGGCCATCAACGAGGTCGAGGATAACCTGTGCATGGAAGCGTGGCGGGTCATCGTCACCAGCTATTACATGGCCCACGAAATCGTCACCTACTTTGGCGAGCCATATGATAAACTAGATGTTGTTCCCAACGCCGTGAGTGTAGCCTCTTTCGATGCGTATGATACCGATAATCTGAGAGCGTTTCGGCGCCGCTACGTCGCGGACGACGAATTCCTGGTCTTCCACGTAGGGCGCATCGTCTACGAGAAGGGGCTGCACATCTTGGTCGAGGCGGCCCCGACCATCCTGGCCCAAATGCCCAACGTCAAGTTTGTCATTGCCGGTCGGGGGCCGATGGTGGACGAGCTGCGTTTGCAGGCGGGACGGATGGGCGTTGGAGACCAGTTCTATTTTACGGGCTTTATTGACGATCTGGAACGCGATCGCCTGTACAAGGTCGCCGATGTGGCCGTCTTCCCCAGCCTCTACGAGCCATTCGGTATCGTTGCTCTGGAGGCGATGGCGGCCCGCGTCCCCGTCGTCGTCTCAGGCGTTGGCGGGCTGAGCGAGGTCGTCGAGAACCATGTCACGGGGATTACCGCCCTCCCCGGCCACGCCGGCTCGCTGGCCTGGGGCATTCTGCACACCCTGGCGCACCCGGAGTGGGCGGCGGCCCGCGTCGAAAATGCCTATCGTCGCGTCCTCGATCACTATAGCTGGGAAGCAGTGGCGACTCAGACGCGCGAAATCTACGCGCGGGTGATTGAGGAGCGTCGCCATACTAACTGGTAACGGAGGAGAGCATGGTCCGTCAACTGAGGCGGCTGGCCCTGGGCCTGCTGCTCGGCGCGCTGGTCGGCTGGCTCTGGCTGCGTCGGCAGCGGCTGGACGAGCGGCCGGCGCCCCGTCAGGGGGGGATGGGCGAGCCAATCGCGCCGTACCCTGAATATCCTGGCTCTGGTAGGGCAAGTGAGAAGCTTTCGACCCAGCCCGACGAACGGATTGTCTTACCCACCTGGACGTTCACACCGTCCCGTGAGGAGGACAGCCCGGTCGGCGGGCGGATCGTATTGCCTGAGGGGGCGGAGACTGAAGTGTCAGTGCCCCCCGCTACGGACGGGACACGGGAAGTTGGAGACGAGGGCAGTGTGAGCGAACGGCTGGAGAGGGCCGCGAATGGCGCGGAACCAACCGCTCCAAGCCTGGCGAGCGCTCCCCCAACCGAGGTGGGGCCGGCCACGGACACCGGGGACCTCGCGCCGTTATCGCCGGCTGCGGCGGGTGGGACAGCGTCTTTGGCGTCGGAGACATCTGGCGCGGCCGCCGCTGTCACGGCTGAGGGAAGCGGCTCGCTCATCGAGGGCTACTGCGTGCGCTGTAAAGAGCAGCGGCCCATGGTCAACGTCCACCCCTACACCACAGCCAACAAGCGGCCCGCGCTCAAAGGCGAGTGCGCGGTGTGCGGGGCGGGGATGTTTAAGTTTACCAAGGAATAGCGCGAGGACGAAAGACCAAGGACGAAGGACCAAGTCGAGCCTTCGTCCTTGGTCGTCTTTCGTCTTTGGTCCTTGGTCGCAGCGGCTACGTCATCACGCGGTGAATCAGCGTGGGCGGGGCGACGGGCGCGTCGGCCAGGGTGTAGGCGGCCAGGGCGCGGGCCTGGGCCTGGTCGGCGGCGGCCTCGCTGGCGGCGTGAATGGTCAGCAGGGTGTCGCCCGCCTGGACCTGAGCGCCCACTTTAGGGCCGACAACCAGCCCCACCGCTACGTCAATCGGATCGCCCTTCCTGGCGCGGCCCGCGCCCAGTTCCACCGCCGTCAATGCGAGTTCCAGGGCATCAATGGCCGTCACATAACCAGCGCGGGGGGCCGGGACAACACGCGCGACGGGGGCTTGGGGCAGGCGCGACGGGTCATCCACCTGACCGCCGTCGCCGCTCTGGGCCTCGACCATTGCCCGCAGCTTGGCCCGCGCCGCGCCCGACGTCACCGTCTCGCGCAGCCGGACCTCGCCCGCCGCCGCGTCGGGAACCTGGCCCGCCAGCAGCAGCATGTGCGCCCCGACGGTCAGAGCGACCGTCACCAGGTCGTCGGGGCCGCCGCCTGCCAGCGTCTCGATGGCCTCCTTCACTTCAAGCGCGTTGCCGATGGCGTGGCCGAGGGGCTGGTTCATGTCGGAGACGACAGCCGCTACCCGCCGCCCCAGACCCGCGCCGATGCGTACCATGGCGTCGGCCAGGGCGACCGCGTCGGCTTCGGTCTTCATAAACGCGCCGCGCCCCACCTTCACGTCCAGCACAATCGCATCCGCGCCGGCCGCGATCTTCTTGCTCATAATCGAGCTGGCGATGAGCGGGATACTCTCCACCGTCGCCGTCACATCGCGCAGGGCGTAGAGCTTGCCGTCGGCGGGGGCCAGGTCGGCGGACTGGCCGGCGATGACCAACCCTACCTCGCGTAGTTGACGTAAGAATCGATCCGTCCCCAGGTTGACGGTCAGCCCGCTGAACGACTCCAGCTTGTCCAGCGTCCCCCCGGAGAAGCCCAGCCCCCGCCCCGACATCTTGCCCACCGGCAGGCCCGTCGCGGCGACCATCGGCCCGACGACGAGGGAAATCTTGTCGCCGACGCCGCCGGTGGAGTGCTTGTCCACGACCGGCCGCTGGACGCCGGCCAGGTCGAGCATCTCGCCCGACCGCGCCATGGCCAGGGTCAGGTCGGCCGTCTCGCGGTCGTCCATGCCGCGCCACAGGACGGCCATGAGCAGGGCGGCGGCCTGGTAATCGGGGATGTCGCCCCGCGTATAGCCCTGGATAAACCACTCGATCTCCGCCCGCGTCAGCGCGTAGCCGTCGCGCTTGCGGGCAATGATGTCTACCGCGCGCATGCGTCCCCCGCTGGAAGAATTAGGAACATTCGTAGGGGTACCCCCCCTGGGTACCCCTTCCACCATCAGGGTAGCCACAGGGGGCTACCCCTACGCTGCCACTGTCGGTTAGCATAGCACGGAACAGGGCGCGGTGCAAGACGGGGTGATGTCAAAGATGCCCATGACAGAGCACGGATGGGGAGGATAGACGGATGCGGAGGATGGACGGATGAGAAGGGTTGCCGGTGGACGCACGTCTGCGGCGAGGCGGACGTGGAGGCTTGATCCGTCCATCCTCTTGATCCGTGCTCTAGACCTGCGGACTTTGACACCGCCGCAGGCTCAGCCCCTCGTTTGACCCGTCGTCCGTGTAGCATATAATGGAGTCAGCACGGGACGGGGGTGGCTTATGCAACGCACGCTGCGCGAATTGCTGGACGAGTCTTTCAGTGTGGCGGACCTCACCACGCTCTGCTATGACCTGGGGCTGGTCTATGAGGCGTTGGGGGGCGAGAGCAAGCCGGCGCGTGTCGTCGCCCTGCTCCAGTGGGCGGGGCAGCGCGGCCGCCTGGGCGACCTGATGCTGGCGGGGCGGCGGCTGCGGTCTGACCTGGACTGGGACGACCTGTTGGACGCGGCGACGCCGTCTGGGCCGGGGCTGCCAGCCGAGCCGCGCTTGTTTCTCAGCGTCCCGGCCCGACCAGAGGGCCTGGTGGGGCGGGACCAGCGCGTGGCCGACATCGTCACGTTGCTGCGGCAGGGCGCGCCGCGGGTGGCGGTCCACGGGCTGCCCGGCGTCGGCAAGACCACCCTGGCGGCCGCCCTCGCTTACTCTCGCGACATCCTGCGCCTGTTGCCGGGCGGGGTGCTGTGGGCCAGCCTGGGGCCGACAGGCTCGCCGGCGACCGCCCTGGCCGCCTGGTCTATTGCCCTGGGCGTCCCACTGGGTGAGGCTAGCCGTCCAGACGACCGCGCCCAGCGGTTGCAGGCTGTCCTGGCCCAGCGACCGCCCTGCCTGGTCGTGCTGGACGACGCCTGGCGCTACGAGCAGGTCAGGCCCCTGTTGGGCGTGGCCACGCCGGACAGCGCCTTCCTGCTGACGACCCGCCAGGCCGACCTGGCTCGCGCCTTCAGCCCCCGCGCCACGCTCTACCTGCCCGAGTTGCCCACGTCTGAGGCCGCGGACTTGCTGGTCGAAATCTGCCCGCCCGTCGCGACGGCGGACCGCGCCGCCCTGGAAGACCTCGCCGGTCGCGTCGGCGGGCTGCAC
>JAHCIP010000360.1 GCA_026129165.1 Anaerolineae bacterium
GGCGCGCTCGCCGAGCCTGACATAGCACTGCATGACGAGGCGGTGGGCATCCTCGCGGCACGGGTCCAGAGCCAGCAGCCGCCAGGCATGGTCGAGAGCATCGGAGTAGTCGCGCCGGCCGAAGGCGTGCTCGGCCAGGCGGGCCAACAGAGTGAGGTAACGAACGTGGAGACGCTCGCGCTCGACCAATGCCCCCAGGTCGCCATTCGCGTCCAGCCCACCACGATAGAGGTCGAGGGCGCGGCGGTAGACCTCGGCCGCCGCGACAGCCTGGCCCTGGCGGGCCTGCTGATCACCCTGCTGGACGAGGCTATCAAAGATAGCGAGGTCTGTCCCGACGCCCGCTTCGGTGTTGAGCCAGTACGCGCCGTCGGTGTTGAGGATGGGAGCGGCGCCGCCTAGCGCATCACTCAGACGCTTGCGCAGGGCATAGACGAGGCTGTTGAGGGATTGGCCGGCCAGGGCCGAGTCCTGGTCAGGCCAGAGCAGGTGGAGCAGGTCGCAACGCGAGGTGGGGCGATTGGGGTGGAGGGCCAGGTGGGTGAGCAGGGCTTCGGTTTTGCCCCCGCCGCCGACGGTGATGGGGTGGCCGAGCTTGAGCAGGCGGAAGGGGCCGAGCAGGCCGATGAGGACGGGCCACTCCGTAGCATGAGTTTCAGGGGTGGGGATGTAGCGTTCGAGCGGGACCAATCGAACAACACTTGAGCGCATGGTGTTCTCCTACTGCCCCCCATGCGCTCGATTGTAGCATACTCCTGGTCCGGTGGCCACGACGCTATTCACACTACACGTGTGAAGCTGATCACACTAAAAGGCCAAACTATAGAGCACGGATTGAGAGGATGAACGGATCAAGGGCTGCCGCTCACGGGGCTTCTGACAGCTATCTATGTCACGCTTCAATCCGTCCATCCTCTCGATCCGTGCTCTGATGGGGTGATTTCGACAATGCCTTGACTTGGGGGAGCCTGCGCCTTTCAAAAAGCAACGCCCCACCTTCAAGAAGAAGGCGGGGCGTTCACGGGCTGCTCGGGGGCAGGGATTCGAACCCCGATACACAGATCCAAAGTCTGTTGTCCTACCATTAGACGACCCCCGAATGCAGAGTTTAGACGAACGAGCGGCTTGGCTTCTTACGCTCACGCCGCCTGGCGGGCCGCCCACTGCATGGTGTACAGGTCGTAGTACTGGCCGTGGTGGGCCAGCAACTCCTGGTGCGTGCCCCGCTCGACGATTTCACCGTGGTCGACCACGCAGATGAGGTCGGCGTTGACGATGGTGCTCAGGCGGTGGGCGATGACGAAGGCCGTACGGCCCTGGAGCAGCCGCTTGAGGGCCGCCTGGATGATCTGCTCGGTCTGGGTGTCCACGCTGCTCGTGGCCTCGTCCAGAATGAGGATGCGCGGGTCGGCCAGCAGGGCGCGGGCGAAGGAAACCAGCTGGCGCTGGCCGACGCTCAGGTTCGTGCCGCCCTCGCTAATCTTGGTCTGGTACCCCTGCTCCGTCCCCATGATGAACTGATGAGCGCCAACCGCCTCGGCCGCCGCCTGGATTTCGGCGTCCGTCGCGTTCAGCCGGCCGTAGCGGATATTGTCACTGATGCTACCCGCGAATAGGAAGGGCTGCTGGAGGACGACGGCCATTTGCGAGCGCAGCGAGGCCATGCGAATCTTCTGCACGTCGTGGCCGTCAATGAGAATCTGGCCCTGGTCAATCTCGTAGAAGCGGCTGAGCAGGCTGACAATGGAACTCTTGCCCGCGCCGGTCTCACCCACAAAGGCCACCGTCATGCCCGGCTGGACCTGGAGGCTAATGTGCTTGAGGACGGGCTTGCGCCCATCGTAGCTGAAGGTCACGTCACGCAACTCGACCGCGCCCTGGACCGGCGGCAGGTCGTAGGCGTTGGGCGCGTCGCTGAAGGCGGGCGGCGTATCCAGCAACTCGAACAGGCGCTCGCTGGATGACATAGTGTTCTGGAGCGTGTTGTAGCGTTGGGCCAGGTCGCGGATTGGCTCGAAGAAGCGCTCGACAAACAGGACAAAGGCGACCAGGACACCGGGGGTCAGTTCGCCGCGCAGAACCTGGCCGCCGCCGTACAGGATGACAAGGATGGTCGCTATCGAACCGAGGATGTCCACGCCCGGGAAGAAGACGCCCGATAGGAGGGCGCTGCGCAGGTTGGCCTGCTGGTGGGCGCGGTTGAGTTCCATGAAGCGGGCCAGGTTGCGCGGCTCGCGGCTGAATGCCTGGACCACGCGCACGCCGTTGATGTTCTCGGCAAAGTTGCCGGTGACCAGCGAGCGCCGGCGGAGCGCCACCCGGAACGCCTCGCGGACGTGCTTACGCCACAGCGCCGTCGCCAGGATCATGACCGGAATCACAGCCAGGGTCAACAGCGACAGCTTCACATCCATCAGGAACATGGCGACGATGATGCCGATGAGGATAGCGATGGAACGGAAGACGCCGACGAAGGACCACGTCACGAAGTCCTGAATGGTGCCAACATCTGAGAGCAGACGCGACATCAGCCGACCAACGACGAAGTGGTCGTAAAAGCTGAGGGTCATGCGCTGCAAGTGGGCGTACAACTGGGTGCGCAGGTCAAAGATGACGTCGTTGGCGACATTGCCCATATAGATGACGCGGCGGTTAGTGCTGAAAAACTCGACCAGGGCGGCGAACAGGAACAGGCCGGAGTAGAGCAGCAGGGCCTGCATGTTGCGCTCAATCATGCCGTGGTCAATCGCCAGGCGAACCAGGGGTGGGCCAGCCACGCTGGCGACGGCTTGCATCGCCTGAAAGATAAAGGCCAGGATGACGGGGCGCTTGTAGGGCGCGAGGTACTGGAGCAGCCGACTGGCGAGGTGGGCGTTATAGGATTGACCAATCTTATCTTCTTTGTCGCTGAGCCGTTCCAGGCTGGCGACCAGAGATGCCTTGCGGGCATTGAGGACGCCTGGCGTCTCCTCGGCTGTCTGATTGTCTATCTCAAGGGGTGGGGGGACTCGCCCGTTTTTACCGTTCGTTACAACTGACATAGCGTCTCTCCCTTTATCGCTTAGCCTGACCGTCGGCCTCTATCTCCATAATTAGTTGCCAATTCCAGGGTGCGGTTGACGCGGCGCGGCTTGTCGGCGGCGGCTGTCTCCTCCTGGTCGCGGAGCTGGAGGTCGTAGATGTGGCGGTAGAGGCCAGGCTGCTGGAGCAGCTCTTCGTGGCGGCCGGCCTGGACAATCGTGCCCTGGTCCAGGACGAGAATCTGGTCGGCGTTCTTCAGGGTCAGCAGCCGCTGAGCGATGACAAACGTCGTGCGGCCCTGCATCAGCCGTGCCAGCGCCTGCTGGATTTCGAACTCGGTGGCCGGGTCCACGCTGCTGGTGGCGTCGTCGAGGACGAGGATGCGCGGGTTCAAGACGAGGGCGCGGGCAATCGCCAGGCGCTGCCGCTGGCCGCCAGAGAGGGTCAGACCGCGCTCGCCCACCTCGGTCTCGTAGCCGTCGGGGAAGTAGGTGATGAAGTCATGCGCGCCCGCCGCCTTGGCCGCCGCGACAATCTCCTCCTGGGTGGCTTCCGGGTTGCCATAGGCGATATTCTCGCCGATGGTGGACGAGAACAGGAAGGTATCCTGGAGGACGAGGCCGATCTGGCGGCGCAGCGACGCCAGCGTCACCTGCCGGATATCCTGGCCGTCAATGAGGACGCGACCCTCGGTGGGGTCGTAGAAGCGCGGGATGAGGTTGATGATGCTGCTCTTGCCCGACCCGGTCAGGCCCATGAGGGCGACGACCTGGTTAGGCCGCGCCTCAAACGAGATGCCCTTCAACACGGGACTGTCGCCATAGGCAAACGAGACGTGGTCGAAGACGACGTGGCCCTGGATGGGGCCGATGTCGTGGGCGTCGGGCGCGTCCTGGATGGAGGACGGCGCGTCAATGATCTCGAAGAAGCGCGTACCGGACGCGATGGCCTGGGAGACGCGGTCCACCAGGAAGCCGAGGCGCTGGGTCGGCTGGGCGAGCATGACCAGGTAGGTGTTGAAGGCGACGAGAGTGCCGACAGTCAACTGGCCGCTGATGACCTCGCGGCCGCCGAACCACAGGATGAGCGCGGTGCTCAGGGCGATGGTGAAGGTCATCAGCGGGAAGTTGGTAGCCCAGCGCTGGATAATCAGCCCGCGCCGGTTGTTATATTCTTTATGCTCCTCGTGGAACCGCTGAATCTCAAATGGCTCGCGGGCGAAGGCCTTGACGACGCGGATGCCCTGGAGTGTCTCCTGCATGATGGTACTCATCACCGCCATCTGCTCCTGGACGATCTTCCAGACATGGCGCATGCCCAGGCCGAAGCGGAGGCTGACGCCGACAAGGGCGATGACCGGGATGAGGGCGATGATGGCCAGGCGGGCGTCAATGGAATACATCAGGATGATAGCGGTCGTGAACAGGACGAAGATGCTGAGCAGGCTCATGACACCGTCGCCCGTGAAGTTCATGATCTGCTCGACGTCACTCGTGGCGCGGCTGATGAGTTCACCCGTCTGAGCCTTGTCGTGGTAGGCGAAGGGCAGGTGCTGAATCTTGTCGTACAACTGGTTGCGCATGTCGTAGGCGATACTAAAGGCGATGCGCTGGGCGCCGTAGAGTTGCAGGAAGCTGAACACGGACCGCACCACCGCCAGGCCAATGATGGTCAGGGCGGCGTTGACGAGGTAGCGATACTCACCGCTGGTCAGGCCGACGTCAATGACCGAGCGCAGAATCCAGGGCACGACCAGGCTGAGGCCCGTGGCCAGGAGCAGCGCGGCGTAGGTGGCGGCTGCCCAGCGCCAGTAGGGGCGTACATAGCTAAAAATGCGTTTGAGTACTTGCATACAATAAAGCTCCATTAAGTGTGAAGCGTAAGGCGTGAGGCGTGAGGCGAATTTCGTATTTCGTATTGTCCGACAGCAACGACATTCTGTAAAGGGCAGAAATACGGATTACGCACTACGCATTACGCATTAGGCGTGACATCCGCCGTCTGGGGGATGGGCATGTCGGCTGTTCGCCGCTCGCGGCGCGGCAGCAAGGACGCAGCGCAGACACCCACCAGAGCAACGACGGCCAGGCCGGTCAGGGTGGTGTGCAGACCAATAGCGTCGGCGACACGGCCAGTAATGGCGACGCCGATGCTGCCGGCAATAAAGGTAAAGCCGAGCGCCAGCCCACTCATAATGCCTATCCCTCGCGGCAGCAACTCCTGCGCCATGACGAGGGTAATGGGGAACGACGCGCCAATTACGATGCCGAGGACAGGCGCGATGAAGAATTGCAGGGGCAGCGGGCTATTCAACAGCAGCAGGATCAGCGGAATGATGCCAATCAGCGAGGTGAGAATCACCGGCTTGCGGCCCACCCGGTCGGCCAGCGACCCGCCCAGCAGGCCGCCGAGGGCCAGGGGCAGGAGCAGAGCAAAGAGCAGGTTGCTTGCCACTTCGATGGAATAGCCCTGGGCGACAATCCACTGCGGGAGATACGTGGTCATGGCGGAGTGAACCCACTGCCGCAGGAAGATGACGATAATGAGCGCGGCCGCCGAGGTACGCGCCATCGGGCGATACTCGTTCAGGCCAGCCGTAGCGGGCTTAGCGCCGGGCGTGGGCGCGGTGTCAA
>JAHCIP010000361.1 GCA_026129165.1 Anaerolineae bacterium
CAAGCGTTCCAACTCCGCCCGCGAGGCGAAGGGGAGCCGCGCCAGGGTGGGTGGCGTCGGGCCTTGCGCCCCGGCGGGCAGCGCGGCCAGGGTGAGCAGCAGGAGGGCGAGCAGGAGCGCGGGAAGACGGCGGGGGAAGGGCAACCGGCGCGGGCGAATCGTAAACGGTATCATCGGTCTCTCACAGGTTCAAGGGTGTCTTATCACCCCTTATAACGTAATTCTGGCCCCATTCAGTGCGGCCTCGCCGTTCGAATCCCCCTAGGTCACTTATTAACCATCGCCAGCCTTGCAATCACGGGGCGATGGTCGGAGCCGGTGGGCGCGCCGAGCCGCGTTTCCAGGGCACGCAGGTCCGAGGAGTAGAGGACATAGTCAATGCGCAGGACCGGAAAGAGGAAACCGAGGGGGCCGCCGGGACGGGCGACGGGGAAGGTGTAGCCCAGGCCCCAGCCGGCGTCGCGGTGGCCGTCGCGCAACTCCCGCGTCAGTAGACGGTAGGCCGCGCTGCGATCGGGCAAATTGAGGTCGCCCAGCACCAGGACCGGGCCTTGCGTGCGCTCGATGGCCTGGGCGAGGGCGGTGACGGCCCGGTCGCGGCGTGTCGGGTCGAAGTTGGCGACATAGAACAGCGAGCCGCCCCAGGAGCTCCAATCAATGCGTGGGTTGCGCGGGTGGGCATTAAAGACGGTGATGGGACCACCCGGAGCATCCAGAATGGCGCGGATGGCAAAGGACGACTCGGGCGCCAGAGTTAGCAGTTGCGCCTCACGCAAGGGGTAGCGACTGTACAACCCTAGGCCCTGGTCGCGGTAGATGACGCGGTAGGGGTAGACCTGGCTCAGCCGAGGGGCCAGCCGCGTGGCGTGGTTAGCGACCAGTTCCTGGAGGGCGACCACATCGGGGGCCTCAGCCACAATGGCTTCGGCCAGCCGGTCCGACTGCTGGTTAGCCGCCAGGATGTTGTGAGTCATCACCTTGAGAGACTGGGGCGCGGAAGGGGCGGCGGAGTGGGGGAGGAACAATGGCGCGTAGAACAGGACAAAGGGCAGCGCCGCCAGGGCCAAGAGCGCCCCAGCGAGCCGCGCCCGGCAGACCAGAGCGAGGACCAGGCACGGCAGCAAGGGCAGCAGGAACAGCGGCTCGAAGGTCGAAATCAGCCCCAGCCAGTTGGCGATGGACGATTGCAGGTTAAAGGTCAGCGTGAGGTCGGCCAGCACATCGGCGAGACGGTAGCTGATGAGCAGCAGCGCGTAGGCCGTCATCAAGCCGACCAGGGCGCCCAGCCACGGGGAGCGTGGCTCCGGGCGGGCGCGGCGCGAGCGAGCGGTAGCGGAGGGCTGGCGCAGGACTTCTGACCTCTGCACGGTAAACCTTTGGTTGGATCTGGGCCAAACAGGGCCCCCACGGGGGATTGCCCCACAGGTTTCCGGGTCGGTAGGGGCAGGCCGCTGTGCCTGCCCGCGTTCGGTAGGGGACGGTCAATCCCCCGTCTGGCGGGTCGGGCGGGGCGCGGAACGGGGCGGCCGGCCGGGCCGGCGGGGCGCAGTGGGCGACGGGGCGCTCTCGGTCGGACGGCGGGATGCCGTCCGACGAGTCGGGCGAGCTGCCGCCGATTGCTCGGCGGCTTCCCACTCGCGGATCACATCGCTCAGCACGACCAGGGTCTGCAAGATGGCAGCCTGCCAGTCGCCGCGCATAGGCAGCCGCACCTGGTTGGAGGCCACCTGCGCCTGGCTCGCCAGCCGGCGCTGGAGCGTCTGCTGGATGCCGCGCGGGATGCGGTCGGTGCGCAGGATGACATTCTCACCCTCGCGCTGGATAGTATGGACGCCGGCCTGCTGCGCCCGCAGCTTGACCCGCAGCAGGTAGAGCAGGCTCTGAACTTCGGGGGGCGGCGGACCAAAACGATCCGCCAACTCCTGAGCCATAAGGTCGATGGCAAGCAGGTTGTCCAACTCCGACATGCGCCGATAAAGCCGCAGCCGCAGGCTCTCGTCGGGCACGTAGTTATCCGGCAGCAACGCATCGAGCGGCAACTCGATAGTGGGCGCGGGCATGAGGCGGAGGGCGCTGACCACAGAGGACGTGCGGCGAGCGGCGCCGGCGGTCTCCACCTCCGTCTTCTTAGCCGCGTCCACCTGATCCGCCCGGACCTCTTTGATGGCTTGGGCCAGCAGCCGGGTATACAAGTCAAAGCCGACGGCCGCGATCTGGCCGTGCTGCCGGCTGCCCAGCAGGTCGCCGGCGCCGCGTATCTCTAGGTCGCGCATCGCCAGGCGGAAGCCGCCGCCCAACTGGTCGCTCACCTCCATGATGGCTTCCAGCCGCCGCCGCGACTCGTCGCTCAACTCCATGCCCTTCTCGTAGAGCAGATAGGCATACGCTCGCTGGGTCGAGCGGCCCACGCGGCCGCGCAACTGATACAACTGGGCCAGACCGAACTTGTCGGCGCGGTTAACAATCAGCGTGTTGGCATTGGGGATGTCCAGCCCGCTCTCGATAATCGAGGTGCACACCAGGATGTCAATGCGCCCGGAAGCGAACTCCAGCATCACATTTGCCAGGTCGTTCTCGTCCATCTGACCGTGGGCGATACCAATCATCGCCTCCGGCACGAGCCGCTGCAAGTGCTGGGCGATCAACTGGATGCCCTGGACGCGGTTGTGGACAAAATAGACCTGCCCACCACGATCCAACTCGCGCAGGATGGCCTGGCGGGTGAGGTTGTCGTCGTACTCGGCCACGACGGTGTAGACGGGCAGGCGCTCTTCGGGCGGCGTGTCAATGGTGGACAGGTCGCGCAGCCCACTGAGAGACATGTGTAGCGTGCGCGGGATGGGCGTGGCCGTCAGCGTCAGGACATCCACCTCCTGGCGCATCTCCTTGAGCCGTTCCTTGTGGGCGACGCCAAAACGCTGCTCCTCGTCAATGATGACCAGGCCCAGGTCTTTAAATTGGACATCCTGGCTCAGCAGGCGATGCGTCCCGATGACAATGTCCACCCTGCCCTCGGCCAGCCGCTTGAGCGTCTCGGTCTGCTCGCGGTCGTTCTGGAGGCGCGACAGACAGGCCACGGTGACGGGGAAGGCCGACAGCCGTTGGCTGAACGTGGTGTAGTGCTGCTGGGCCAGCACGGTCGTCGGGACGAGCAGGGCGACCTGCTTGCCGTCCATGACCGCCTTAAACGCGGCCCGCAGGGCGACCTCCGTCTTGCCGTAGCCCACATCACCGGCGATGAGCCGGTCCATCGGCTTGGGCTGCTCCATGTCGGCCTTGACCTCGTCAATGACGCGCAACTGGTCTTCGGTCTCAGTGTGCGGGAACGAGGCTTCCAGTTCGGCCTGCCAGGGCGTGTCGGGCTTGAAGGCGTGGCCCTGGACCGTCTCGCGGGCGGCGTAGAGTTCCAGCAGTTCCCGCGCCAGTTCCTCGACGGCGCGTTTGGCGCGCTGCTTGACCCGCTCCCAGTCGGTGCTGCCCAGCCGACTGATGTCCGGCGTCATGTCACCGATGCCGATGTAGCGCGAGACGCGGTCCACCTGGTAGGTCGGGACATAGAGCTTGTCGCCGCGCGCGTACTCGACTTCGAGATACTCGCGCTCAGTCCCGGCCACCTCCATCTTGACCATGCCGATGAAGCGGCCGATGCCGTGCTCGATGTGCACGACGTAGTCGCCGGGCCGCAAGTCCGAGAAGAACGACTCAGGCGGGGCGGCCTGGCGCTGGCGGGCGCGGCGGCGGCGCGGCAATCGCCAGCCAAATAACTCGCCGTCGCTCAGCAGCGTCAGCTTGACCTGGCCGGCCGGCCTGTCGTCGTCATCGTCGTCGTCATCTTTGGCCTGGCGGCCTTCTTCAGCCGCTGTGAGCGCGGCGCTCAATCGTCCCACCGCTGTCGGTGGTCCGCTATCGGCCGTCGGCTCGACCACCTGCCAGCCCTCGCCCAGGATACCGCGCACCAGGGTCAGGCTGCGCGGGCCGGGCAAGTCGGTGATACTCGTCACCGGGGTGAGGCGCACGCCGTTCTCGCGGAACAGGTCGGCCAGACGGTCGGCCTGGCGCGAGACCAGTATCACCGCCTGCCCGGCGTCGGTCCAGTCGAGTACCTTGCGCACGGCTTCGGCCAACTGCCCACCGAAACGCGGCGGAGCCGCGAAGGCTCCGCTGAGCGCGGTCGAGAAGGGATAGGTCTGGAGGGTGGAGAGGCGGGTCTGCGGGGTAGTCGGGTCGTCCAGGGCGACGGCGCGGCGGGCGCGGATGACCCGTTCCACGTCGCCCCACGGCACGACGGGCACGGCGTCCCAGTTCAGCGGCAACTCTCCGGCCCGGATCTGCCCATCGCGGAGCGTCTCGGCCTGCGCGCCCACCTCCGGCCCGACTGTCGCCAGTTCATGCCAGTCGTCCAGCAGAATCCAGGCATTGGGCGGCAGGTAGTCGATCAGAGTCGCGGGCAAGGGGTGCAGGTACGCCTGGTAGAACTCCACGGTGCGCGTCGTCACGCCAGCGATGAGCGCATCGCGCTCGCGGGCGTACTGGCTCTGCGCCAGGGGGTGCAACGCGCTCAGGTCCAGCCCCATGAGCCGGTCCTCGATGGCTGGCCCCTTGCCTGGCAGCGCCTCGGCGGCCGGCGTCACAATGACCTCGGCCACCATCTCGGAACTGCGCTGCGTCGAGGGGTCGAAACGGCGGAGCGACTCGATCTCGTCGCCAAAGAACTCGATCCGCACCGGCATGGTGCTGGCCGTCGGGTAGATGTCCACAATACCGCCGCGATGGCTGACCGTGCCCGGCGCTTCGACCACGCTGACCATCTCGTAGCCGATGGCAATGAGCCGTTCCAGCAGCCGCCCCAGGTCCAACTGCTGGCCGCGTTTCAGGTGGACTATGGCCTTGTCCAACTCAGCTGGCGAGAGGGTGCGTGTAAGTAGCCCACGCGCCGAGGTGACGATGATGGGCCATGTGTCGGCGGTCGGCGTGTCCTCGCCGGCCCGGCCCGGCTGCCAGAGTTGGGTCAGTGTACACAGCGTGTCGAGCCGCTGCCGCCGTGTTTCCACGTCCCATGGGACGCGCTCGTAGGGCAGCGAGTCGGGGGGCGGAAAGCGCAACACGTCGTCCGGTTGGCGGGCGAAGGCGCGCAGGTGCTGCGCCAACTGATGGGCGCGATCCGGGTGGGCGGTCACCAGCAGGACGGGCGCTTTCAGGTCGCGCTGGAGGGCGGCCGAGAGCACCGGACGCGCCGTCTCCAGCGCCGCAACGCGCGCCAGCGAGGCCCCCTCGGCCTCACCTCGATAGCCACGCAGCGCCTTGACCAGCGCCCGGTAGCCCGGCGTGGTGCGGATGTAGTTGGTCAACCCGTACAACGTGAGATCCGCCATCCTACCTTAACCTTTGCCCGCGTTGAAGCGGTTCATCGCCGTTAGGAGGCCGTCTACCAGCCAGGTATCGATGGCCTGGGCCGCGCTGTCCACCAGGCCCTGGACAAAGCCTTCCTCGGACTTGTGCCAGGGGGCTAGGACGAAGTCGGCGGGGTTCCAGCCCTCCGGTGGGCGGCCCACCCCGACACGCAGGCGGGCAAACTCATTCGTCCCCAGGGCGGCGATGATGG
>JAHCIP010000362.1 GCA_026129165.1 Anaerolineae bacterium
CCACCAATCGGAGTTTACCTGCTACCACACCTCCTAATCCTGCTATATGATAGGCTAGGATTATTCCACGATGAGGAGGTGTGCAATGACAAAGCAGCCGACGGCTGAGCCGAACGGCAAGACCGAGCCGCAGGCCACGGCGGGAGTGGCTGTAGGCCGCCGTGATTTTCTAAAAACGACGGCTCTTCTGGGCGGTAGCGCTCTCCTGGGTCAAGCAGCCCATTCGCTCGCTGGCCTAGCAGCCGATGCACCAGGTGACTATCCTCTGGCTAAGGCTGAGAATACCATCTTTACCGTCTGCCAGCAGTGCAATACCCAGTGTGGCATCAAGGTCAAGCTGGTGAACGGTGTGGCCGCCAAAATTGATGGCAATCCCTACTCGCCCATGACCCTCTACCCGCACCTGGCCTACACCACCCCACAGGGTCAGGCAGTTCCGGTGGATGCGGGCATCTGCCCGAAGGGTCAGGCGGGCATTCAGAGCGCGTATGACCCGTACCGCATCCGCGTGGTCCTCAAGCGCAAGCCAGGCACGGCGCGGGGCGCGGGGCAGTGGGTCACCGTTCCCTTCGACCAGGCCTGCCAGGAAATCGTCAATGGCGGCGACCTGTTTGGCGAGGGCAAGGTCGAGGGCCTCAAAGAGCTTTGGGCGATCCGCGACCCCAAGGTGCTGACCGACATGGCAACGGCGGTGGCCGCGATCACGGCGGAAAAGGATGCGGCTAAGAAAAAGGCCCTGGTGGGCGAGTTTAAGACCAAGTTTGCGGCTCACCTGGATAAGCTGATTGACCCGGAGCATCCCGACCTGGGCCCGAAGAACAATCAAATTACATTTATGTGGGGCCGCCTCAAGGGGGGGCGCAACGACTGGATCAATCGCTTTACCCGCGATGGCCTGGGTTCGACCAACACCCACGGTCACACAACCGTCTGCCAGGGGTCGCTGTACTTCAGCGGCAAGGCCATGTCGGAACAGTTTGTCGAGGGGAAATTCAGCGGCGGCGAGAAGTTCTACTGGCAGGCCGACCTGGGCAATAGTGAGTTTGTGATCTTCGTCGGCGCCAGCCCCTTTGAAGCCAACTACGGTCCGCCCCTGCGCGTCACCAAGATCACTGAGGGCCTGGTCAGCGGGCGCATGAGGTACGCCGTCATCGATCCGCGCCTCTCCAAGACAGCGGCGAAAGCCTACAAGTGGCTGCCCAACAAGCCGGGCAGCGAGGGCGCGATTGCGATGGCGATGATCCGCTGGATCATCGAGAACAAGCGCTACGATGAGAAGTTCCTGCGGGCCGCGAACAAAGCCGCCGCCACTGCGATCAAAGAGGCGAGTTTTGTCAATGCGACCTGGCTCGTCAGGATCGGTGATGATGGTGTTCCGGGCGCGTTGGTGCGAGCGACCGAGGTGGGCCTGGCGAAGAAGGGCGAGGCTGAAAAAGACGGCAAGAAGGTGACTGTCTATACGGTGGAGGGTCGGGACTATACCTTCGACCCGGTGGTTGCCCTGGTGGACGGCAAGCCCGTCGCGTTCGACCCCAACGACGAGAAAACTGCCGTCGTCGGCGATCTGTTCGTTGACACGTCGCTCTCGGCGCCCGACAGTAAGTCCGTCCGCGTAAAGTCAGGCCTGCAGCTTCTCAAGGAGTCGGCCGAACAGATGACGATTGAGGCGTACGCTGCTGAAGCCGGCCTTAAGGCCTCCGATATTGTGGAGCTGGCGCGCGAGTTCACGTCGCATGGGAAAAAGGCCGTGGTTGACATCCACCGTGGCGTTTCCCAACATACCAATGGCTTCTACAATGTTGTAGCCTGGTATACTTTGAGCGCGTTGATTGGCAACTACGATTGGCAGGGGGGTCTCATCCGTGTCAGCACGCAGGACTACAGTGGCGGGAAAGCGGGCAAGCCCTTCAACCTGAGCAAGTTCACCCCCAGCAAGCTCACGCCCTTTGGTATCAGCATCATCCGTCACGACGTGAAGTGGCAGGATACCACCCTCTTTGACGGCCAATACCCGGCCAAGCGCCAATGGTACCCGCTGGCGAGCGACATCTACCAGGAACTCATCCCTTCGATGGGCGATGCCTATCCTTACCCGATCAAGGCGCTGTTCATCTACCAGGGGACGCCCGTCTACTCGTTGCCGGCTGGCAACACCAATATCGAGATTCTGAAAGACCCAAAGAAGCTGCCGTTGGTCATCTGTAGCGACATTGTTGTTGGCGAGACCTCCATGTACGCCGACTACATCTTCCCGGATCTGACCTACCTGGAACGCTGGGAGATGGCGGGTTCGCATCCCTCGGTCCCCTGGAAGATCCAGCCTGTCCGCCAGCCAAGCATCGCGCCGCTGGTCGAGACGGTCAAGGTCTACGGCCAGGATATGCCCATCTCGCTGGAGTCGATGATCCTGGGCCTGGCGGAGCAGTTGGGCCTGCCCAACTTTGGCCCCGACGGCCTGGACAAGGGCGTACCTCTGACGCACATGGACCACTTCTATCTCAGGATGATTGCCAACCTGGGCTTTGGCGAGAAGGAGGACGGCTCGGATGCCGTGCCTGACGCCGACGATGCCGAAGTCCAGACCTTCCTGGCGGCGCGCCAGCATTTGCCCAAGACTGTCTTTGACCCGGAGCGGTGGAAGGCCATTGTCGGCGAGGCCAACTGGCGCAAGGTCGTTTATGTCCTCAATCGGGGCGGCCGCTTCCAGGATTTCGCCAAGGGCTACAGTGGTCAGCAGGTCGCCAACAAGTACGGCAAGTTGATCTGTCTGTACCAGGAGAAAACGGCCGGCGTCAAGAGCGCTATGACCGGCAAGGCCCTGGTCGGCTATGCCACGTATATCCCCGGCCCCCTGGATGTCACGGGTAAGGCGCTGGACGACGAGAAGAACGGCTATCCCTTCATCCTGACCACATTTAAGGAAATCACCAGCACCAAGAGCCGGACGGTGTCCAACTACTGGCTGCGGGCGGTTAACCCTGAAAACGAAGTACTGATGAATGCGCAGGATGCGGCCCGTCTCGGGTTGCGCGATGGCGACAAGGTGAAGCTGGTTAGCCCGACGAATCCAGAGGGGGTGTGGAACCTGGGCAATGGCGAGCAAAAGCCAGTGCTAGGGAAGCTAAAGGTGGTTCAGGGACTACGTCCCGGTGTACTGACCTTTAGTTTGGGCCATGGACACTGGGCCTACGGGGCATCCAACTTCACGGTGGACGGCCAAGTCGTTGAAGGCGATGCGCGCCGCGCAATGGGCTTCCATGCCAATGCGGTGATGCGGGTAGACCCGTATCTCAAGAATACCTGCCTGGTTGATCCCATTGGCGCCTCAGCCGTGTTCTACGACAGCCGCGTCAACGTGGTGAAGGTGTAGAGGAGGTGAGCCATGCTTGATAAGACACAGACTACTGTGGGACGGCGCGAGATCCTGGTTAAGATGGCGAGCGCGGTGTTCGCTGGGCTCGTCGCCCCGGCCGTATTCGACCAATTAACCTCGCCCTCGGACGCATCACCCGCGCTCGACCTCCCGAAGCTGCCGGAACCACAGCCTAATGAAGACGTCCTCGTGCGCATGTTACGTGACCTACAGCGCGCGCTGCAGAAGCCCCTGGAGCAGCGGCGGTGGGTGATGGTGATTGACCTGCGTAAGTGCGTAGGTTGTCACGCCTGCACCATTTCGTGTGCCGTCGAGAACAAACTGGCGGCGGGGGTAGTATACCGCCCGGTGCTTGAAGAGGAAATTGGGACGTTCCCCAATGTGACGCGGCGTTTCATCCCGCGTCCGTGTATGCAGTGCAGCAATCCGCCATGTGTGCCGGTATGCCCGGTCAACGCGACGTGGAAACGCAAGGACGGCATCGTCGAAATCGACTACGAAGCCTGTATCGGCTGCCGCTACTGCGTCACCGCCTGCCCCTATCAGGCCCGCGTCTTTGACAGTGGGCGGGGCTATCTCGATGAAACGCCCGTGCAAGCGTCCAGGCTGCTCGGCCAGAAGGCGGCGAATGTGTATGCCGAAGCGCCCGCCTATGAGTACGGTAAGGCGTGGGCGCGGCGCGAAGGACAGTCACCCGTAGGCAACGCTCGTAAGTGCCACTTCTGCGCGCACCGCCTCGAGCGCGGGCTGCTGCCCGAGTGCGTAGCGACGTGTATCGGCCGAGCCACCTACTTCGGTGACGCCAATGACCCTGATAGTGCGGTGGCCGAACTGATTGGTAGCCCCAACGTGATGCGGCTCAAGGAAGAGTTGGGGACTGAGCCAAACGTCTATTATCTGGTCTAGAGGAGGTGGACGATGTCTAAACGTTTCGCTCTGCCTACGACGCCGCGTGCCTCGCGCCTCGAGTGGGTGCTCTGGGGATTAGCGGGTCTGGGTTTCCTGGTCGGTCTCTACGGCATGTATGACCGCTTCGTATTCGGCCACCTCAACGCCAACTATGGTTCATACGTCCCGTGGGGTCTGTGGGTGGCAGCCTATGTCTACTTTGTTGGCATGTCAGCGGGAGTCACACTCCTGGTAAGCGCCTGGTATCTCATGCGCCGCCCGTTGGCCTCGCTGGGGCGCCTTGGCGTCTGGCTAGCGCTCGTCACCTTCACCACGGGTATGTTCCTGATCTGGTTGGACCTGGGCCAATTGGGGCGGGTGTGGCGGCTCTACCTCCGCACCAACTTCATGTCAATGATGGGCCTAATGGCCTGGCTGTACCTGGTGTATGGCATTGGCCTGGCGCTGGCGCTGTGGTTCTTGTGGCGGAGTCGGGACGGCGAGCCGCGGGTGATGCGCTGGCTGGTCTACCTGGCCGTGCCACTCGCCATCGCCTTCGCGGGCGGCGAAGGGGCGCTGTTTGGCGTGGTCGGCGCGCGACCCTTCTGGTCTGAGGGTCTACCGCAAATCCTCTTCCTAGTGACAGCAATTCTGTCAGGCGGTGCGGTTCTATCGCTGGCGGCGGCCCTGTTTACAATCGGCGCCCCGAACTGGGATGAAGTAGTGGCCGTCCTACGCCCCATCCTCATGATCGGGATTGGGGTGACGCTACTGATGGAGTGGGCGCAGGTGAGCATGGGACTGTACTCGGCTATCCCAGCCCGCGCCGCCAGCCTCAATTTGATGTTGTTTGGCCCTTACTGGTGGGTGTTCTGGATCGTGTTCTTGGGACTGGGGCTAGTAGCGCCGCTGCTCCTGCTCCTTTTCGTCCGACCCACTCGCCTGACAATGGGGCTAGCGGGGTTGCTCGTCGCCGTCGGGTTGTTCGGCTCTAAGCTCAATATCATTATTCCGGGCCTGGCGGTGTCAGAACTGCAGGGTCTCGAACGCGCCTTCACGGGGCCAGGGCTTTCATTCCAGTACTTCCCCAGTGTTACCGAGTGGCTGGTGTTCGTCTGGGTGATTTCGTTCTCGGCCCTCCTCTTCCTGGCCGGGCGGCGACTTCTGCCGAGCCTGTTAGGCAGAGCAGAGACGCAGGATAAGCCGGAGCTGTCGAGGGTAGCTACCCCTGCTTCATGAGCCAGGCTATTCGGACAATCGCCAGGAGTGCAGAGGACTGCACTCCTGGCGGATCACCTTCGGATCTATCTTCATAACTAGGTATCATCA
>JAHCIP010000363.1 GCA_026129165.1 Anaerolineae bacterium
AGACGCTTTGGACACTGCTCCTTGTAATACGTCCCGAACTTTAAGACTTGATACGTTCCTTTCTTAATGTCATCGGTGCGATCAAGCCCCGGTGCATTCTTGCTATCATCCACTCCGCCCCCACAGCCACACCTCAGCCAGCGAAGATGTTCTTCGTCCTGTCGCCCACGTTTTCCCTGGCGCGGTGCGACATAGGTTTCATACAGATCATTCCAGGCTGAGATGAGTACAGCCACATTTTGGGGGTCTCTCACAAATTCGATGAGGCGAGGGTAAGGCCACTGTCCATCATAGGGGCCAAGGGGGATGTGCAGGTCAATATGGGGAATATAGAGAGCGATATTTCCCATATCAACCTGGGTGGTGGCTTTTGAGTGATCTGGTTTAGATGACGGTTGCCCATCAATAACTTCGGTCATGGGCCTCGCCAGTTGAATTTCGAGAGGGTAGACAACGAGGGGGGACGATTTCACTTCTCCGAGAACTATCATGTCGTTGTCATATATTACCATATCCACATCGCCCTGACGGACATTGCTTTTCTGAACAACGACACGGGGGTCTATAGAATGGAGGAGAGCCGCCAGGACTAAAATTGTACTGTCTACCGCCATCTCGCCTATCAAGTCCGACTGGGGCTTATTGGCTTTGACGCTCGGCTTGATGCCGCGCTTCACGCTACACCGTGGACACGTTTTCAAGAATGGAAAGAAAAGCGTTGGAGTCTCGTTGGTGTTGGCTCCAGAGCAGTAAGTCCAGCCGCCATCAGCCACCATCCTTTTCGCGTACTTCGCAGACATAAGGAAGTCGAATAGAGCGGGCAGGGCAATATTAGGTGTGTATGGCGCTGTCCGATAGTCTGGGGATAGGCAGAGTTGTTTATAAGATGCCAAGAATGTACGAACTAGCTGTGCAGAGCCGTCATCTCCTACAGCAATGAGGGAAGCTTGCAGTGCCCCCATCTTCGAGCTTATCAGGCAGTTGGGTAGGCAAGTTAAGCCGCACGGGAACGCAGATGGGTTAGAAGCCATGAGAGTCTCCCAATAGAGATGTTCAGCAGAGAAGAGTTATCTGCCTTTTCCACCATCACGGTATTCGTGAGAACGGCTCCAGTACATGAGCGATCGATAATGTTCCACATCCTCTCGCTGCTCGCGTAAAAGATCTTCGTTGCTGACAGGCTCTGGCTTGTCAGGCGGCTCGTAAGCCATCTCCTTCAATAACTTTCGGAACGCAGTTACGGCGGCAGTCTTTGTTTTATAGGAACCAGCGATCTTTCCATTGTTGACCAGATAGTATTTTCCATCGCTCGGTACATCACTAGTGTATCTCTGGACCGAAATTTCGGTCCCAGATGCTTGTAACCTAAATACCTGTGTCATGGTCGATGACCTCTTGGATTTATATGCCAACCCTGGAGCCAAGAGCACTGCGTCGATTATGTCCTCTCCCTAGTCTACGAGCAGCCGCGCCACGTCCGGGCACTGGCGCAGGCGGTCGAGGGCGCGGGACTTGAGGACCCACACGTTCGCCGGCGTGGTACCGAGGGCGTCGGCGACCTGGACGACGCTCTGCTCGTCCAGGAACAGCCGCAGGATCGTCTCACGTTGTTGTTTACTGCGCAGGCAGCGGCGAATGGCATCTCGTAGAGCCTGGTCATCCATGCTTCGCTCCACGTCGGCTCGGCCCGCGTCAGCCTGGGGGTCGGCGGGCTGGACGCCCGGCTCCTGCGGGTCATCGCCGCGCAACGGGACGAACTGGAGCAGCTTGCCCCGACGCCGGGGCGGCTTTAGCTCACGGACCAGAATGACCCTCGCGTAGCCCAGGAAGGCCCACGGCTCGCGCACATCGTCCAGGTGGGCGTAGACGATCTCCAGGGCGCGTTGCGCGGCCTCAGCCGCCGCCTCACCATCCGATGTGCGGCGGAGAGCGACGGCGTGGAGGTAGCGGCCCAGTTCCTCAAAGGCGCGGACGCAGCGCGGGCCGTGTCGCTGGCGGCAGGCGGCGTAGAGGATGGGACAGTAGGCGCGGGTCACGGCGCGTTCGATGCGCTTCTCGAGGCTGTCCCCTACCCGGCCCGCTGGCCCGTCCGCCACCGACCGCGCCACCTCGGCCACAAAGGCGTCCCACGCCCCCACCAACGCCCAGCCCTGGTTCGCCACGACACGCCGCGCCACGGCCTCGCACTCGGCCAGCAATGGTGTGTCAGTGTCGAGGAGGGTGAGCGTGGTCACGACCTTGCAGTCTCTAGGTTACCAGCCGTACTCGAGGCGGGCGATGATGCGCGGTGGCAGGCCGACGACTGCCATCTTCTCCTGGGTCACCTCGATGGGGTAGTCCACGCGGCGGTAAGTCACCGTACTGGCGTCCACATCCAGTAGCAGGTAGCTGGCGCGTGGGTCGCCGTCACGCGGCTGGCCGACACTGCCGGGGTTGATGATGAGGCGTTGGTCGCCCAGCGGGTGGGGTTTGTCCAGCGGCGGGCGTAAGGCGCGGACCCCGGCCGGCGTCTCGGCGTAGATGACCGGGACGTGGGTATGTCCCACCAGGCATACCTGGGTCGAGAAGTAGGGGAAGTTCTCGGCGGCGATGGCCTCATCCAGAATATATTCCCAGATGGGATAGCGCGGGCTGCCGTGGACCAGGGTGTAGCGGTCCTCCAGCGGTCCAATATACTCCAGGCGTGCGTCCAGAAAGGCGCGGTTGTCGGGCGTGAGTTGCTGGCGCGTCCAGAGGGCGGCCAGCCGCGCGTCGGTGTTGAAGTCGCTGAGGTCAAGCTTGCCCAGCGCGGCCCAGTCGTGGTTACCGGCCAGGCACTGATAGCGCCGCAACTCGCGCACCCGTTCGACGCATTCATTGGGGTCAGGCCCATAGCCCACAATGTCGCCCAGGCACCAGACGCGGTCGAAGGAGCCGGCGTGGGCCAGGACGGCCTCAAAGGCAGCCAGGTTGGCGTGAATGTCGGATAGGACAAGAATACGCATCGGAATAGTGGTCAGTGGTCAGTGGTCAGTGGTCAGTGGTCAGTGGTCAGAAGATGAATAAGAGTAGTTGATACCATATGTTAGCATAGATTGGGCCGTTGTTCAATCTTGGTCCTTCGTCCTCCGTCCTCCGTCAGTTTGGGCAGTTTAGACCAAGCTGTTTATAATACGGGATATGGATGTGCCTTCTACCCCCAACGTCCAAACCCAGCATACGGTGATGAGCCACAGCCGCGAGGAGACGACCGCGCTCGGTGAGGCGCTGGGCCGTCGGCTTCAAGCCGGCGATGTGGTCGTCCTGCGCGGTACGCTGGGCGCGGGCAAGACGGTACTCACCCAGGGCATCGGCCGTGGCCTGGGCGTGCGCGAGGCCGTCATCAGCCCGACGTTTACCCTGCTGCGTGAGTATTATTCAGGCCGCCTGCCGCTGTACCATGTGGACGCCTACCGCTTGGCCGGACCCGCCGAGGCGCACACCTTTGGCCTGGACGAGTATCTGTATGGCGACGGCGTCACGGTGGTCGAGTGGGGCGAACGGGTCGAGCCACTGCTGCCGCCCGACCGGCTGGAGATTGAGTTGGTCTACGGGGCGCGGGGCGAGCGCCAGATTACCCTGACGGCGGCCGGCCTGCATTACGCGGAACTACTTCGGGGGCTGGACCTTCCTACCCCTCCTACGTCTTCCCAGATCGGGGACGAGGAGGCCAGGTGATTCTCGCCATTGATACAGCGAGCCACGTCGCCGGTATCGCCCTCTACGACGCCGATGGGGTGCGCGCCGAGCATAGCTGGACCTCGCGTGCCCACCACACGGTAGACCTGATGCCCAACATTGTCACCCTGCTGGATCAGGAGGGCATCGCGGCCACCGACTTGCAGGGATGTGTCGTAGGGCTGGGGCCAGGCTCGTTTACCGGGTTGCGTATCGGGCTGAGCGTCGCCAAGGGTCTGGCCTTCGCGCAGGGCATCCCGCTGGTGGGCGTGCCCTCGCTCCACGCCGTCGCTCATGCCCACCGCGTCTGGCGGTTGCCCACCTGGGCGCTCATCGCCGCCGGACGGGGACGCTTCGCCGGCGCCCTGTTCCGACCTGACCAGCCCTGGCCTGACCCGACCGACTACCAGTTGACCCGCCTCGACACCCTGGCCCCGCCTGAGGGCCAGACGGCCCTCTACGCCGGTGAATTGACCGCCGCCGACCGCGCCCGCATTCAGGCGTTGTGGGGTGACCGCGCCATCCTCACCGCCCCGGCGGCTGGCCTGCGCCGCACGGGCTACCTGGCCGAACTGGGTTGGCAGCGGTTGAGCGCGGGGGAAGTTGATGATGTAGACGCTCTAGCGCCGATTTATCCACCGATGTGATGGAGGAGACAGTCGTGCCACTTTCTCCCAACGTGCTGGATGACCTGCCCTATACCGTGGAACCAATGAGCGTGGCCGACATTGACGAGGTGATGCTGATTGACCGGCAAGCCTTCTCGACGCCCTGGTCGCATAACGCCTATCACTACGAGATCGAGCGCAATGACGCCGCGCACTACATGGTGTTGCGGCCTCGGTCCCTGGACGCGGCGCGGCGCATCGAGACGGGCTGGGAACGGGTGCGGCGCTGGCTGGGCGCGCCCGCCAACCATGACCACGCGCCCATCCTGGGCTACGGTGGCCTGTGGTTGATGTACGACGAGGCGCACATCAGCACCATCGCCATGCGGCCCGACTGGCGCGGGCGCGGGCTGGGTGAGTTGCTGCTGGTGGGGCTGCTGCTCAAGAGTATGGCGTTGAACGCGCAGGTGGTGACGCTCGAAGTGCGGGTAGGTAATACCCGCGCCCAGCAACTCTACCGCAAGTACGAGTTTGAGATTGTCGGGCGGCGGCGCAAATACTATACCGACAACGGCGAGGATGCCCTGCTCATGACCACACCCTCGCTGCACGACGAGGGCTACCAGGAACACCTGGTCGAGTTGGGCGAGTCGCTGCGGGAACGGCTGCTAGGGGAGGGACAACCCGCCGAGCAGCGCGCCTAGCGCCGCACCGAGAACCGCCCCGACAACCGACGCCAGGAAGTTCACCCCGTCATTATCCAGCCCACTCCAGCCCCGGAGTGGGCGTGTTGTTTGGCCGTGATGGACCTGCCGTTCAGTCTCCTTGCCGCACACGGCGCAGACGTAGACGCGCTGGACCGTCGCGCCCAGCAGGCTATCTAACAACGCGCTGAGGAGGCCGGCGACCGCGCCGATGAGGAGAAGACCCTCACCCCCTAACCCCCTCTCCCACCTGGGGAGAGGGGACAGAAGACCCTTACCCCACCCCTCTCCCGGGGGGAGAGGGAGGAGCAAGGCAAGATTCGTCAGGACCACGGCCGACAGTCCAATGAACAGGCCGCCGGCCAGGGCGGCGAGGGTGCCGAGGAGACTAATACCGCCTGAAGTTCCAGCCGGCACGGTCTTGAAGGTGGTGATGAGGCGAGGCGGATGCGGGTTGAGGACGCCAATCTCGGTGGCCCAGGTGTCGGCGTTGACGGCGGCCATCGCCCCCACAAAGGCGGCGAACCACAGCGGGTGGGGGGCGAGCCAGTGGGCGACGG
>JAHCIP010000364.1 GCA_026129165.1 Anaerolineae bacterium
ATCTCGATCTCATCGCCACTGCGCCATCGGTGGTCTATGAGGTCGCGCTCACCAATGGCGAGACCATGCACCTGCACAATCCGGCCGACCTGCCGGATGTGATGAAGATCGAAGAGATCCGCGAGCCGTGGATCAAGGCGACGATTCTGACGCCCGACGAATATCTCGGCGCGATCCTCAAACTCTGCCAGGACCGCCGCGGCATCCAGGTCGAGCTGACCTATGTCGGCACGCGCGCCATGCTGACCTACGACCTGCCGCTCAACGAGGTCGTCTTCGACTTCTACGACCGCCTGAAGTCCGTCACGCGCGGCTATGCCTCCTTCGACTACCAGGTCGAGGAGTACCGCGAGGGCGATCTCGTGAAGGTCTCGATCCTCGTCAACAACGAGCCGGTGGACGCGCTCGCCATGATTGTCCATCGCAGCCAGGCCGAACCGCGCGGGCGCGTGCTCTGCGAGCGGCTGAAGGACCTGATCCCCCGCCAGCTCTTCAAGATCGCCATCCAGGCCGCCATCGGCGGCAAGGTGGTGGCGCGCGAGACCGTCTCGGCGCTGCGCAAGGACGTCACCGCCAAGTGCTACGGCGGCGACATCTCCCGCAAGCGCAAGCTGCTCGAGAAGCAGAAAGAGGGCAAGAAGCGCATGAAGCGGCTGGGGAACGTGGAAAGCCCCCAGGAAGCCTTCATGGCCGTCCTTAAGCTGGAGGAGTAGCCAAGGCCACCAGGCTCTTGAGAGAGCGGGCTATTTAGACAGAATTAACAGAATTTGCTGAATTTACATCTGGTCCATTGGGTACATTCTGATAATTGTGTTAATTCTGTCACAATCTGGGCGTACTGCCCGCCATCAGCCTCTCCAAGCGCGTCTTGGCGGCCGGCCACTCGGCAGTGATGAGGCTGTAGTACACCGAGTCGCGAATCGTGCCATCGGGCGTGATGATGTGGTTGCGGAAGACGCCCTCTTTGACCATCCCTAGCCGCTCGATAGCCCGCTGCGAGCGCAGGTTGCGCAGGTCCGTCTTGATCTGAACTCGAATACAGCCCAGGTCTTCAAAAGCGTGGCGGAACAGGAGGTATTTGGCTTCGGTGTTGACGCCGGTGCCCTGGTACTCGACCCCATACCACGTCCCGCCAATCTCCAGCCCCCTGTGCTCTGGGCGAATCTCCATGTAGCGCGTGGAGCCGATGGGCCGGCCTGTGGCCTGGAGAATGACGGTGAAGGGCAGGTCGGTCCCACGCGCCTGCCGCCGCAACAATTCTTCGACAAACCAGACCATCCGTTCTTCCGATGTAACGTCGCCATAGAGCATGTAGCGCCAGATGCTCTCGTCCTGGCCGACGACCGTTAGATCGGGGATGTGGCGGGTCGCCAACGGCTCCAGGCGAATGAGGTGGCCGCTGAGCGTGATGGGATGAACCTTTAACATGTCTATCCTGTCGGCGGTGATTTTAGACCCGCGCCAGTCAGGGCGGCTACCACCACCGCCTCAAGAGGCAGCGCGTGGCCCAGGGCGCGGAGGCCGGCCAGGACCAGCGCCGAGGTTGGCTCGACAAAGAGGCCGTGGTGGGCCAGGTCGGTGCGCGCCTGGGCCACCGCCGCGTCGTCCGCCGCCAGGAAGCCGCCGCCGCTCTCCCGCGCCGCCTGGAGCAGCCGCCCGCCTCGCACCGGCTGGCGAATCAAGACTCCGTCGGCAATGGAGCGGCCTTCGGGAACCGCGCTGACCTCCTGATGCCCCCCCTGCCACGCCTGAGCCACGGGCGAGACGGCCTGAGCCTGGACACCGTACAGGCGGGGCATCTGGCGGATGGCGCCCACCGCCAGCAGGTCGCGGAAGCCCAGGTAGAAGCCGAGGTACAGCCCGCCCTGCCCGACCGGCGTGATGACCGCGTCCGGCGCGCGCTGCCCAAGCTGCTCCCACACCTCCCACGCCGCTGTGCGCAGCCCGCTGGTGAACAGGGGATGCCAGGCGTGCGAGGCGTACATACTCGTCTCGGCGGCTAGCACCGCCGCTTCCGTCGTGGCGGCCCGCCCACCGCTGATTTCCTCCAGTTGCGCCCCGTAGACTCGAATCTGGGCCTTCTTAGCCGGGGGCGCATAGTCGGGGACAAAGATGCGCGCCCACAGCCCGCCAGCGGCCGCGTAGGCGGCCACGGCCGTCCCCGCGTTGCCCGACGAGTCCTCGATGACCTCCTCGACGCCGATAGCGCGTAGTCCACTGATCAGCGTTGTCACGCCCCGATCCTTGTACGACCCAGTCGGTCCCACAAACTCAAGCTTAAAGTGGACCGTGCGGTCGTCTACCGTCAGTGGCACAAGAGGCGTCATGCCCTCACCGAGGCTGACCGGCGTGGCCTCACTCGGTAATGGGAGCATGGCGCGATAGCGCCACAGGCTCCAGACCGACGGGTCAATCTGCCCGGCGTCGAAAGGCGGCAGCCCGCCCAGTTCCAGCGGCTGGCCGCTCGCGCCGCGCCAGGCGCGCGTCTCAAACGGGTAGCGCTCGCCTGTACCCGAATCAGTGTAGTAATAGCTTGTCATTCCAGAACGACATCCCCGCTTTTGCCGCCGTGTTTCTCGACCAGGCGCACGCCTTCCAGGCGCATCGCTTTGTCCACCGCCTTCGCCATGTCGTAGATGGTCAGGCCCGCCACGCTCACCGCCGTCAGCGCCTCCATCTCGACGCCCGTCTTGCCCGTCACCTTGACCGTCGCCGTGATCTGAACCACGGCATCCTGGCCCTCCTCCTGGGCCGGGTGTAGCTCAAAGTCCACCTTAACCGACGAGAGGAGCAGCGGGTGGCACATGGGGATGAGTTCGTGGGTCTTCTTGGCGGCCATGATGCCGGCCACGCGCGCGACAGCCAGCACGTCACCTTTGGGGAGGCCGTCCGTCTGGATGAGGCGCAGCGTCTCCTGGCGCATGTGGACCTCGCCCCTGGCAATCGCGAGGCGCTGGGTTTCGGCTTTGTCGCCCACGTCTACCATCCGCGCCTGGCCGTGTTCGTCCAAGTGGGTCAGCCGTTGTTGTTCGCTCACAGGTGTCTCCATTCGCTCACTTAACACCTCAATTATAGCACGCCGCGCAGGTTGGCTCAAGGTGTGCTATACTTATGACAGGTAGATAAGCCATGCCGACCAAAACGACGCTTGACCGGACAACCATTATCGCCCGCTGCGCTGACCTCTTTGCGGCGGAGCCGCATGTCACGGTGGCGTATCTGTTTGGATCCTACGCTCGCGACCAGGCGGGCGCCCTGTCCGACGTGGACATCGCTGTGCTGCTGGACGACAGCATATCCGAGGCGGATTACTTTGAGGAACGCCTGCGGCTGATGGGCGAGGTGACGGACGCCCTGAAGTTCGACGATGTGGACGTCGTGGTTCTCAACCAGGCGCCGCTGGCCCTGGCCTACCGTGTCCTGCGCGACGGCGTGGTACTCGCCTGCCGTGACCGCGACCGCCGGGTGCAGTACACGGCGCGCATCGTCAGCCGCTACCTGGACTTCAAGCCGGTCATCGAACGCTTCGAGCGCGCCATCATCGAACGGGCGCGGCGAGGAGAACTGACCCGTGGATACGATCCCTATCACGACGCGCTTGAGCGTTATTTCCGACTCCGTGAAAGCCTTGAGACAGTACCGGAAGCTGACGTATGAGCAATTCAGCCGGGATAGGACAATCTCAAGAGCGGCTGAACGCTACTTTCAGCTCGCTATTCAGGCCGCGTTAGACATCGGTGCGGTTATCCTCTCGGAAGAGGGAGTCAAGGTACCAGAGGAGTATCGTGACATTTTCCCGCGTCTAGCTGACATCGGCGTTCTACCGCCGGAGTTTGCGAGCAAACTGGTAGGTATGGCGAAGTTCCGTAATGTCCTCGTCCACCTGTATCTCCAGGTTGACCCAGCCCTGGTGTACCACTACCTCCAGCACGATCTGGGCGACCTGGAACGCTTCGCCCAGTACGTCGGCGAGTATCTCCATAACAAAGGGCAAGCATGAGAGACTTACCTGTTCACACGTACGAGTCGGCCGGCGGGCTGGTCGTCCACGACGGCCAGGCGCTGCTGGTGCGCAAGCGGCAGGTGGCCGAGGTGCGTATGCCCAAGGGTCACATCGAAGCCGGCGAGGACCGCGCACAGGCCGCCCTGCGCGAGGTGCGCGAGGAGACGGGCTACGCCCACCTACGGGTCGTGGCTGACCTCGGCACGCTCACCGCCGAGTTTCCCCTCGACGGGAAGTGGATCGTGCGCCACGAGTCGGCTTTCCTGATGGCCCTCGATGATATGACGACTGTTCCACGCGACGCGAAGGACACGGCTCGCTTCGAGCCGGTCTGGGTTCCACTGGCCGATGCGCCGGCCTTGCTCACCTTCGAGACTGAGAAGGAGTTCGCACGCCGAGTTTTGGCCCAGCAGGCGGCTGGCCTATAATTCATAACGCATTCTATCATGAGGTGGTTCAGTGTTCTTTAGACGACCCAAGGAAAAAGAGAAAGTCGAAGAGAGTTTACAGAAAACGCGGCAGGGCGGCTTTTTTGGCCGCATTAGCGAGTTGCTGGGCGCGGGCGACCTCACCCTCGATACCTGGGACGAGCTAGAGGAGCTGCTCATCCGCGCCGACATCGGCGCGGCTCTGGCGAATGAATTGGTGGAAGACCTGCGGCGCGCCGCCGACAACCAGGGCATTCGCCGTGTGGATCGCGTCAAGGCCCTGCTCAAGGACCGCCTGGTGGCGATTCTGGAGGAGCCGCAGCGTCCGCACGCCGAGGGCGACCGCCTGCTGACGGTCGTCCTGGTGGTAGGCGTCAATGGCTCTGGCAAAACGACAACCATCGGCAAGCTGGCCCGCTGGCATAAAGACCAGGGGCGCAAAGTCATGCTGGCGGCGGGCGACACCTTCCGCGCCGCGGCCATTGATCAGTTGCGCGTCTGGGCGGAGCGGGCCGGCGTCGAGATCATCGCTACGACGCAGGGGGCGGATCCTGGCGCTGTCGTCTACGATGCCGTGAGCGCGGCCCTGGCGCGGCGCATGGACATCCTCATGATTGACACGGCGGGCCGGCTGCACACCAAGTTCAACCTGATGAAAGAGTTGGAGAAGGTGCGGGCTATCGCCAACAAGCAGGTCCACCGCGCCCCCCACGAGACGCTGCTCGTCCTGGATGCCACGACCGGCCAGAATGGCTTGACCCAGGCCAAGGTCTTTGGCGAGGCGACGCCTCTGACGGGCTTGATTTTGACCAAGTTGGATGGCACGGCCAAGGGCGGCATCGCCTTTGCCATCGTGCGCGAGTTGAAAGTGCCCATCCAGTTTATCGGCGTCGGCGAGAAGATTGACGACCTCGCGGTGTTCAACGCCCGTGAATACGTGGACGCCTTGTTCGAGGAACCGGCGCCCGAACGCGCTTGACGAATTGGACGAAGGACGAAGGGCCAGCGGCAGACGCCGCTGTGGTCCTTCGTCCTTTGCGTTGTGTCTGTCGCCAGCGGTTGAAACCGCGCCTGAAGGGCATTCTGCCGAGCGTCCCTC
>JAHCIP010000365.1 GCA_026129165.1 Anaerolineae bacterium
TCAAGTGTACGATGTGATTATCGTTGGCGCCCGTTGCGCCGGCTCGCCCATCGCTATGCTCCTGGCCCGCCGTGGCCTGCGCGTCCTGCTCGTGGACCGGGCGACCTTCCCTAGCGACATCCTGTCCACCCACTACATCCACAACAGCGGGGTCGCCGCCCTGCACCGCTGGGGCTTGCTCGACGCCCTGGCCGCCACGGGCTGCCCGCCCATCCGCCAGACCACCCTCGATGTCGGCCCCGTGGCCCTGACCGGCTCGCCGCTGCCCGCCGACGGCGTGGCCGACGCCTACTGCCCGCGCCGCACCGTGCTGGACAAGCTGCTGGTGGATGCGGCGGCTCAGGCGGGGGCCGAGGTACGCGAGGGGTTTGTGGTCAAGGAACTGGTCTGGGACGGCGACCGCGTGGTGGGCATCCGGGGTGGGAGCCACGGCGACCCGATGGTGACAGAAATGGCGCGGGTGGTCGTGGGCGCGGATGGCATGCACTCCTTTGTCGCTCGCCAGGTGAAGGCGCCAACCTATCACGAGCGCCCGGCCCTCACCTGCGGCTACTACGCCTATTGGAGTGGCATGGACTGTTCAGGTATCGAAGTGTACACACGGCCCGGACGGTGCCTGCTGGCCTTCCCCACCCACGACGGCCTCACCTGCATAGCGATTGTCTGGCCGCACGCCGAGTTTCACCAGGTCCGCGCCGGCATCGAGAGTCAGTTCAGCCGCGCGCTCGACTTAGCGCCAGACCTGGCAGAACGAGTGCAGGCCGGCCGCCGCGAAGAGCGCTACATCGGCACAGCGGATACGGCTAACTTCTTCCGTCAGCCCTACGGCCCCGGCTGGGCGCTGGTGGGCGACGCCGGCTACCACAAGGACCCCATCATTGGCCGGGGCATCACCGATGGCTTCCTGGACGCCGAGCGACTCAGCGCGGCCTTAGCCGATGGGCTGGCTGGCTCTTCTCCATTGCCGCGCGCCCTGGCCCACTACCAGCACGCGCGCGACCAGGCGTTCATGCCCATCTACGAGATCACCTGCCAGCGAGCGAGGCTCGCCCCGCCGCCGCCCGAGATGCTCGGTCTCATCGCCGCCCTAAGACACAACCCGGAGCAGGCCAATCGCTTCCTGAGCATCAACAGCGGCACGGTGGCGGCGTCCGACTTCTTCGCGCTGGAGAATATCCAGCGCATCATGGCTGCCGCGCGCCCGGCGCTAGCGGCGTAATCGCGTCCCCATAGTGGATGATGCGGCCGGCGCGGGCGAGGTCGGGCCAGACCTCGGCGCCGACCGACGCGACCAGCGCCGCGCCGTAGGCCGCCTCCTCGCGGTGGACCGTCATCTGAACGGGCAAGCCAAACTGGGTCGCCACGATCTCCGCCAGTGTCGGGTTCTCGCGCAGGCCGTTGCCCGCGCCCACCAGGTGCTCGACCGGGGCGCTCGTCACCGACTGGAGATGGCTAAACCCCTGGTGGAAGCGGCGGGCCATGCCTTCCAGCAGGGCGCGGGTCAGGTGGGCGGGCGTGAAGTTGGCGTCGCTCATCCCGGTCCAGACGGCTCGGCGCGCCGGCTCGGCGCGGCTGCCGGTGAAGAACGGCTCGCAGCGCAGGCCGTCCGCACCCGCTGGCACGCTACGCGCCAACTCGTTCAGGCGGGCGTAGAGGGGTATGTCAGCCGCCTGGTCGAACAGGTCAGCGCCTACCTGGCGGAAGAAGCGGTCCAGCAGGGCGTAGGTGCGGCCACCGAACAGCCCGGCGTGGACCAGCAAGTAGCCGCCGCGCGGGAAGGGACGCACTTCAGGCCGTCCTGGACCCAGCGCGTCTTCCCCCCCTTCCCACTCTTCCCAGGCTGCCCTCTCCACATACCGTGACACCTGCGCCCCTGTGCCGACGTTGACCAGGATGGACGCCGCACAGTGGGCGACGCTGCCGACAAAGCTGGCCTGGTTGTCGCCGAGGCCGACGAAAACGGGCAGGCCAGCGGGCAGGCCCGTAGCGTCTGCCGCTTCCTTTGTCAGGCCGCCGAGAGGGTCGCCCGCCTCGCGCACCCTTGGAAAGACGGCCGGCGGCAAGTCGAGGGCCTGGATGGCCGCCGCGTCCCAGTTCCGCGCCTGGACGTTGAGCAAGCCGCTGCTGGCGGCCATGGTCGGGTCGGTGACGGGCCGAGTCGCGGTCAGCCGAGCGCCGACAAAGTCGGTGATGAAGCAGGCCAGGGCCGCGTCAGGCAACTGGTCGTTGGCGCGGAGCCAGAACAGCGTCGTGCCCAGGTAGCCGCTGGCGAGGCTGCACCCGGTGCGCCGGCCGGCATCCGGTCCTAGCCAGGCGACAGCATGTTGGGTATATGTGTGCTCGGTCCCCGGTACAATCTCTTCCCCCCGCCGGTCCTGCCAGTTGATAAACGGCGTCAGGGGCCGCGTTTCCTCATCCACCAGGACGACGCCGTGCTGCTGCCCCGTCAGCCCCAGGCCCACCACGTCCCCACGACGCTCTCCAAGCTGGCCCACCACCTCGCCTAGGACGACCAGCGCCGTCTGTAGCATCTGCCCGGCATCCCACTCGGATCGGCCTCTGGCCCGGTCCTCGGCGGTGGTGATGTTCGCCTCATTAGGGCGTGTCGCCCGCGCCAGGACGTGGCCGCTGTGGGCGTCCAGGGCGAGAGCCGTCATCGTTGTCGTGCCAATGTCTAGGCCGAGGGTGATGGGCATGGTGATTCCTCCTGGACTGGCTGGGATGGGTCAAAGTCCCCTCGCTGAGAACACGGATTAAGAGGATGTACGGATCAGGCCTCTAGGACCAACGCGCTGAGTGCGTTGCGTTTACTGTCAGCCTCCTAATCCGTCCATCCTCCCAATCCGTGTTCTGTCCGGCGCGACTTTCCGCTGCCCAGCATAGACGCACTCCGAACTCGTCTCTCTGCCCGGCTCGTGCTATAATGCAGAGTTAGAGCGAGAGGAGATAACGGTTGAGGGCCTCACGGGCGGCGGGCAGGGCCTGCATGGCCGGGCGGTTGTGGATGAACCACCGTGCCGACGTGGGGGCCAGGAGCCGAGCGAACGGGTCCGATGGAGGCGGCGCGCCTCCTTCACGCGAAGCCCGCCAGAACGGCTCCAGGCTGACCGCCCAGTCGCGGTAATGCTCCGCCAGCCAGGCCCGCAAGTCGGCGTAGACGGCTTCGGTCTCGGCGTCTACGGACCCGCGACGGTAGACGTTGATAATCAGGCTCTCCAGCCGGTCCCAGCGCTCGATGAACACCTCCAGGTCCGCCGGCGTCGTCCGCCGTTGCGACCGCAAAAACCGCGTGAAAGGATTCATATGCCAAACCCTATTCGTGTCACTGTCTGGAGCGAGTTTCGCCACGAAAAGCATAACCCGCGCGTCCAGGCCGTCTACCCTGACGGCATGCATACCGTGATTGCCGCCGCGCTGCGCCAGCAGGGGTTCGAGACCCGCACCGCGACCCTCGATGAGCCGGAACACGGCCTGACCACCGACGTGCTGGCGCAGACCGACGTGCTGACGTGGTGGGGCCATCTGGCGCACCGCGAAGTGGACGACGCCATTGTGGAGCGCGTCCACCAGCGCGTACTGAATGGCATGGGCTTGATTGTGCTCCATTCTGCCCATTTATCCAAAATCTTCATGCGCCTGATGGGGACGGGCTGCAACCTCAAGTGGCGCGAGGCCAACGACAGGGAACGGCTGTGGGTCGTCGCGCCGGGCCACCCCATTACCGAGGGGCTGGGCGAGTACATCGAGCTAGAGCGCGAGGAGATGTACGGCGAACTGTTCGACATCCCTCAGCCTGACCATCTGGTCTTTGTCAGTTGGTTCAGCGGCGGCGAGGTCTTCCGCAGCGGCTGCTGCTACCAGCGCGGCCAGGGCAAGATCTTCTACTTCCGCCCCGGCCACGAGACCTACCCGACCTACCACAACCCCGAAGTCCAGCGCGTCATCGCCAACGCCGCCCGCTGGGCCGCGCCCGTCCAGACCGCGCCGCGCGCCTTCGGCAACCGCAAGCCGCTCGAGACGCTGCCCGCCGAGACAGCCAGCTAGTACAAGACGGCTGAAATAGGCTGAGGGTATGATTAGCAGGGGAGGGCGCGTCGAACTGGCAATTCAGTGATAGGAGCAGCCTATGCGCGGCCCGAAACCGCCGTCTGTCGAACTGACCGAAGCGGAACGCGAGGCATTGGAGGCGCTGACCCGACGCCACACCACACCGCAGCACATCGCCTTTCGGGCACGGATCGTGTTGGCCTGCGCCAACGGGCTCAACAACGCCCAGGTGGCGCGGCAATTGGATACCAACGTCAACACAGCCCGTCACTGGCGGACGCGCTGGCTCGGCTTGCACGCTATCGCGCTGGATGACTTGAGTGTCGCCGAGCGGCTGGAAGATGCGCCGCGCGCGGGTGCTCCCGCGCGGATCACCGCTGAACAGGTCTGCCAGATCGTGGCGCTGGCGTGCGAAGCGCCCCAGAAGGCCGGGCGGCCGATCAGCCAGTGGAGTGGTCGCGAGATCGCCGAGGAGATCATCGAGCGCGGCATCGTCGCGACCATCTCCGAGCGGCACGCCGGGCGGCTGCTCAAAAGGGGGCGCTCCAGCCGCACCGCATCCGCTACTGGCTGACGCCACCCGACGAGGCTGACTTCGACGCCAAGGTCAGCGACGTGTGCGCGCTCTACCGTGAGGCGCCTCGGCTGACCGAGCAAGGGAAGCGGGTCGTCAGTACCGATGAACTGACGGGTGTGCAGGCGCTGGAGCGCAAGCACCCGGGCTTGCCATTGGCACCCGGCCAGGTTGAACGGCGTGAGTTCGAGTACATCCGCCATGGTACGCTCTCGTTCATCGTCAGTCGGGACGTGGTCAGCGGCCACGTCCTGGCCCCAAGCGCTGGACCCACGCGCACCGAAGCCGACTTCCTGGCCCATGTCCAGGGTGTCGTCGCCACCGATACGGCCGCCACCGGCTGGCACTTTGTGGTGGACAATCTGGACACCCACCGCTCGGCGTCGCTGGTCCGTTGGGTGGTGGCCGAGTCGGGGCTAGACATCGAGTTGGGTGAGAAAGGCAAATGCGGCATCCTGCATAACCGAGCCAGTCGCGCCGCCTTTCTGAGCGACGCCAGCCATCGGATGGTGTTCCACTATACGCCCAAGCACTGCTCGTGGCTCAATCAGGTCGAGATCTGGCTGAGCATCCTGGTGCGCAAGTTGCTGAAGCGTGGCTCGTTCCTCTCGGTGGATGACCTCAAAGCCAAGGTGCTAGCCTTCATCGACTACTACAATCGCACGATGGCCAAGCCGTTCAAGTGGACCTATCAGGGCAAGCCCCTCGTCGCTTAACCCTCAACGTATTTCAGCCGCCCTGTACTAGTCCACGCCGCCTAGACGCCGAAAGCGCGGTGACCATGCTCGTCACCGCGCTTTTTATTAAACTCGGCGTTCGTCGTGGATCCTTGAGCGCCGCTTGACATGCAGAGCGCTGAAGCGCCAACGACGAACTAGGCGTGGGCGGAC
>JAHCIP010000366.1 GCA_026129165.1 Anaerolineae bacterium
CAGGCGCCCCCGGTCAACCGCATCGCCTATCAGGGGACCGACGGCAACATCTACACCATCGCGCCCGACGGCAGCGATGTCAGGGCCTTGACGACGGACGGCGAGAGTGGGGACCAGGCCCAACGCATCAACCGCACGCCGACGTGGTCGCCGGATAGCCGTCAGGTCGCCTTCGTCAAGGTGAGCCTGGCTGCCAGCGGATTTGAATCCTTACTCCAGGCGGCGGCGGTGGAGACGGGCGCGGTGGAGACGCTGCACACCGTCAATGGGTCGGGGCCGTTCTACCTGTTCTGGGCGCCCGACAGCCGCCAACTGGCCTTCCTCGAATCGGTCGGCCAGACCATCGCGCTGCGGCTGGCGCGGCTGGGGCAGACCCAGGCGCAGGAGATGGGGCGCGGCTCGCCGTTCTACTACGACTGGGCCCCGGACAGCCAGCGGCTGCTGTTCCACGTGGATGGGGTCAAGCCCGACCCCTCGGCGCGCGTCTCGCTGGTTCAGCCTGGGCAATCGGAGCCGCCGCCTTTGAGTAGTGACCCGGCCCTGTTCCTCGCCCCGGATTGGTCCCCCGATGGTACCCGGCTGGCGTATGCGCGCCGTGCCGCCAATAACCTGGATGAGGTGGTGGTCACCAACGCCGATGGCTCGGACCCGCGGCCGGCGATCACCTATCGCGGCCTGGTGTCGTTTGCCTGGTCGCCCCAGAGCGACCAACTCGCCTATGTCGTCACGGCCTCGCCCGAGGCGCAGGGCCTGGGCCAGATCGCCTTTGGCCCGCTGGCCGTCACCGACCCGGCGGGGGCCAACCCGCGCGTCCTATCTCAGGATGACGTGCTGGCCTTCTTCTGGTCCCCCGATGGGGCCAGTATCGCCACCCTGACGCTCTACGAGGACCAGCAGACTGGCGAGACCTCGCTGCTCTGGAAAGTCGTAGACGCTGCCAGCGGCGACGCGCACGAGGTGACGCGGTTCGACCCCAGCGAGGAGTTTGTGAGCCTGATTCCGTTCTTTGACCAGTATGCCCGTTCGCTGCGGGTCTGGTCGCCCGATAGCCGGTCGCTGGTCTACGCCGTGGACGAGGGCCAGGACCACTATGGTATCTATGTCGTGGATGTCGCGCCCGGCAGCCAGCCGAGGCGTGTGGCCGACGGCGTCACGGCGGCATGGAGCTGGCGGTAATCCACTCTGAAATGAGCCGGCGCCGTCGCGGACGCCGGTGAGAATAGGCTAGGACGGGAGAGAATATGCGCGTCGGCCTGGTTGCCTGTACGCTGATGGTCGTTGGTCTGATTACTCTGGTGCTCTTACCTGACACGGGTTACGCGCAGCAAGTCCCCACCCCTACCCCCACCAGTATTCCCCTATCCACCCCCTGTCCCGTTGATGTCGACAAATGGGCTAACCCTGTCAATCTAGTCCTGGGTGATACGGCCCAGGTGCAGATGGTCTTTCGACCGCGCTGCCAGCCTGTCACTGAACCATTGGCGATCATGCTGGTCATAGACCACTCGACGTCTTTTGACGACAGCCCGTCTGGACCGCTAACTAAGGCAAAGGCTGCTGCCAATGCCATTATTAACCGCCTCAATGCCTCGATAGACCGTCTCGGTATCACCTCTTTTAGCTTGGGTACGCAGAATTTTGAACATCTATCAGCCGAATTCGACCTGACACGCACCATCGTTAATGGACTCAGGTCAGACATTCCAGGCAGTCGGGGGGGGGATGCGTTTGGGCTGGCGGTTGAAGAGCTAAAGGGACCTAACCGTGATGTACGCCAACGACCGATTATCGTGGTTATGTCGGACGGTGGCTTTGACGATCCAGGCGCGATGTCCACGATTGCTGGCCAAGCGCGCCTGGCGGGTATTGAAGTCTACGGGCTGTACGCGGCTGGAATCGCTGTGGGCAACAGCTCGACTAACGTCGCAGGGCTGGCGACGGCCCCGGATTATTTTATGAACCTGGACACGATGGGCGGCGCGCCGGCGGGCAATATGATCATTGACCGCTCGCGGCGAACCTTGACGCGGTCTATCCGCAGCGCCACTATACAGGACACGCTGTCCTCGCTGGTTCAGTTTGTGCCTGGGTCGGGCACGCCGCCGGCTCAAGTGAATGGGTCGGTCCTGCGCTGGGATACCGGCCCGGTGGCGACCAATGGCATCACCCTGACCTACAGCGTTCGCCCTCTGGTCGGCGGCCTGATTCCCGTCAGCGACCAGGCCAGCGTGACCTACACGGATAACTTCACCATCACCGGCCAGGCGATTTTCCCCGTTCCATTGCTCAACGTCATTACGCCTACCCCAACCCAGACCCTGACGCCGACACAAACCCCGACGCGGACACTTACCCCCACCGTCACCCGCACGTCGACCCCAACGCAAACCCTGACGCCGACACTCACACCCACGGTCACCCGCACCCCGACGCCAACCTCCACCGTCACAATGACCTGGACACCCACCGCGACCAGCACGCCGACCAGCACCCGCACGCCGACGGCCACCTACACGCCAACGCCAACACCGACGCAGACATTGACACCCACGCTGACGGCCACACGCACGGCCACGGCCACGGCGACTCATACCCCGACGGCAACCTTCACACCGACGAGTACCCGCACCCACACGCCCACCCACACCCCGACGGCGACGGTGACGCCCACCGACACCGCCACCCCGACGTTGACGCCGACGCACACTATCACACCGTCACCGTCACCGACCCCCATCATCCATTGGGTCTTTCTGCCCTACGTGGTCACCACGAACAACTTTAGCCGCTAGCCACCCCCCTCTTCTCCCCCCGCAAGCGGGGGGAGGGGGGCAGGCCGCCGCACGGGCGGGGGAGGGGGGCAGGCCGCCGGGAATGGTTGCATTTCGCCCCTCGGACGAGTACACTTAACAGCACCTGGCCGTGATGAATGCGATAGGTAGACCCGATGGCAGCGCAAGCCCTGTACCGACGCTGGCGGCCGCAGACGTTCGAGGACGTCGTCGGCCAATCGCATATTCTCCAGACCCTCCGCAATGCTCTAGCAACGGGGCGGGTAGCTCATGCTTACCTGTTTGCCGGGCCGCGCGGCACGGGCAAGACGACCATCGCGCGGATCCTGGCGCGCGCCGTCAACTGCACCGCCGCGCCTGAGCGTCGCCCGTGTGGCGAGTGCGCGGTCTGCCGCAGCCTGGCTGAAGGGCGGTCGCTGGACCTGATTGAGATTGACGCGGCGTCGCACACCGGTGTGGACAATGTGCGCGACCTGATTGAGAAGGTGCAGTTCGCGCCGAGCGAGGCGCAGTACAAGGTCTACATCATTGACGAAGTCCACATGCTGTCCACGCCGGCCTTCAACGCGCTGCTCAAGACGCTCGAAGAGCCGCCGCCCCACGCCCTCTTTTTCCTGGCGACGACCGAGGCGCATAAAATCCCGGCCACCATCCTCTCGCGTTGCCAGCGCTTCTCCTTCCAGCGGATTCCGCTGAGCGACATGGTCGCTCACCTGACGCACATCTGCGCGACCGAAGGCTTCGAGGCCGAGCCGGCCGCCATCGAACTCATCGGCCGCTACGCCCAGGGCGGGCTGCGCGACGCCATCTCCCTGCTGGACCAGATGGTGGCTTTTGGCGGGGAGAACATTACCCTGGCCCAGGTGCAGTCGGTGCTGGGGACGGCGGCGGATGCGGCGGTCGAAGTGCTGGCGGAGCATCTGGTGCTGGGCGACACGGCGGGGGGGCTGCGGCTGATCAACCAGGCCGTAGACGCGGGCGTGGACGGCCGGCAACTGGTCAACCAGCTTCTAGAGTACCTGCGCAGCCTGATGCTCATTCAGAATGGGAGCGGCGGGCTGCTCAACGTGACGGCGGAGACGCAGAGCCGTCTGGAGACCCAGGCGCGGCGCATCGCGCCGGCCGCCCTGGTGCGCGCCATCAAGCTGTTCACCGAGGCGGCGCAGTCGCAGCGAAGCGCCCTCCAGATGCAACTGCCCCTGGAACTGGCGCTGGTCGAGGCAACGCTGGACCTCAGCCGCACGCCGCAAGCCAGCGGCGATGGTGCGCCTGGCCCAGCGCACCGGGCAGCCCCGTCGGCTCATCCCGCGCCCGCGATCCCGTCCCGCCCCGTGGAGACACCAGCCGCCCCACCGCCGCTGTCGCCCTCACGTTCCGAGGCGGCGGCTGAGGTAGCCCCACCGCCCCGTAGTGAGGCGACGACGGTGGAGGGGCCGGTGCTCGACCTGGTCAGCCAGTGGGAGGCGTTCCTGGCGGCGGTCAACCAGCAGGACAAACGCGTGGGAGGTTTGCTCAAGGATTGCTACCCCCTCGAAGCGACGGTCAATCAGGTGACACTGGGCGTCTACTACTCGTTCCATCAGAAGCAACTGGAGGACACCAAGCGGCGCGGCCTGCTCGAAGATGTCCTCAGCCGTACGTTAGGCAGCCCGGTGCGCGTCCAGTTCAAGCTGACGCCCAAGACGAAGGCTGAGATGGACGCGGAACGTCCGAAGAACCCGCTCCAGGAAGCGACGGACGATCCGGTGGTCAAGGAGGCGGTGCGCATGGGGGGGAAGATTACGGGCATTTCGCTCGATACGTGATGCGTGATGCGTATTTCGTAGTGCGTAGTGCGTATCTCGGAGAAGAAAATACGCAGTACGCACTACGCACTATTTTAGGAGGAACTCATGGCGAAAAAAGGTGGGAAGCCGATGGCGCGGCCGATGGGCCGGAGTGGCGGCGTACCAATGGGCGGCGGGCAGGCGGGCATGATGAAGCAGATTCAGCAACTCCAGGAGGACATGGCGAAGGCCCAGGAGGCGCTAGCGACGGAAACGGTCGAGGTGACGAGCGGCGGTGGGGCGGTAACGGTGACCATGAACGGCCACCAGAAGCTGGTGGCGCTCAAGATTGACCCGGAAGCCCTCTCGCCCGAAGATGTCGAGACGCTCCAGGATATGATCGTCTCGGCCGTCAATCAGGCCGTGGACAAGTCGCAGGAGTTGGCCGAGCAGCGCATGAAGGGGCTGACGGGCGGACTCAACATCCCCGGTTTGTTCTAGGTGTAGTGCAGGCCATGAAGGTAAGCTATGATCCATAAGTAGATGCCATGTACATTCGCTTTCTAGATGGGCCTGTCGAAGTGACGACACACCGCCTTTCGGAAGAAGTGGCCGTCAACTATTCGCCGGATGGGCGTATCGTTGGGATCGAGATTCTGGATGCTTCCGCCGTCGTCTTTTCGCCCGGGCAAGAGGGAAGGATCGAAGTTGAGAATCTAACGCCCGTGCCGGCCTAGAACAGGTGGGACAGCATGGATACCGTATGCGGGTTTGTCCCTGTCGAAGACGGACAGCTCTACTACGAGGTAGCGGGAGAGGGGCCGCCCCTCGTCCTGGTCCACGGCTTCAGTCTGGACACGCGCATGTGGGACGACCAGTGGGCGGCCTTCGCGGGGCGCCACCGCGTCATCCGCTACGACGCGCGCGGCTTCGGGCGCTC
>JAHCIP010000367.1 GCA_026129165.1 Anaerolineae bacterium
GCCGCCCTCTTCGCCGGGCATGACGCCGGCCACCCTATCCTGAACGGCCAGTACATCCTCCTGCGGCGGGGGGTCTATACAGCGAGTGGCGGCTTCGCCCAGGTGTGGCGCGAGCCGCTGGAAGACCTCGCCCTCGGCCACCTCCTCCATAGCCTGGGCTACTATGTGCCTATCCTTAACGGTGAGACGGTCGCCTCGGTCCAGATGTACCAGGATATCGGCCACCTGTGGCAGGGTATGGCCCGCCTCGGCTCTGGTTCACTCCGCTGGACAAACGGTCTCGTTTGGACCCTGCTCCTGATTACGGCGGTCATGACTCCGTTGTTGGTGGGGGGGGCTGTGGCGCTCAAACGGCTGTCACCCGCCTGGCTGCTCGCCACCTGGGCCGCCGTCACCCTCAGCCTGCTGCCATGGGCGCGCCGGTTTGGCGGACAGGGGTACGCGCCGCTGGCGCCGCTGGGCGCGCTGGTGGTTCAGGCGGCGGGCTGCTGGGGTCTGCTCAGCCGCCTCTTCGGGCGCGGCGTTCGCTGGAAAGACCGCCGGGTGTAGACCGTCATCAAAACGCCTATGTCAAGTATCTTCTGGGTTGTGGCCGCGTTTCTCGCTGGCGCGCTGCCCCTGGCCTACTGGCTGGGGCAGGTTGCGCTAGGCGTGGATATTCGGGCCTACGGCGACGGCAATCCCGGCGCGGCCAATGTGTTCCGCGCCGGCGGCAAGGGTTGGGGCAGCCTGGCGATCCTCCTGGAGTTCCTCAAAGGAACGCTACCGGTCGGGCTGGCCCACTACGTCGGTGGGCTGGCGGGCTGGCCCCTGGTCCTGGTCAGCCTCGCCCCCATCCTCGGCCACGCCTACTCCCCCTTCCTGGGCTGGCGCGGCGGCAAGGCGCTGGCCGTCACCTTCGGCGTCTGGTGCGGGCTGAGCCTGTATATTGTTCCCCTGGTCCTCGGCCTCGCCTTCGCCGTCTGGCTCGCCGTTCTGGTCGTCGAGGGCTGGGCCGTCCTGCTCGGTATGCTAACTTTGGCCGTCTTCTTCCTGGTCGCGCCGCCGCCGTGGGAGTGGTGGGCCGTGTGGATCGGTAGCCTGCTCCTCTTTGTCTGGAAGCACCGCGCCGACTTCGCCCGGTCCCCCCGCCTCGACCGGGGTATCCTCGGCCGCTGGCTGCGCCCGCGCAAGGCCGTGTCAAAGTCGTAGGGTTAGCCTAAAGAACATGCTGTCAACGAATTTGAGGAGCAGATTTAACGGATTATGTCACTCTGAATAGCTTCATCCGTTCAATCCGCCCCCCCGAATCCGTTGATAGCCCGTTGCCCTCCCCCCTCTGCCTCTGATATCGCCCTGGCGTCCCGGCAAGGCGATTGACAAGCCGCGTCACGGGGCTTAGAATAGGGTTAGGAGGATGCTCACATGGCAGCCCAGCCGAGAATCCCTTTCACCCTGCACGAGTACCTCGCCCTCGACCAGGCCTCGGAACGCCCCGTCGAGTATATCAATGGCGAGGTCGTCCCCAAGACGGGCGCCAGCCGCGAACACAACCTGGTCAACTCCAATCTCACAGCTTTACTCGGCAGCCAACTACAGAACCGCTCTTGCGAAGCCTACTCTGCCCAGATGCGCGTCCACATCTCGGCCACCGATGGCTATGCCTACCCCGACCAGGTCATCGTGTGCGGCGAGCCGCGCTTCCACGCCAAGACGCAGCCCGATACCCTGCTGAACCCCACCGTCATCATCGAAGTCCTCTCTGACACCACCGCCGACTATGATAGCGGCGCGAAGTTCAACAACTACCGCCGCATCCCCTCGCTTGAGGAGTACCTCCTCGTCTCCCAGACCGCCTACCACATCGTCCACTACACCCGCCAGCCTGATGGGGCCTGGACGCTGACCGAGACGGACCGCCTAGAAGACACCGTTGATCTGCCCTCCATCGAGTGTCGACTACCGCTGGCCGAGGTCTACGCCAAAGTAGACCTGGCCCGCTAACGCCTACTCTGCACCAGCCCAGACCTGCCCTGTTAGTCGCGTTTTGGACCACGAAATACGCGAAGAAACACGAAGGCCACGAAAGTTTCGCGTCTTTCATGGCCTTGCGTGGTCTTCGTGTTCCGGAAATTCTGGCAGCCCGATTCCTCCCCTACTGCTTCGTGTGAGGGTCCAGGGCGTCACGCAGGCCATTGCCCATCAGGTTGACGGTGAGGACGGTGATGAAGATAAAGAAGCCGGGAATCAGGACCAGGCTGATGGAGTGGTAGATGTACTGTTGCGAGTTGGTCAGCATATTGCCCCAACTCGGCACCGGCGGCTGGATGCCAAAGCTCAGGAAGCTCAGGGCCGCCTCGGTTAGGATGATACCGCCAATGGAAAGCGACGCCCAGACGATCATCACGTTGACGATATTGGGCAGGATGTGCTTGACCAAGATGCGCGAGTTGGTCGCCCCGACGGCTCGCGCCGCGTCAATATAGTCGCGCGCCTTGACCGCCAGCACCTCGCCGCGCACCAGGCGCGAGATGCCGGTCCAGCTTAATGAGGCGATGACGCAGGCCAGGACCACGACACTGGGTGAGAAAAAGGTCGAAATCAGGATGAGGACAAACAAGCCGGGCAGCGAGATAATGACGTCCACAAAGCGCATCAGTGTCGCGTCCACCAAGCCGCCATAGTAGCCCGCCAGGGCGCCGATAATCGTCCCAATGGTCAACGCGATGAGCACCGTCAGCCCGGCCACGCTCAACGACACTCGCGCCCCGTAGACGGCCCGCGTCAGGACATCACGCCCCAATTCGTCCGCCCCTAGGATGTAGCCCTCACTGAACGGCGGCTCGAACGAGTACAACAGGCTCTGCTCGTAGTAGGTATGTTTGGTCACCGTGGACGAGATCACATCCGCCCCCAGCGCCATGAGCACCAATAACAGGACGATGACCGCCGAGACCATGGCCAGGCGGTCGCGGCGGAACCGCCGCCAGCCGCGCGCCCAGTAGCTCTGGCTCGGTTGAGCCGCCGGTGGGGCAAAGGCTTTGGGGGCGCGCACGCCGCGCTCTTGAACGACTGAACTCATCGCCGTCTCCTGTCTCGTCCGCTATTGATACTTGATGCGAGGATCGAGCAGTCCATAGGTAATGTCGGCCAGCAGATTTCCCAGCACCACCAACGAGGAGGTAATCGTCACCAGCCCCATAATCGTGGTGTAGTCGCGCGACCGCGCGGCGTCAAAGGCCAGACGGCCGATGCCCGGCCACGAGAAGATGACCTCGATGACCAGCGCGCCGCTGACCAGGCCCGGCAGAGCCAGACCCATGAGCGTCACGACGGGGATCAGGCTGTTACGAAGCGCGTGGCGGAAGATCACTGTGCGGTCATGCAAGCCCTTGGCATGGGCCGTCCGCACAAAGTCCTGGTTAATCGTTTCGAGCAGGCTCGACCGCACATAGCGCGTCCAGCCAGCGATATTGATAAAGGCCAGCACAAAGGCCGGCATCGCCAGGTGATGCAGGAGGTCGGCCAGCGAGAACGGCTGGCCGGGCGTGGTCACGCCGCCCGACGGGAAGGAGGGCCAGCCCAACTCCTTGAACCTGACGGAGAAGACGAGAATCATAATCAGGCCAAACCAGAAGGAAGGGATGGCCTGGCCCATCGTAGACGTCACCGTAGCGACCTGGTCGAACCACGAGCCGCGCTTGACCGCCGCATAGACCCCAATAGGAATGGATAACCCAATGGCGAGCACGAGCGCGGTCAGGGACAGCAGGAGCGTCTTCGGCAGGCGTTCCCCGATTTGCTCAAGCACCGGGCGCCCGGTAATCAGCGACACGCCAAAGTCCCCCCGCAACATGCCGCTGACCCAAAGGAAGTATTGCTCATACAGCGGCTTGTCCAGGCCCAGGTTGGAGCGAATCCGCGCGATGTCTTCGGGCTTGATGTTGGGGTTAAACTCGAACTCCCCCAGCGGATTACCCGGCGCAGCGTGGACGAGCAGGAAGACGACAATCGTAATTCCAATCAGCAGTGGGATGGACTGGAGTACTCGCCGCAGGATGTAGCGTTGCATAGAACCTCCGAGGGGAAGTAGTCAGTAGTCAGGCTTTCTGACTACTGACTACTCTGTCCTGTCTACTGACTTGCTACTTCCCGTCCGTCACGGCCCACTGCTCGACGTTGTTGCGCGTACCGACCGCCTTCGGCTCCAGGTTGACCACGCGCTTGTTGACGGCCACCAGCGCCTTAGGGAAGTCCAGGATGACCGACGGCACATCCTTCGCCACGATCTCCTGCATCTTGAAGTACAGTTCCTTGCGCTTGTTGATGTCCGTCGTGTTCAGCGCGTCGTCCAGGATCTTGTCTAGGTCCGGGTTGGCGTACTTGTTCATATTGAACCCGCCGTTGTACGAGCTGGTGTGCCACATCGTCTTCTGGTTCGGGTCCACCCCCCACGAGAAGCCAACCAGGAAGCACTCAAAGTCGCGCGTCTTGGTGATGCGGTCCAGAAAGGCGTTCCACTCCTCCAGCTTCGGCGTCATCTCCACGCCAATCTTGCGCCACTGCTCCTGCATCACCGTCACATAGCTCTCGCGCACCTTGTTACCGGCGTTGGTGTAGCAGGTGAAGCTCAGCTTCTTGCCGTCTTTCGCCCGCATCCCGTCGCTGCCCTTCTTCCAGCCCGCCTCGTCTAGCAGCGACTCGGCCTTGGCCGTGTCGAACTTGTACTGCGGCTGGTTGTCCTTGTTGTACGCCCAGGAGATGAGGGGTACGCTCGTGTTTGCCACGCTGCCCTGACCGAACATGATCTTCTTGACCATGGCATCGCGATCGAGGGCGTAGAGTAGCGCCTGGCGCACCTTCACATCCTGGAACAGCGGGGTCTTGGCCGGGTCCAGGTTGTACGAGTAGAAGGTGAAGCTGAACTGGTCATACGCCTTGATGTTGAGGTTCTGCTGCTTCTGCATCTCCTCCAGCAGGGCCGGCTCGAAGGCGCCCCAGTCAATCTCGCCCGTCTTCAACTGGGCGGCGACGACGTTGGCGTCCTTGACGACCTTGTAGATGTATTGGTCGAGCTTGGGCTTGCCGAGGAAGTAGTCCGGGTTGGCGACCAGGGTGATGTGGTCGTCCTTGACCCACTCCTTGAACTTGAAGGGGCCGGTGTAGATGGGGGACTTGGTGTTGAAGTCGTGGGTGTTGATCTGCTCGGGGGGTACCGAGCCGAGGATGTGCTTGGGCAGAATCTGGTAGCTCGACTGCGAGACCAGGAAGTCGGCCGTCACGCTCTTGAGCTTGAACTCAATCTCGGTAGGGCTTTTCACGTTGATAGAGTCAATGACGGCGAGGGACGAACGGCGCGGCGAGTTGACCTTTTCGTTGAGCATCAATTCATAAGTGAACTTGACATCGTCGGCGCTGAACTTCTGGCCGTCGTGGAACTTGACATCGTCGCGCAGGGTGAAGTTGTAGGTCAAGTTGTCGGGCGAGACGGTCCATTTGGTGGCGAGGTCGGGGATAG
>JAHCIP010000368.1 GCA_026129165.1 Anaerolineae bacterium
ACGTGGCGGCCAGGCGCAGGCGGTCCTTGTCGTTGCCCGCCACGAACAGGAAGCGGTTCATGTCGTGGTTGTCAATGAACGTGGGCCGGACGAGACCCTGGCCGAAGTACCCGTCGTGGCGCGTCAGGAAGGTGTCGAACTGGGCGGCGTCCAGGCCGTCGTAGGCGAAGAAGCGCCGGGCCGCGTCCACGAACATAAAGTCAAGCACCCCGTCCAGCCGGCCGGCATAGGTCCTCAGCGTATCCGCCGCCTCGACCACCTCGCCCACGGTGAACGAGTCGGGCGCGGCGGCGCGGGTGGCGCGGCGGAAGTCGGTCCAGAAGTGGTGGCTGGGGCCAGCGGCGTGGTCCAGGCGGTAGCCGTCAATGCCCACTTCCTCCAGCCAGTAGCGGCCGGCGTCAATCATCCAGGCGCGGGCCTCGGCGTGTTCCAGGTTGAGCTTGGGCAGGTCACGCGCCGTGTAGAACATCTCGTAGTCGTGCGGCCACTGCTTGAAGGTGTACCACTGGGTGTACGGGCTGGCCTGGTCGGCCTGGGCGGCCTGGAAGTAGGGGTGCTGGCGGGCCGAGTGGTTGGGCACGAAGTCGAGTAGGACGCGGATGCCCAGGTTGTGCGCCTGGCGCACTAGTTCCATCAGGTCGGCGTTGGTTCCCCAGCGCGACTCGACCTTCTTATAGTCGGTGACGTGGTAGCCGTGGTAGGTCGGCCCCTCGAAGCAGGGCGACAGCCAGACGCAGTTCGCGCCCAACTCCGCGATGTAGCCCAGCTTGTCGATGACGCCGCGCAGCGTGCCGCCCGAAAAGCCCCTCGGCGTCCCCTCGTCCTTGAAACGCTGGCCTGGGGTGGGGGCGAAGCGGTCCAGGAAGACGAAGTAGAGGCTGGTGTCCCAAATCCAGTCGGGCGGGGTCAGGGTGTCGTAGGCCAGGGCGAAGCGCGTCGCGCCGGCCGACGAGGCGGCCCCGTTGTCGGCAAAGACCTCGGCCGCCGAGCCGCCCAGCCCGCCCCGCGTGTGCCACGCGCCGATTTTGTAGATGACCTTTGTCCCTTCAGGTTGCGGGGGCAGGGTCGCCCGCCAGACGGTGAGGTAGCCCCAGTCAATCAAGTCCCACTCGACCTCGGCCGGTTCCATCGCCAGGGCCATGCCCACCTGCGCCTCGCCTCGGCTGCCGTGCGGCTCCGTGCCGTCCACCGTGTAGTACAGGGTGACGCGGTCCACGGGGAAGTTGGGGCCGGTCAGCGCCTGGACGACGACCGGCTGGCCGGGCAGCGGGTCCAGCGGTAGCGTCTGGTGGCGGTGCTGAACCCCACTGCGCTGCTGGCGGAGGCGGGTCAGTCGGTGCTCCACCTGGGTCAACGGGCCAAAGGTAAAATCCTGCATTCTCCCTCCCCATTCAGGACCACCCCCACCCGCCGGTGGGTCTGGTTCCTTTGAATCTGGTTAGATGAGTCTGGTTAACTGATTCTAGTTCGTGACGCATTGAGATACCCCCCCAGTTTCCCCTAGCCACCGTCCTGGTATCTCACTGCGCCAGGGGCAGGTGTCAGACAGAACCGAGTGCGCCAGGTGGACAGGGGGGTGTGGACAATTCTGTGGATAACTCAGTCCCCCCCTCATCATTTGCGTACCCCCCCACCACCATCTGCACACTCCGCCGCGCCGTTGTCTCCCCAGTCCTCACCCTCGCCCTCGCCCTCAGCGTCCCCCGCGTCGTCAACGTCGGTGTGGCCGCTAGCGGGTGCATCCGCCGGGGGCAGGGCGGGGCAGACCAGGTAAAAGTTGGATCTCGGCCCCCCTGTGGTGGCGCCGAAGCGATGCTGGTATAGCACGAGCCTGGCCCTGACAAGGGTTTTAAGCGCGCGCTGGATACTGCTGCGCGACAGGTTGAGGTCACGCGCCATGCGGTTGACGCTCGGCCAGCAGACGCTATAGTCGTTGGCGCGGTAGCAGAGGTAGATGTAGACGTTGAGGGCAATGGGGGGCAGGCGGGGGGCATAGTACTTCATAAAGTTGGCGGATACGCGAAACCAGTATCCTCCCCGCAGGTGAAGGGGGGACGCTTCCGGGTCATAGCCTGTGTCGTAGTGAGTGGGTGTCTCACCCATAGCCAGCTTCCTCCGCAGTGGATTTACCTCTATTTTAGAACATGTGTTCCAAAACTCAAGGGGCCATCCAGGAAGAAGCTGTGAAATATAGCCCGGTTCTCTCACCAGCGGGGGCGTTCAGGCCGCAGCGGCGCGAGAGGGCAGCCCTGGCGTTTAGGCCACGGGGTAGCCCAGACCTGCGGCCTGAACGCCACACTATGACGAGCAAACGGGCGTCAGTCCATCCTCAGTCTTCAGTCTTCAGCCTTCAGTCTACCCCTTCACCGCGCCCTTGGTCATACCTTCGACCAGGAACTTCTGGGCCAGCAGGAAGACGGCAAAGATGGGCACCGAGCCGACGACGGCCGCCGCGCAGAACGCCGTCCAGTTGGTACGGTAGCCGCTGAGGAAGCCGCGCACGCCGACACCGAGAGGGTACAGGTCCGGCTTGGACAGGAAGATGGTCGCCGTCTGGTACTCGTTGTAGATGCCGATGAAAGACAGAATGAACTGGGCGACCAGCATGGGGGTGATGAGCGGGAAGACGACCTTGGTAAAGAGTTGCCAGTGGGTCGCGCCGTCCACAAACGCCGCCTCGTCCAGGTCCTTCGGGATGGTGTCCATGTAGTTCTTCATGAGCCACACGGCCAGGCCGCCACTCGCCCCGAACAGGATGCCCAGCCAGACCAGGTTATCCAGCATTCCCAACTGGGCGAAGACGCCATACAGGAAGACGATGGACATGGTCGTCGGCAACATCCCGATGAGCAGCAGAATCAGGATGCCGTAGCGCCGGCCGGGGAAGCGGAAGCGGGAGAAGGCGTAGCCGGCCAGGGTGGCGATGAGGGTCGAGATGGTCGAGCCAATCAAGCCCAGGATGAGGCTGTTGCGGATCCAGGTGGGCAGCGCCCCGGCGAACAGCTTGGTGTAGTTCTCCAGGGTATACGACTCGGGCAGGATGCTCTGGGCCAGCAAGCTCTCGCCCGCCTTAAACGATGTCATGACGACGTAGAAGGTAGGGAAGAAGGTGACCACCACGATGGCGATGACGATCACGCGGATGATCCAGACCTCAAGATTCTTGCGCGACCGGTAACTCTGCGCCGAGCGCGGAGTGGCGCGAGTCGTGGGGGTAGCCATGGTTTGCTGAGCCATTTAGTCCTCCCGGAAGGCGTTCGTCAGACGCGAGTTGATCATCGTCATGGCGGCCACGACGAGGAAGATGATAATACCGTAGGCCGAGGCGAGACCGTAGCGCTGGAGATTGAAGATAATCTTGTAGGTGTAGGTGATGAGAGTGTCCGTCGTGCCGTAGTCCGCGCCGGGGAAGGCCAGCGGGTTGCCCTGCGTGAGCAGGTAGATGACGCCGAAGTTCTGGAACTGCTGCGCCAACTGGACGACGACCAGCGGCATGAGCGACATCATCATGAACGGGAAGGTAATCGAACGGAACTTGTCCCACGTCCTGGCCCCATCAATGTCCGCCGCCTCGTACATATCGCGCGGGATCGAGGTCAAGGCGGCCAGGGACACCGTCATAAAGTAGGGATAACTCAGCCACATATTCAGCACGAGCACCGCTGCCCGCGCCGCCCACGTCGTCTGGAGCCAGCGGACCGGGGCGATCCCCAACAGACCGATAATCTGATTGTAGACCCCCTCGTAGTTGAGGAGGCCGCCCCACATCTGAACGCTGAGGATGAACGGCAGCGCCCACGGGATGATGAGGATGGCGCGATAGAGATTGCGCTCGCGCAACCCCGGATGGTTGAGCAACAGAGCCAGCGCCATGCCCGACGCGATATTCAGGAAGGAGGTAGCGAAGGTCCACAGCACCGTCCACCCGACGACCGGGAAGAAGCCGCCGCCGAGGGAGAAAATCTCGGTGAAGTTGTCGAAGCCCACCCAACGATAGGCCCCGAGGTTCAAGACGTCGAAGCGGTTGAACTTACTATAGTTGCTAAACGCGATGAGAATGGTGAAGAAGGCGGGAATCAGGGTAAAGAGAAGGACAAACACAAACAGCGGAGTCATGTAGACGTAGGGCCAGACGGGGAAGCCAGCCTTCTTTGTAGCAGCCGGGCTTGGAGCGGCTATGCTTGCCATAGAATCCTCCGTGGTTCGCTCGCTCAGAGTGAGGTAAACAGAAGGCAGTAGGGGCGATGCCGGCCTACTGCCTTCTGGTCTACTTACCGCTTACTTACGCGCCTTCTCGATGTTGGACTTGATCTGGGCGACCGCCTGATCCATCGTGGACTTCGCCTCCGCCTTGCCAGGGATGATGGCGTCAGTGGCATCACTCCACGGCTTCCACACTTGCTGCATCTCCGGGATATTGGGCATGGGCACCGCGACCGAGGCCTGGTCGGCCCACGCCTTCAGTTCCGTATTGTCCTTGAGGCTCGCATCATCCAGCACGTCCTTGCGTACGGGAGCCTTATTAAAGGCCTTGGTCAGCGCCACCGCACTGTCCTTGTTCGCCAGGAAGCTGACCAGGTCCGCCGCGGCGGCCTTGTTGGCACTCTTGGAGTTGACCAGGAACATCTGGACGCCGCTGAAGGGCTGGGGCGTCTTGCCTTCCCAGGTAGGGATGCGGGAAATGCTGTACGGGACATTGGCCTTCTTGAGACCGTTCAGAATCCAGGGACCATTGATGGTACAGCCAACGTTGCCCTTCTCCACCAGGCTGGTCACCGCGTCGTGCATCGTGGGGTGGTCCAGAATGCTCTCGGGGATCAGCTTGTCCTTGACCAGGCTCTGCAGGAAGGTGATCGCCTTCACCGCGCCGTCGTTGTTCAGACCAATATTCTTCTCATCATACTTGCCCTGGTCGTACTTGAAGACGTAGCCGCCCTGGGCCGTGATGAACGAGTACATATGGTACGCTTCGAGAATCGGGAAGACGAAGCCGTACTTGCCGCCTGTCGTCTGCGTCTTCGCGATCTGGACCAGCTCTTCCATCGTCTTGGGCGGGGTCTTTACCAGGTTGGTGTTGCAGACCAGACCGACCGACTCGATGAAGATGGGCATGCCCTGGATCTTGCCATCAAACTTGACGGCGTCCTGGGCGGCCTGGATGTACTGCCCGGCGTCCTTGATCTCGCTATAGGGTTCAATGATGCCGATCTTAGCCCACTCACCCATCTGGTCGTGAGGGAAAGGCCCCATGGCATCGGGACCCTGGCCGGCCGGCGCGGCAATGGGCAACTTCTGCTGATAGTCGGTAATGAAGTTGACTTCGACGGTGTTGCCCGTCTGGCTGGCCCACTTATCAATCTGGGCCTTGAGGGCGTCGTACTCGGTCTTGCTCTGCTCGGGGTTCTGGTTGGTCCAGAACACCAGCTTAGCGCCCTTGGCGGCCGGCTTGGCCGCCGCGCCGCCCGCCGCCGG
>JAHCIP010000369.1 GCA_026129165.1 Anaerolineae bacterium
GGGCGCAGCATCTCGGCCAGGGCCGAGCCTTGCAGGCGACCGCCGCGCCACTCCCACCAGTAGGTCGCCACGAAGGCGGCGCCGATGGCGAGGGTACCGAGGAGGAAGGTGGTGACGAAGAAGGAGACCGGGGTGGCCCAGGTGTTCCAGGCGGGCTGAGTGGGGAGCATGTAGACGCGGGCCATGGCGTACACCAGGACGAGGCCGACGGTGGCGGCGAGCAAGGCGACGACATTGCGCAGTTCAAAGGAGCCGATCTTACGCCACTGGAGGAAGGCGAAGAGGGCGCCGAGGAGGGCGAAGGTGGAGCCGAGGGCAATCTCGCGGCTGAGCCAAGAGGAGGCGAGGTTGAAGACGGCGCGGTAGGCGAAGAGGGGATTGCCGAGGTGGAAGAGGGAGGCGAGCAGACCGAGCGCCAGGGTGGGACCGATGGCGAGGAGGGCGCGGTCGGAGAGTTGGTCGGCCTTGTCGGGGGAGTAACGCTGCATGGCCCAGGCATGGACGAGGCCGAGGACGACGAAGGCGCCGACGGACATCTGGGCCAGGATGGTGAAGGCGACGAGCGCCCATTCGCGTACGTTCATGGTTACACCTCTCCAGGATTAGCGATGCGGGCCGTCTGAGATGAGGCCAGGCGGGCGTCGCGGTGGGGTTTGATAACAATCGAAGGTTGGGTGAGGTCGCCATCGGGCAGCGGGAAGACCCCGGTCTCCGCGCCGTACTTGGCCTGTAGTTCGCTGAGTTCGCCAAAGTCCAGGGCGCGCATGGGGCACGCGCCGACACAGGCGGGCGGCTCGCCCTGCGCCAGGAGGTCCTGGCAGAAATTGCACTTGGTCGCGGTCTTGGTGGTCTCGTTGTAGACGCGCGCGCCGTAGGGGCAGGCCCACTCGCAGTAGCGGCAGCCGATACACACGTCCTGGTCCACCATCACCACGCCGTCAGCGCGTTTGAAGGTCGCGCCTGTCGGGCAGACCTCCATACACAGCGGGTCCTGACAGTGCATACAACTCACCGACAGGGTGTAGGCGAAAACGTTGGGTTCCATGAAGCCGTTGCGCTCCACCCAGCCGCCGCCATTGACCTCGTAGACGCGGCGGAAGAGCTGGCCCACGTCCAGGTTGTTCTTATCCTTACACGCGATCTGGCAGGCTTTACAGCCGGTGCAGATCGAGGAGTCCACGTAAAAAGCAAGTTGCTTAGACATTCTGTGCGCCTCCCGGGAAGACGATGCGCTGCGGCCACTTGTAGTCGGGAGCGAGCGGCTTATCGTACTTCACTACCTGGACGTTACAGCTATTCCACCCCTGGTGGCCCTGGCCGGTTGGGATGGCGCCGTTGAGGGTATTGGTCGCTCCGGCCCTGTCCACGCCGGCCGCCTCGTCCATGTCGGACCAGGCCCCCTCACCCAACGTCACCACGCCGGGCGTGATGCGTTCGGTGACGAACACCGGGCGGATGACCGAACCGTGGCGGCTGGTGATCTTGACAATGTCGCCGTTCTGGATGCCCCGCGCCTCGGCGTCACGCGGGTTCATGATGAACTCCTGCGGGAACGCTTCGCGCAGCCAGGGCAGATTGTCGAACACGGAGTGGGTGCGGCGGCGGTAGTGGATGGTGTAGAGCTGGAGGGGGAAGTCACCCTTGACGCGCTTCTCCCAATCTTTGAACGTGTCCTCGTAGCCTTCGATGACCTTGCGGTAGGCCGGGATGGGCCGAATCTCATCGAAGCCAGAGTTCTTGACGAACTCGACGATTTGCTTGCAGTAAATCTCCAGCTTGCCGCTATCCGTCTTGAGCGCGTTCTTCTCCGGGTCATTGCGGAAGGCGGCCAGGGCGATGTAGCCGAGCTTGTCGCCAGGCTTGCGTTCGACCTGGTAGGTCCCGCTGGTCTCAAACTCCTTGAGAGGAATGCGGCCCTGCTGCGGCTTGCCCTGGACACCTAACGCCGCGATGTCGGCGTCGGTGATGGTGACGAGGGTCTCGGTCCCCGAGCCGTCGGCCTTCGACACCTTCGTGCCGGCGATCTGGTTGAACACCTGCTGTTTGAGCGGCATGGGGTCAATCTTGGCCGGGTCGAGGCCGAGGCGCTTGCCGAGTTCGCGGGCGATCCAGATGTCGTCTTTGGCCTCATAGAGAGGTTGCGCCACCTGGCCGGCCCAGATAATCTGCTCGCGATTGTTGCGGACGGTGCCCTCGCGCTCCCACATGGTCGTCACGGGCAGGACGAGGTCGGAATATTTGGCGTTCGAATTCAGGAAGTGCGTTTGGGTCACCACGAACTCGACCTTGCGGTGCGCCTGGATGCCTTTGACCAGGCCGACCTTTTGGTTGAGGGCCGAGCCGCTGCTGTGATAAATGAGCTGGATATTAATCGGTTTGACGTTCTTGTAGCCGGCGGTGTACTTGCCAGTCAGGATGGCGTCCCACAACTCGTTGTTGTTGATGACCGTCTTGATCGGGTTGTCGCCGACGCTCGGCACACCTGCGCCGCCGGGGTTGACCAGGTTCGGGCCGCCGTTGGCCGCCTTCTCCCAGCAGCTCACGCCCGTCATGCGGCCGGGCTGGCCGATGTGGCCGGTCATGCAGCCCAGGGTCATGAACATCTGCGGCCACGAGTCGACGCTGTTGACGCGGGCGGGCGCCCAGCCGGTGAGCAGGGCGACGCGCTTCGTGCGGGCGATCTCGCGGGCCAGGGCGCGAATCTTGTCGGGGGCGATGCCGCAGATCTGCGCGGCCCACTCCGCCGACTTGGGTTGGCCGTCGAATGTGCCCAGGACGTAGTCCTTGAAGTTCTCCTTGGGGTCGGCGTCCTTGGGCATGTGGTCCTTGTCGAAGCCGACAGTGCAGCGGTTCAGGAAGTCCCAGTCAATCAGCGGGTTGGTCTTGGGGTCGTCCTCGACCAGGAGCGTGTGAGCCATGCCGAGGGCCAGGGCGTGGTCGGTGGCGGGCCGGATGGACACCCACTCGTCGCCGAGGATCATAGCCGAGTCGTTGTAAAGCGGGTCAATGAAGATGAACTTCGCGCCCGCCTTCTTGGCGGCCAGGTAGTAGTAGGCCGGGTTGCCCTGGCTGCTCCAAGCGGGGTTCGCGCCCCACATGACCACCAGTTGCGAGTTGCGCAGGTCCAGCCGGTCATTGTGGCTGGTCACGTTCAGACCATCGCCGAGGCCGGTCATCGGGCCGGTGTAGTACCATGTGCCCCACGAGGTCGTGCCCCAGGTGCCGGTCGAGCCGCCAAAGAGGGTCAGCGCGCGGTTGACGTCGCCGCCGGCGGAGAAGATGGACTCGTTGCCGTACTTCTCCTTGACGCGCTTGATCTCACTGGCGAGGATGTCCAGCGCCTCGTCCCAGGAGATGCGGACCCACTCGTCCTTGCCGCGCATCTCTTTGTTGCCGCCGCCGGGCGCCCACCCCTTGCGCTTCATGGGGTACTTGAGGCGGTCCGCGCCGAAGACCTGTTGGCGCTGGGCGCGGCCGCGCGCGCAGGCGCGGTTCTGAGGATAGTCCACACTATCGGGGTGGGTGTCGTCGGTCTTGACGCGCTGCACGACGCCATCCACCACATACGCTTTGAGCAGACAGCGGTGGCCGCCGCAGTTGTGCCAGCAGGCCGCCGTGACCCACTGCCCCTGGCTCGCGGCGGAAGCGGTTGCCACGCCGGACGCGGCCTGGGGTTGCAGGCCAAACTTGAGACCGCCACCCGCGAGCGCCGCGCTGCCACCAAGCACGGCCGTCCACTTCAGGAAGCTTCGCCGGCTCACGTTGCGGTCGGTAAGAAACTGGGTGACCGGGTTGGTATCGGTCATACGCTTGTCCTCCTCCGCCTGGCTCAGCCGGGCGCGCCGCTGCAGCAAGCGGGACGTGGGTTGCCGCAGCAGCCGCACCAGGGTCGGCCAGAGTTTTGAATCCGCCTCGTCTTCGTTCACGACGGCATCCGCGCCGCCGCGCAGGGACGCCTGGCGGTAGTCGAGAGTGTTGGATGGAATGAGAGCTACCACACGCATCAGGGGGGCGGTGGTTCGGATGTGGCGCAGTACGTCGGCCCCTGGTTCTCCGAAGGCGAAGGGGGTGATGACCAGGGCGCTCGGCCCGCGCTCGATCTCGGTCAGCAGGCTCGTCTGGTCCGTAGCGATGGCCAGACGCGACACGTGACGGCGTAAAACCTGAAGGAGCGTTTCGCGGAGCCACGGGTGCGGGGCAGCGACCAGGATGGTGTCGAATTGTGGAGCGTCCATAAGCCAAACTCCTTCGCGTGAAGGCCACGTGTCTCCATTATAAGACAACGGAGGTTTCCTCACTGAGAGGAAACCTCCGTGATTTACGGAGCAAATAGGCTTACAAACGTGTGGTGAGATTTACGGACAGGTGGCGAAAACAAGACCCGCCGATTGAAATCGGGGCTATGGAGCCTCCGGCTGATCGTCCGCCTGCGCGGACGAGGAGACGTCGGCGTAGGCCGACGTTCGGCGGAGCGCCCGTTAGCACCGACTTCTAGGCGGCGGCCACTTTATCCCAACAACCGATAGCGCAAGGCGTACTCGACCAGTTCCGACCTGTGTTCCAGGCCGAGCTTCTCCATGATGCGCTCGCGGTAGGTTTCGACGGTGCGTGGCGACAGACTCAACTGTTCGCCAATCTCGCGGCTGGTAAAGCCCTTGACCGTCAGTTCGAGCACCTGGCGTTCGCGTTCGGATAAGGCATCCGGGTGGGCTTGGCCCGGCTCGGCGTGGATCTGGCGGTGTTCGCGCACGATGGTCTGGACGCCGGCCGGTTGGAGGAACAGTTCGCCCCGCGCGACGGCGCGGATACCTGTCACCAGGTCGCGGTCGGCGGCCGACTTACGGACATAGCCCATGCCGCCCGCGCTGAGGAAGTTGACCAGATAGGCGTCTTCGCTGTGCATGGTCAGCGCCAGGAGACGCGCCTCGGGCCAGGCCGCGCGGATACGCTTCGCCGTCTCGACCCCGTCGAAGTCGGGCAAGGTGATGTCCATGAGTGTGACATCGGGCCGCAGGCGGAGGGCCGTTTCGACTCCCGCCTGCCCCGTCGCCGCCTCGCCCACCACCTCGATGCCCGGCTCTTTCTCTAGCAGGAGACGCAGTCCGCTGCGGACAACCGTATGGTCATCCACCAGGAGCACCCGAAGCGGCGTCATACCGTCACCTCCTCCACGGGTAGCTCGATAAGGATGCGCGTGCCCGCGCTCGGTTGGGACGTGATGGACAGCGTGCCACCCGCCATCAGTACCCGCTCGCGCATGCCGGCCAGCCCGTTGCCGGTCGTCGCGTCGTAGGTGAAGCCGACCCCGTCGTCCACGACGAGCAGCCGCAGCGTGGGACCGCAGCGTTCGAGGCTCACTGAGGCGTGGCGCGCGCGGGCATGGCGGACGATATTGGTTAACCCCTCCTGGACGGCGCGGTATAGGATAATCTCGACTTCTGGCGAGAGGCGGGC
>JAHCIP010000037.1 GCA_026129165.1 Anaerolineae bacterium
CAAGAGCCACTGCACCAGGTCATACGTGCGGGTGAAGATAGGGGATTCCTGCATCGGTCGGTCAGACGGGCGCCGGCAGCGGCGCGGCGGCCAGGATGGACCGCCGCAGCCCCCACGTATCCCCGAACCGCGCGTGGTTGACCCAGCCGCGCACGTGGCTCTGGAGGTCGGCCAGGCTCAGCGCCCCCGCCGCGTAGTCGGCCACCAGTCGCTTGAACCGCCGCCGCGCGTGGACGGCTTTGTGGCGGCGCAGGCGACGATGCGTCGGGTAGACGGTGAACCCCAGGAAGGACACGCCTTCCGTCACCGGGTGCGGCTGGGCTGGCCCTTCGTGCAAGGTCAGCCGCAAGGCAGCTAGCCGCTCGATCACCGCCTGACGCCAGGTGTGTAGCTGGCGGATGTCGTTGTGGAACAGCAGGCACTCGTCCACATAGCGCACGTAGGCCGCGCACTTGAGGTCGCGCTTGACGAACTGGTCCATCTCGTTCAGGTAGACATTGGCCCAGAACTGCGACGTCAGGTTGCCAATGGGCAGGCCGCGCGGGCGGACCGCCGCGAACAGGTCATCGCCCGCAAAGTAGCGCATCGCGTACTCGTCCGTCAGCACCCCCGCGCCGCTGTCAATAATCTTGCCACATAGCCCCAGGGTCGCGCGGTCGGCAATCGTGCGGGCCAGGATGGCCTTGAGAACCGCGTGGTCAATGGCCGGAAAGAATTGCTCGACATCGCACTGCAACACGTAGGGGTAGCGGCGCATGAAGTGGGTACAGCGGTCGAGCGCCTTGTGCGTGCCTTTGCCGACGCGGTTGGCGAAGCTATCGTCAATGAACTTGCGCTCGTAGATGGGACCGATGACATTACACAGGGCGTGGTGGGCCACCCGGTCGCGGAATGGGGCCGCGCTGATCTTGCGGCGCTTCTGCTCGTGGACGGTGAAGCTGCGGTAGGGGCCAGGCTGGTACGTTTCAGCGGCCAATTCCTGCTGGAGCGCGACAAGTTCCACGTCCAGCGCCTGTTCCAAGGCGGCCGCCGCGGGCGTGGTGCGCTTGCCACGCCGCGCCTTGCGCCAGGCGGCGACCAGGTTCCCAAAATCGCAAATCTGGGGGTACAAATTCTTGTAGGTTTTCACACCAACCCCATTTCCAATTTTTGCGACTCCGCTACGCGGAGAGTCGCGTCAGAACCCCAGAAATTCAGAAGCCAGAATGTCAGAACAAGCTAAGAAGAGCGGGCGCAGCGGAACCCGAGGTCGCCGTACACGCTAGTAGGAAAGTTCCTGAAGCGGTAGGCCGCCCGCAGGAAGTACTCGAAGACGTAGTCCCATGAGCCGCCCCGCAGCACGCGCGCCTCTTTGTCATCTTCGAGGCTCTCCCGCCCATCCTTCGCCTCATAAGGATACGGCTTGTACAAACTGCTGACCCACTCCCACACGTTGCCACTCATGTCCAGCGCCCCCACCCACGACGCCCCCTCTAACCGCGTCTCCGCGTTGACCACGGCCGTCTTGTCGCCGGAGTTGGGGCGGTAGATCACCCGGCGGGGGTCGAAGTCCTTGCCCCACGGATACTCGCGGTTCTCTGGTCCCCGCGCCGCCCACTCCCACTCCGCCTCGGCCGGCAGCCGCCCGCTCCGCCAGCGACAGTAGGCATAGGCCTCGAACCACGTCATGCCGACGCGCGGCTGGTCAGGCTGGGTAAACCCCTTATAGTCGTTTGGACCGGCCTTCTTATTGGCCTGAACCCACTGCCACCCGCCGGGCGTCCACAGGTCACGCTTCTGGTAGCCGCCGGCCTTGACGAAGCGGGCATACATGGCGTTCGTCACCGGCGTCAGGTCCAGCCAGAACCCCTGGGCGATGGTGACCGAGTGGGGCGGCTTTTCGTCATCGTATTTTGTGCTACCCATCATGAACTTGCCGGCCGGCACGTAGACCATCGTTACGCCGTCCGGGTCCGTCATGCGGTCGCCCAGGGCCGGCCGGGCCGGCTTGGGTGCGGCTGGCGGGGCTTGCGGCGGCAGCGTGGGGGCCGGCTTGACCGTCTCCGGCGCCTCCCCGACGAGGCCCGGCCGCACCACGCGGGTATCTATGTCGTTGCGGTTGGCCTTAATCCAGACCACGAGGCGGTCAAGCTGGCCGCGCTGCTCAAGCCGGGTGATCAAAGCGCGGGCCTTGGCCGCCTTGGTCTCGCCGGCCAGGTTGTCGTAGTCCAGACCCAGGTCGAAAACCGCCTGCCTCAGTTCGTCGAGGCTCAAGCGCGCATCGAGGACCCGATGCAGTTCAGCCCGGTCCCAGTTGGGCGCGCCGGGCGTGGTGGACGCCAGTAACCCAGGTAGGACCCCCTTTGGATCATAATCCCAACCGTATTTCCGAACGTAGGCGCTCGCCGCCGCTCGCGCGCCTCGGACTGTCGCTGGATTACCAGCCATTCGCACGACGGCCAGGTAGTCTCGACCCCGGTCCCGCTCCCAGCGGATCTCGGTGAGGCGCTCGGCCGCCTCCACGCCCCACCCCTGGGGGTCGGCGTCCATCACCTGCTGGAAGAGCTTCTCCGCCAGCGGAATATTGTTCTCGGCGGCTGCTTCCTCGGCCAGCGCGAACACCTCCGAGACCTGCTCCGGCTCGCTCGCTGGCGTCGGCAGGGCCGGGCGCGGCGGGGGCGGCGTCGGCGGCGTATACTTCCCCTGGATCAGACCGATGCGGATTTCGGTCAGTCCCTGGCCTGTCCTGAACAGCACGCGGTCCATGTGCATGTCGTCGCTAATCACCTGGTACTGCACGCGCCGCTGGCTCAGGCTGGGCGGGTAGTCACACGGTTTGAGCATGAGGGGCAGGACCGGCTTGTTGAGGGCCAGGGCGTACTCCAACTCGGCCCGACAGTAGATCGAGGCGACCGACAGGGGCGTCATCACGTAGATGAAGCACTCACAGGCTTCGATGTTGTCCAGGATGGTTCCCCACCAGTCCTGGGCGGGGACGAGGCGGCGGTCAATCCAGGCGTCGTGCTGGGCCTCGTCGCGCAAAGCGCGCCACAGTTCGTAGACCCAGGCTTTGTCGTCGCGGGAGTAGCTGAGGAAGAGCTTCATGGGGGAAGCGCCTCGGTGGGCTGGACTGTCTATGGTGATGGCGGACGGATTGTCCGTATTGTACCATAGAAGGGCGGGGCAGGCGAGGAGGACTTGGCAGAGAGGTTCCAAAGGGGCTATACTTCCGCTATGAAGGTCTACCTCGATACTTGTAGCATCCAACGCCCCCTCGACACCAAATCTCAGGTGCGGATTGCTCTGGAGGCTGAGGCCGTTCTCGGCATACTGGCCTTGTGTGAGACAGGACAGATAGAGTTGGTTTCCTCGGACACTCTGGTTTTCGAGACAGAGCGCAATCCGGTGATGGTACGTCGAGAACACGCCCTGGCTGTGTTATCCAAGGCGCGCGTTTTTGTGGCGCTAACGGATGACATTGAGCGCCATGCCCAGGAGTTGAGCCGCCGGGGGTTTAAGCCTCTGGATGCTTTGAACATCGCCTCAGCTGAGGCTGCCCAGGCTGAGTATTTCTGTACGTGTGACGATAGACTGTTGAGGCGAGGCCAAGGCCTAACCAGCTTGAAGACGAAGGTTGTGTCACCCCTCGAACTGGTCCAGGAGATCGAGCCATGATCGTAGAAACAAAATCCCTTGTTGAGGTGAGCCAGGAGGCCATTCGCCTTCTCTATAGAGAGTTGGGGGTTGTGGACACGGTACGTTTTCTCAGTCAGTTCACCGTTGGCTACGGGAACTACACTGAGGAGCGAGAACATCTCTTCGCTGACCTCACTTTAGACCAGACTATTGCGGCGATCAAGGCCACCAAGGCTGCTCCACGCGCAGAATAGCGTTCCTACGCCTCTATCATCCGGCTGTCATCCTCTCGACTGACCCACTTTCCCCTGTCTAGCTGTTCCCCCCTGCGTCATCTTGTGTTACACTATATTTTCTGGAGTAGTCGGTAGACAGTAGTCGGTAGTCGGAAACAGGCGTTACGCGGTCGCCGCGCCCGCCTGTCCCTGAAGGGATCAGGCTATGAATGGAAGCCCTCCTTCGGGGGCTAATCTTCAGCCCCTTGGGCTTCCATTCCGTAGCCAGGTGGCCCTGCCCCCCGCATGGAGGGTCAGCCCCTGGCGGGTGGCGTCAGCGTGTAACATCTATAGAAAGGCGAAGACAGATGACGCTAGACGAAGCAGCCGTCGCCCAGTACATCCTCGAGACGTTCCCCGGCGTGGAAACCACCACCGCCTACGGCTACACCTTCTACTTCTACAGCGCGGACCACCGCCTGCCCTTCGCGACGATGGCGTCATCGGACAACGAGTATGACCGCGTCTCCAACCTGGACCGCCCCGGCGTCTTTCGCCTGAATGTAGGCGTCAGCCAGCCCACGTTTCAAGCCCTCTTCGGGACCGCCAAAGTGGATATCGGCAGCTACGATTTCACCGCGCTCGACGTCATCATGCCCCACCCCGATTATGCGCCGCAGAACTTCATCTGCGTGCTCTCGCCGAGTGAGGCGACGTTTGAGCGTCTCCGCCCCTTGCTGGCCGAAGCCTATGATCTGGCTGTTCGCAGAGACAACCGCCGGACCAAACAGGACGGATGACGGATGACTGACCACCGACTACCGACTACTCCGTACCGACGACTGACCACCGACTACCGACTACTCCGTACCGACGACTGACTACCGACTACTGACTACTATTCACCGAGGAGTGACCATGATTGTCGGAATGGACTTTGGCACCACCAACTCCGGCATGGCCGTCTACGATGGCCGCCAGGTAGACCTGCTCCCCATTGACCCTTCCAACGCCAACCCCGCTGTCGCCCGCACCGCGCTTTATGTCACCAACGACCAGAGCCTCGCCATTGGCCGCGCCGCCGTCAACCGCTACTTCGAGCAGAATCTCGGCCGGCCCATCCGCCTGGAACGGGTCTGGGTGGGCGAGATCGAGATGGTCTTCGCCGAGCTACCCGCCTTCATCCGCGATGTCTACGCCTGGGTAGACACCCTCTCGCCCGGCCGCCTGTTCCTGTCCTTCAAGACGGCGCTGCGCGAGGCCCAGTACCCCGGCACCGTCGTGGGCCAGTTCTTCCTGCCCCTCGAAGACCTCATCGCCAGCTACCTCTACGCGACCAAACGCCGCGCCGAGAAGACGCTGGGCCGCGAGCTAGGCCAGATTGTCCTGGGCCGCCCGGTGCGCTTCTCCACCGACCCGCAGGCCGACCGGGTGGCCCAGGAACGGCTCATCGAGGCCGCCTTCCGCGCCGGCTACGAGACGGTCTACCTCGAATACGAACCCATCGCCGCCGCCTTCCACTACGCCGACCAGGCGCAGGCCGACCAGCGCATCCTGGTCTTCGACTTCGGCGGCGGCACGCTGGACATTACGATTATGGAGATTGGCCGCACGCGGCGCACGGTACTGGCGACGGGCGGCCTGCCCATCGCCGGCGACGTCTTCGACCAGAAGCTGCTGCGCGGCAAGATGACGACCCACTTTGGCGAGGGGACCGAGTACGGCCCGAAGGACGCGCCCCTACCCGTGCCGACCTGGATTTACGACACCCTGGCCGACTGGCAGGCGCTCATCGAACTCCAGATGCCCGAACGCCTGCGCATGCTGCGCGAGATGGCGTCCACCTCGCGCCAGCCGCGCAAGCTCCAGCACCTGATTGACCTGGTCACCGGCAACTACGGCCTGCGCTTGTTCGAGGTGGTCGAAGCCGCCAAGCGCCGCCTGTCCGAGCTACCCCAAACCGATATTCGCCTGGCTACCCCCCAGTTCAATATTCGCCAGCCCGTCACCCGTCACGATTTTGAAACGATTATTCAGCCTGAAATCTACGCCATTGACGCCCTGCTTGACGAGACGGTGCAGCGGTCGGGGTTGCGGCCCCGCGACATGGACGTGGTCATCCGCACCGGCGGCTCGTCGCAAATCCCCGTCTTCCAGGAAATGCTCGCCCGCAAGTTCGGCGCTGAGAAGGTGCGCAGCATTGACATCTTCAGCAGCGTGACGTCGGGCCTGAGCATCATCGGCCACGGCATCGAGAAGGGCGACATCGGGGCGACGGCCTACCGCAAGGGCCAGGCCCACCATGCCGACCTGAGCTACGAGCGGCCTAACGTCGCGCCGGTCAATCTGGACCTGCTCAAGCGCCGCCTCGACCTCCAGGAGGCCGACCACAGCGACGAGCCGGCCCGCCCCGCCCTGGTCTTCTACGGCGGCCACCGCCTGCTGACCGCGCCCCAGGCTCCCCACGGCGACAAGCCCGTGTCCCTGGCCGACCTCAGCCCCGACCCCGACTTCCAGCCGCAGACCGCGCTGGCCCTCACCCCCGACGAACCGCTGCTCCTGGTCACCTCGAAGTACCGCCTGGTGCTGACCTCGCAGCGGCAACTGGCGAGCCTCCAGGAGGGCGGCTTCGCCCGCGCCGACCTGCGCGACTTTGAGCCGGGCGAGGAAATCTGCGTCGTCGCCCGCTGGAATGACATCCGCGAGACGCAGCGCCTCGTCCTGGTCACGAGCAAGGGGCTGGCGCGGGGACTCAGCCTGGAGCGCGCCCGACCCACCATCGAAGGCCCGCGCCCGACCCGACTCGACTGGCCCATGCCCAACTGGCCCGCCGCCGTCCTGGGCGCGAACCCCGACGACGCCCTGGTCGCCGCGACCGACAGCGGCCGCCTGGCGCGGGTCGCCGTCAGCAGCCTGTCGGTGCAGGGGACAACGCTGGTCAAGCTGAGCAAGACCAAGGGCGAACGGCTGGTGGGTGTCCTTCCCACCCGCACCCGCGACCAGATCGTCGTCCTGACGGCGGACGGCTACGCCAAGCGCCTGCCCGCCCACGCGCTGACGCTGGCGGCCGAGCCGACGCCCGGCCAGGCCGTCACCCGCCGCGAGATTGTCGGCGTGGCCCTGGCCCGCCCCAAGACCGAGTTGTGGGCCGTCACCACGACGCGCCTGCTGCCGGTCCGCCCCGAGAGCATCCCCCTCGAACTCGACCCCACGGTGAAGAGCCACAAGCTGCTCAAGCTCGACGCAGGCGAGCGGGTCCTGGCCCTGCTGGCTGTCCCGCCCGCCCAGGCTGCCGCAGCGCAACCAGCCGAACCCCAACCTGCCCTCCGCGCCGCCCGCTAACCAAAGATTTCTAGACAGAATTTACAGAATGAACAGAATGAATAATACCGGGGACAGAACCTTATTCTGTTAATTCTGTCCAAACTCTCCGGGAGGCTGTATGCCGTTGCTCATCCCCTTGACGGACGTTCGGCTCGCAGACGAGCCGCTGGTCGGGCGGAAGGCGGCCGTGCTGGGTGAACTCGTGGCGGCCGGCTTCCCCGTCCCGCCGGGCCTGTGCGTGACCACCGACGCCTTTCGGCTGGCCCTGGCCGATGACTTACGCCCGTCCGCCGACCTGGTAGCAGCGTTACGCGACGCCCTGCCGGGTCTGGCCGACCAGGCGACGCCGCTGGCCGTGCGCTCGTCGGCCACCCTGGAAGACCTGGCCGACCACAGCTTCGCGGGCGAGTACACGACGGTGCTGGGGGCGCGGGGGCTGGACGCGGTGGTGGAGGCAGTCCAGGCGGTGTGGCGGTCGTTCGGGGCCGGACCTAACCGCCCGGCCCCCTTCCCTACTCGGGATGGGGGTGAAGACGCCCCTCCCTTTCTTGGGGTGGGGTTGGGGGTGGGGTTCGTTGCCCACCCTAACCCCGCCATGGCTGTCTTGATTCAACCCCTCATCGCCGCCGAGTGCGCGGGCGTGGCCTTCTCGGTAGACCCGGTGCGGCAGCGGCGTGACCTGGTGGTCGTCAACGCGGCGTGGGGCCAGGGGGTCGGCGTCGTCGCAGGCGCCGCGCCGTCGGACACCTACTGGCTGCGGCGGGCCGACCTGGCCGTGGAGGCGTGGCAGATTACCGAGAAGGACGCCGCCATCGAACTGGGCGGGGACGGTCCACGGCGCGTGGGGGTGGCCGAGGCGAAGCGTCTCATCCCCTGTCTGCCCGATGCCTGGGCCGAGCGCGTCGCCCAGTACACGCTGGCCGCCGAGACGGCGCTGGGCTGGCGGCAGGACATGGAGTGGGCCATCGCCGACGGGCAGGTCCACATCCTCCAGAGCCGCCCGCTGACCGGCCTGGCCGCCGACCTCGCCGCCGTTCCCCTGTTTCGGGTCGCCTGGGACAACTCAGAGGATGCTCGGCGGCTGTGGACGCGGTGGGAAGGGGACGACGGCCAGCCCCTGCTGCCCCTGGCCGAGGACGCCTTGCGGGTCTGGGAGAAGTCGGGCGACGACGGCCGCCACTTCGCGGGCCACGACTGGCTGTATCGCGGCCGCTACGTCAACGGTCACGCCTACTTCGCCAATCTGCCCAATCCCCTGCCTGCTGGCGACCGCCGCGTACGCCGCGCCGCCCTCCGCGATTTGCAGGTTCGCCTGGCGCAGCAAGGCATCACCGCGTGGGAGCACATCGGCCCAGAGATGGTACGGGCTACGGAACGCCTGGCCGCCTTCGACCCCGCGACGGCCGACAATGATGCCCTGGCCGAGCATTTGGAAGACGCCATCGGCGTCTACCGCCGCCACTGGAGTTGGCACGGCCCCATCATGTCGGCCGACCGCACGCCGTTCTACACCGCCTACGCCGCCCTGGCCGGTCTGGATGAGGCCGCCGCTTACCAGTCCGGCCGCGCCCTCCTCGACGGCGAGCCGACGCCTCTCACCCGTCTCATTGACGAGCTATACGGTCTAGCCCTCCTGGCGCGTGACCAACCCCGTGTCACCGCCCTGGTTGCCGCTCCGCCGCCCGACGTGTGCGACCAGTTGGCCCGCCTGCAGGAAGCCGGCCCCTTCCTGGCCCGTCTCGACGCCTTCCTGACCGTCTACGGTGACCGCATGGGCGACGGCTACGGGTCCCAGGCCACGCTCGCCACACCCACCTGGCGCGAGCGGCCCGACACGGTGCTGCGCCTTGCCGCGCCCTGGCTCGACCCGGCCCTGGAGCCGCCCGCCGTGGCCCGCGCCCGCGCCCAGGCCGAGCGCGACGCCCACCTCGACGCCCTGTACGCCGCCTGCCCCGACCCTGACCTGGTCCTGCGGGTCCAACGGGAATACGCCTTTGCCCGCCGCGACGCCGCCTTCCTGGAACAGCACAACCACACCATTGACCAACTCAGCCTGGGCCAACTCCGCCGCGCCGTCCTCATGGCCGGTCAGCGCCTAGCCGACCAGGGCCAACTCGCCCACGCCGCCGACGTCTTCTGGCTGCGCTTCGAGGAGGTCCTGGCCGCGCTACGCGGGGAAGACCTGACATCAGGTCTGGCCGAGCAACGCCAGGCCCAACATGCGGCCTGGGCGAGCCTGGAACCGCCGCCTTTCCTCGGCCTGCCCGACCACCGCCTTACTCCCCGCCCGTCCGCCATGCCTGTTGCCCACGCAGGCCACCCACTACCCACAACTCACCATCTGTCGGGCCTGGGCGCCAGTCCGGGGCGGAGGGCAGGTCGAGCGCGGGTCGTCTCGCCTGACGCCATCCTGCCCTCCGTCGCGCCGGGCGATGTCCTTGTGGCGGCTAATTGTGGGCCGCGCTGGACGCCCCTGTTCCCGATTCTCGGCGGCCTGGTTCTTGATGAGGGATCGGTGGGCCAGCACGCGGCAGCCACGGCGCGGGAGTACGGTGTCCCAGCCGTGATTGCCACCCGCGAGGCAACCCGGTGCATCCACGACGGCGACTGGGTGATGGTGGACGGGACGGCGGGGGTAGTAGAGCTGGCAGCGACAGGTCAACCCTTTGGCGGATAAAGCATCGGCTGGTCGAAGGAATATTGCGTCGAGCCCCAAAATGGGCGCGGGCGCACGCAACCATTCGCCCGCTTCGTGCGTCTATCAGGATGAGAAGCGATGATGGGAGGATGGTATGGGCGTGGAAGGGATAATCCTGGTGCTTGGAGCGGTCCTATTGATGCTCTGGTGTGAGACATTGGGCGTTACCCGTCGGTAAGCGGTCGCTATCGTTTGAACGAGCGCCCATACCGCGCTGGAGGCTTCGGCCCCGGCGCGGTCTTTCTTTTTTGTCGGCTCCCCCATCCCCTCGCGTGCGGGGGGAGCAGAGGAGGGTCTACTCTATTTCGCACCGAATTTAGTCGTCAATTTTACCGCTTTTTAGCCCCTCCCTTGACCGGCCTGGGATACACTGGGAGTAGGTCGGACGGTTGAGCAGGCAGAGGAGGCGGTCATGGGTCTGGAAATGGTATTGTTTGTCCTGGGGACGCTGCTGGTGATGTTTTGGTGCGATACGGCGGGTACGGCCCGTCGGTAGGCGCTATTCATTGTCTGACACGACGCGGACCCCGGAGTCCCATGTCCGGGGTCCCTGTCGTTCCAGCCGGCTGGCAAGTCCTTGCGGCCTGCTGCCTTCGACTTAGTTGCTCGGACAGCCGCCCGGGTCCTTCTGGTTCGGCCCCCAGCAGATGCTCGCCGCGGGTTGGCGCCCCTGCGGGTCGGTTATCGTCAGCCGCCCCGTCTGGTCGTCGTGAGCATTGGCAAATAACCCCACCTGGCTACCCCAGTAGACATCCCACAGCGCGTCATCGGTCAACGGCGTGCGCGTGAGCGTCCCCTCCCCTGTCCACAGACGCAGGGCATCGCCCGTGTGCAGGAGAATGGACGGCAGGGTGATGCGGTCGCCGCGTTCTGTGGTCACCGTCCAACCCTGGAGGTCCACCGTGTCGCCATCGTTGACGAGGTAGGCCCACTCAATCATGCACTCGGGGCAGTAGCGCGAACGGAAGATTTGCTCCGGCGAGTAGCGCACCCAGGTAAAGTGGACGTTGGGTACGCCCGCGCGGGCCTTGCTGGGCGGCTGGGGCTTTAGCACCGGCTCGACGGGTGAGGGTTCGTTCTTCGCTGCCGTAAAGCGGCCGCAAGCCTCCAATTGCACGTCGTCCACGTAGACCCGCAGCGACGCGCCCTGGCCGTCGTTGTAGGCGTTGAACCACACTTGCACCGTCTGGCCGGACCAGAGGCTCAGGTCGGCCGTGAATTCCTGCCACTCGCCGACCACCGGCCGGGCGCGGAGCAGCCGGCGCACCCGCACGCCCTGCGCCGTGTACAGTTCCACATCCACTGTGTCGTTGGCATCCCCTCCGGCTACATACAACCAGTAGCTCAGCGTCGCGCGCTCCGCTCCGGCAGGGATCGCTACAGGCTGCCAGGCATAGGAGAAGCTCTCCTGGCTCGCCTGATCAGGCGGTCCGAGCCTCAGCGCATGTGTTCCAGTATGAGCAAGGCCAGCTTCGATGGCCGCCGGGTAGGGCACGCCCGCCTCGACCTGCCAGCCGCCCGCGCCCTCAAAGCCGCCGTTACTGACCACATCCGCGCATGTCAGCGGCGCGAGGGTTGCGGTCGGGGTGGGGGTAGGCGAAGCCAGCCCGCCGGCGCCTGTGGCGGTGGCGGCGGGCGTGCCTGTCGGAGGCAATGCCGTCGCGGTCGCCGTTGGGGTCGGCGGCTGCGGCGGTGCGCCCGCGTTCAAAATCAGCGGCAGGTAGGCGCGCGGGACCTGCGGGCCACGGGTGTAAGTCGCCGTCGGCGTGAGGGTGGCCGTCGGGGTCAGGGTGGCCGTCGGCGTGGCCGATGGCTGGGGCGTCACCGTCGCGTAGCCCGTACTGGTCGGCGTAGCAGTGGCGGTCTCGTCTACCACCGACAGCGACGCTTCGTCCCAGAACGAGAAGTTGTTCTGCACGCGCCACTCCGCCGTCCCGCGCGTGTAGACCGTGACGCGGTCGCTCTGGGCGGTCACGCGGAGGCGCATTTGGAAGAACTCGTCGTAGTGGCGGCGTTCCCAGTCGCGCCAGACCACGCTGCTGGGGGGTACACCAGGGATAGATGGCTCCGCGCCGGTGGGGTCAATTCCGATAGTGACATCGTAGTTGCCATTGGTGTTCCCGCTGCCCTCGCGGCACGGCTCCAGAGGCGAGTAGCACGGATCGCCGCAGTCGCTCGACCAGACCTTGACCCAGATCGAGAACTCGACGACCTGGCCCGGCTGTAAGCCCGACACGACCTGCCAGTTGCCCGCGTCGTGGGTGGCTGAGGTGCTAAAAATTTTCTGCGATTTGTTACCATGCAATATCATGTGGCTGCGCTGCGCCCAGATGTCCTCGGGCAGCCATTCAGGGGCGCGGATCAGGCCCACGCCAGCGTCCGGCCCCAGCCGAAACCAGTTGCGCCAGCCAGCGGCCACGAAGCCCGACGCGCCGCCCTCCGCGCCGTGGTAGGTGTCGCCCTCAAACGAGGGGTTGGCAATGAGGTTGACGCCCGGCGGAACGACGGTGGGGGTTGTTGTGACGGCGGGACTCTCGACAGTGGCCGAGGCTGTGAGATACGAGGTCAGCCAGCCGAGGGCGAGGCTGCCAAGCAGCGCCCAGGCGAGCGTGGAACGGGAGGTGAACGACATGCGGGTGTCCTTTTAGGTGAAGAGACGTGAATACTCTACCGAGAGTAGACGTTGCGGCAGGGGAGAGGGTCACGGCTTCCGGGCGACCGTAGCGGAAACGTGGGGCATTCAACCAGGAGGCCGTCAGGCATGGGTATACACTCGGAAAGGCAGACTATTTTACCACAATCAAATGTCGACAGGCGTATCTTTAGACAGGCCGTGCCGTTATAAAGGGCAACAGACCAGTTAGCCAGCCCGCCGCGATAGTGACGCTTGACCTGGAGAGCTTTATGGAAACTGCCATCCTCATCCTGGCCGTCTCGATGCTGATCCTGTGGTGCAATACATCTGGCGCCAAGCGGTCGTAGCGGGGCATCGGTTCAACCCAAGTGATTTACCCGTGGGGAGGAGCCACAACGGGCAAGGCGCCTACGCCTTGCCCGTCGTTTTTGTGGTAGAATAAGACAGGCCAGGACTGAATGAGGAGGTAGAACCTATGATGACGAGCCGCGAGAGGCTACACCGCCGGGTGGATGAACTTCCGGGCTGTATGATGAGCTTTCTGGTTGGTGTACGGCCACGACGGAGACTCTACTGCCAAGCAATCAGATTCGCAACCTAATCTCCTCCGTACTATACTAACAAGCACTCCCTCAATACAAGCCAGACCGGATTTGGATTAACCTAACTGTTCCCAAGACCCCTCGCAAGGACTTCGCCGATATAGTCATTACATATCCAGGCACCGACAATCAATTCTTTGCGGTGATCGAAACCAAGAAAGAAAGCCCGTCCCGTTAAGAAAAACGCAAGGCGATCAACGACCAGCGTTTACGTGCCGAAGCCGAAGCTGAGTGGCCGGCGGCTAAACGCTGGTTTGAGGACCAACTCCTCGGCTCATCTGAGCGTGAATAGAAAAGCTATTGAGACGAGAGGTTCAGTATGAGCAAGCGTGACCCTTTAGCTATTCGTGGCGAGTACGCGGTCGTCATCGGTGGCAGTGTGGCGGGGCTGTTGGCGGCGCGGGTTCTGGCGGACCACTTCGAGCGTGTCACGGTCGTCGAGCGCGACCATTTCCCAGCCGGCGATGGCATGCGTAAGGGTGTCCCCCAGGGTCTACACCCTCACGTCCTGCTGGCGCGCGGGCGGGAAATTCTGGAGACGCTGTTCCCCGGCCTGACGGACGAACTCGTGGCCGCCGGCGCGGTACGCATGAATTTCACCGCCGACCTGCTCAACCTCTCACCCATGGGCTGGGGCGTGCGCTTTCCGTCCGCCATCATTGAGCCAGCCCTGACTCGACCTCTGCTCGAATCCCGCATCCGCAGGCATGTCGCTGCCCATCCGCGCCTCAGCTTTGTAGAAGGCTGCGACGTGGTCGGGCTGCTGGCCGCCCATGGGCGCGATGTAGATGGCGTTCGCATTCGTCAGCGCGGGCAGACGGAGGGCGAGGGCGGTGTGGAGGACCTGGCGGCCAATCTGGTCGTGGACGCGAGCGGGCGGACCTCGCGGTCGCCTCAATGGCTCCAGGAACTGGGCTACCCCGCCGTGGCCGAGACGGTCATCAATAGCTTCCTGGGCTACTCGACCGCAACGTTTGAACCGCTGGCCGGCTTCGAGCCAGGCTGGAAGGGCTTGTATATCCAACCCGCGCCGCCGACCCACCTGCGCGGCGGGGTCATCTGGCCGGTCGAGGGTGGGCGCTGGATGGTGGGGCTAGTTGGCATGGCCCGCGACTACCCCCCGACCGACGAAGCCGAGTTTATGGCGTTCGCCCGTAGCCTGCGTACCCCCATCTTCTATGAAGCCATCCGGAACATGCGCCGACTGACGCCCATCGCGGGTTACCGCACCACCGAGAACCGCCTGCGCCACTACGAGCGCCTGGTCGCCTGGCCGGGCGGTTTCGTTGTCGTGGGGGATGCGGTATGCGCCTTCAATCCGGTCTACGGGCAGGGGATGTCGGCCGCCGCGATGGGCGCGCTGGAGTTGGACGGCGCCTTAGGCGAGTTGGCGGCCGACGGCGCGACGGGCGCCTGGGGCCAGCGATTCCAGAAACGCCTGGCCGCTCGCAACGCCAGTGTGTGGCAACTGGCGACGGGCGCGGACCTACGCAGCCCGGCGACGGAGGGGGCGCTGCCCGGCCCCCTGGACCGTCTCATGTACCGCTATCTGGACCGCGTGTTTCTACGCTCGACGGTGGACCCGCAGGTGGCGCTCACCGTTGTCGAGGTACTCCACCTCCAGAAACCCGCCTCGGCTCTGCTGCACCCGCGTATCCTGTGGCCGACGTTGCAGGGCGTCTCACGCTCGACAAGCCACCCCCAACCGACTTGAGCGCGGCCAACGCCCAGGGGCTCAAGCTGCCTGGCTGCCGGATGGAAGCTCAAGCGGCTGATGACCAGTTCCTGCATAGAGGCTTCCATTGAAATGAAGTGAAGTGAAGTGAATCGGATGTGGCGGAGGGAGGAGGGCGCTATGAAGCAGATGCTAGCCATCGTCGGGGCCGGCGTTGCCGCCTGGCTCATCTGGGCCGCGCTCCAGTTCCTGGCCACTCAGCCGGCCTACGGCGTCCAGAGCATCCTTGACCCCCTCCTGATCCGGGTCATCACGGGCTTCACCTTCTTCGCTGCCCTCATCGCCCTCGACCGAGAGGCATTAGCCGGTATCAATCGCGTTAGACCCACCCCCAGACTGGACCCCAAAGACTTCGCGCCTGGCAAGACGCCCCAGGAAACCTCGGCGGACATGGGGCGCATCTTCTCCGGCGTCACCGATGACGCTTCGCGGCGGCGCGCCATTCGCGAGTGGCTCGCCGCCATCCCCCAGTTGACGGTCCTCATCCCCTTCATCTTTTATCTGCGTTTTGGCGAGATCGGCCCACTGGGCTGGGGCCTGACCGTCTTTTTCGATGTGTACTGCCTCCTGTGGGCCATTGGCCTCTACTTCCAGCCGCGTACCGAATACCATACCCCCGTCCGTCTGCGCGGCGATTGGGCCGACCGCATCGGCGCCTTCTGGCTCGTCGGGTGCGCCTTTGGCCCTCTGTTCGGCTGGGTCCTCACCGAGGCGCTGCCCATCACCGCCCATTCCTGGCAGTGGGTATATGGGCTGCGCGTCGTACTGGCCGCCGGCGTCCCCGTCCTCCTCGCTCTGCCGCTGTTACGGTATGTGCGTGGCAAAGCGGCGACGGTGGCCCTACCGCTGCTCCTGGTCATCACGCTGCTGCCCGTCTCGACCGCGATGCAGGTGGGCCAGGATTTGTGGGAAGGCCCCAGTGTGCGCCAGGTAGGCTCCACGGGTGGGGCGGAGTTGTACCTGAAGCACACCGAGCGCAGTCTAGGGTCGGTTCCCTGAGCCACCCAGGATGGTCGGTTCCGGTGTCCACTCGAAGTCAGGGTCGAGGGGAAAGACCGGGCGGCGGATGCAGCGGTAGGGCAGCCGCGTGAGCGCCTGGTCCACCGCGCCCGGACTGAGGGCCAGGAAGGCGCGAGGCGCGGCCCGCTTCAGGTCAGGCTCCAGGTAGCCAATCTTGACCACGACTATCTTGTGCGCCAGCGGCTCGACCCCCAGCCGTTGGAAGTCGGCAATCCAGTGGTACGGGCGGCGGCGCTGCGTGACAATGACCTTGACCCCGCCCACCTGGACGACGACCTCCGTGTTCTGGCTCGGCGCGATGTGCAGGACGCGGCCCTGGACGGAGAGGGGCTGGCTCGTGCGCGGGTCCAGCTTCCCGCCCAGGCTGAGGGACACCTCGGCCCCGACCCCCGCCGCCTGGCACGCCTCGACCGCCGGCGCGTCGGCGATGCTGGCGACCACCGCTGAGGGCACGTCGTGCGCCATCAGCCGCCCCAGGAACAACGGCACATCCCCCGCGCCGCCGGCCGTCGGGTTGTCGCCCGAGTCGCTGATAAAGACACACGGCTCTAGCGCCGCCAACGCCCACTCGATACAGTCATCAATGGACCCCGTGGGCACGCCAAAGTCGAACTGGGCGCGGGCGTCCCAATAGCGTCGAGCCAGGCGAGCCGCTTCGCGGCTGATGGCTTCGCGGTCGGTACCCGTGACCAGCGCCGTCGCGCCGGAACGCGGCTCGTCAGCCCACGCATAGCCCACCAAGATGGAGGCGTCGAGGACGCCGGGCACGGTGTCCGAGTCGGCCAGCGACCCATAGACGCTCGCCCCAGGCTCCCACTCGGTGCTGGTCTGCTCGCCCACCAGGGCGACGGGGATGGATACCCAGGCCCGCAGGGGGCGAATGCCCTCCCGTAGGCACTGGACGAGCAAGCGCACGACCTTGTGTCGCGTCGCCAGGTCGTCTACGTGCGGGGCGGTGCGGTACGCGCTGAACACGTCCAGGTTCTCGACCACGCGGCGCGACACATTGCCGTGCAGGTCGTAGCTGGCTCCCATGAGAACCGTCGGGCCGACGACGGTACGCACCGCCGCCAGCCAATCGCCTTCGGCGTCGTCCATGTCCTGCACGTTCATCGCGCCGTGCATGTCCAGGAAAACCCCGTCAACGGGGCCGGCCGCCTGGAGCAGCGCCAGGAACTCACTCTTGATGGCCTGGTAGGCGGCGGAGTCCACCGAACCGCCGGGCAGGGCGCGAGCGCGCAGCAGCGGGGTGAACTCGGCGTCGAACTCGCCCAGGAAGGGGTAGCGGTCCAGGAAGGCCTGGCCGCGCTGAATTGTAAAATCGTCCAGCCGCGTGGGCAGCGGCGAGAAGGTGCAGCTTTCGGTGGCGATGCCGCCAATGGCGATACGCATAGTCCAGGCTCCATAGGTTGGGGGTAGGGCTGAATTATACGCCTGGCTGAGCGCAGGGCCCAAGTGCCCCTCTCCCCGTCCCCTCCCCTGCGAAGGGAGGGGGGCCGTAGGGGCGAGGTCTCCTCGCCCGTATCCTTCCCCCTTCCTTGCCAGGTTCAAGGGCGGACAGGACGTGAATGAGGTGTGCCTAACTCCCACTCTGGCTCCCCTCTCCCTCTGGGAGAGGGGGTGGGGGTGAGGGTCTTGCCCCATCACCACGGTCTAAGACCCTCACCCTGCCCTCTCCCAAAGGGAGAGGGTAAGAGCCTGTCCGCCCTTGAACCCTCGTAGGGAAGGGGGCCGGGGGGTTAGGTCCGGTCGCCTACCGCATCAGCCCGCCGCCGGTGGTGCGCGTCAGCAGCATCTCGACCTCGTCCGGCGTCGTCAGCACCATGTCGCCGTACTGGGTGAGGATGAGCGCGGCCAGCACCACACCGTAGCGCAGCCCCTCGGCCAGGCTGCCGTTGAGCCAGCCGTGAATCACGCCGGCCGCCAGCGCATCGCCCGCGCCCAGACGGTCTAGAATCTGGACCGGCAGCGCCGGCTCGTGCCACAGCCGCTGCCCATCCCAGGCCATCGCGCCGTCGGCCCCAAAGGTCGTCACCACGTTCTTCGCCTCCGTCTGCTCGGCCAGCCCGCGCAGGATACCCTCGCGCTCGCCCGACAGGCCAAAGATGCGGCCTGCGTCGGCCTGCCCGCAGAAGAGCAGGTCCACCCCCTGGACCAGCGGCAGGAGGGTTTCGCACGCCTCGGCCTCGGTCCACAGCCGAGCGCGGTAGTTGATGTCAAAGCTGAGGGGGACGCCGGCCGCTCGCGCCCGCTGCACCAGTTCCGCCACCACGGCGCGGCAGGACGGCGAGATGGCGGGTGTGATGCCCGTCACATGGACCAGCCGCGTGTCGAGCAGAGTGTCCCAGTCGATCTGGTCCGGCTGCATGTGGGCGGCGCACGAGTCGGCGCGGTCGTAGACGACCTGGATGGGACGCGGCGGCGCGCTAAACTCCAGGTAATAGCTGCCGACACGCCCCGTCTCGGACCAGACCACGCCGTCGAGGTCCACGCCCGAGCTGCGCAGGTGGTTCGTGATGAGACGGCCCAGCGGGTTGTTGGGCAGGCGGCTGACCCAGGCGACGCGCCGCTTGAGCCGCGCCAGTGCCACCGCGACATTGCCCTCGGCGCCGCCGGGGTGCAGGTCCACCGAGGCCGCCGATTCGAGCCGCTGGCCGGGCGGCACGCTCAATCGAATCATCACTTCGCCGAGGGTGGTGACGTCAAAACGGGGGGTGGGCATGGCTGTCCTCCTGAGGAATAGCCCTATTATACACCGACAGGGCTGGCCCGCAACCTCCTGACCGGCGAACCAGAGATGTTGCCAAGTCGCCCATGACAGAGTACGGATGGGGAGGATGGACGGATGAACGGTCTGACGGTGGCGTGGCGGCCTCAACGCGGCGGGCCTGGAGGCTTGATCCGTCTATCCTCTTCATCCGTGTTCTATAGGTTCCCCCGTCGCCTACCCCACCAGGAGGCTCCCCAGTGTCACCACCCCAAAGACCAGGATAATAAGGCCCGCCAGCCGGTTGACCCAGGCCAGTCGGCCGGGCGTGAAGCGGCTGCGGAAGAGATCTACCCCGCTGCTCAACAGCAGCCACCACAACGCCGAGCCAATGAAAACACCGGCGACGAGCTGTGTCGCCGCCCCGTAGTCTCCGCGCGTATCGCCCAGCCCCAACCCGGCGAAGACGGCAAGGAACGAGAGGATGGTCGGGGGGTTGGTCAGGGTCAGGACCAGGGTCGAAGCATACGCCCCGGCCAGGCCCCGGCCCTCGGCGCTGGCCGGCCGGTCGCCTGGCCGCGCCAGGAACGTCCGCGCTCCCAGGTAGAGCAGGAAGAGGCCGCCGACCACCCGCAGCCAGACCGTTTGGCTGATGAGCAGGCTGGAGACGGCGGTGAGGCCAAAGGCGGCCACCAGGCCATAGCTCATATCCGCCGTCGCCGCCCCCAACCCCGACATCAGCCCGATCAGGCGGCCCTCGGCCAGCGTGCGCCGGATACACAGCACGCCGATGGGGCCGACGGGTGCGGCAATCGAGAACCCCATGATGATTCCTCGTAGCAACATCGGGATGTCCATGACTCCAACTCTCCTGTTCTAAAGACTGATAAAAGCAAAACCGCCAGACCTGGTAGGTCTGGCGGCGCGTGACGGGGGAAGGCAGCGCAACTATCCAGACCCGAAGGCCGGCTGAGGATTGCGCTGGTTGATGGTGGCGAGCGTTGTCATACGCTTAGGATACATTACGCGCCGCGCATTGTCAACACGAGACCGATGGACTTCAAGAGGATGAGCAGGTCTAGGAGAGGTGACTGATGCTTGATGTAGTACAGATCATACTGAAGTTTGAGGAGGGTGTCTTCCACCGAGCGCGCGTAGCCGGTGTTGACAAACGCCCAGCCCGTCGCCCCCGGCCGAATCGAGTGGCGCGCGCGGTAGAACGGTATCTTCGCCTCCAGTTCGGCCACCAGCTCAGGGCGTTCGGGGCGCGGCCCGACAAAACTCATCTCGCCTTTGAGGATATTGAGCAACTGCGGCAGTTCGTCCAGGCGTGTCCGGCGCAGGAAGCGGCCAACGCGGGTAACACGCGGGTCGTCCAGCGCCGCCCACACGGGCTGGTCAGGCTCAGCGTTCTTGACCATCGTCCTCAGCTTGTAGACCTCGAACCCGCGCCCGCCCTGGCCGACCCGCCGTTGACGATAGAACACCGGCCCAGGCGAGTCCAGCCGAATCGCCAGCGCCAGGAATGGGAGGAGCGGCGCATACAGGGCCAGGCCCAACAGCGCGCCCACCAGGTCGCAGCCCCGTTTGACCCCTGTGTAGAACATGCTGTGGCCCTGGTGGGTCAGGGGCAAGGCGACATACCATTGATCGCCCACATGCTCGACCGGGACCCGGCCGGTGATGCTCTCATAGAGCAGCGCCATCGGCGTAATGCGCACCCCCTGTTCCTGGCAGTCCATGAGGGCCTGAAAGACGGCCCCGCTGGTCAGGTCGGGCTGCGCCAGGACAATTTCCGCCACGCCGTGCTGCTGGACGAGACGCGCCAGGTTCTCCGCTGTACCCAACGCCGGAACGCCGCTAACCGTGTCACCGACCGGAAGGGCATCGTCCACAAAGCCCACCACGCGGTACGCCTTGTCCAGGTTATCCTGGATCGTATAGGCCATGACCTGGCCGGCCGTGCCAGCGCCGAGAATCAGGACACGCTGCTCGAAGAACGCGCCGTGCAGCGCCAGGGTATAGACCGCCCGCCAACTGCCGATGAACGCGAGGGACAGGACGCCGAAAAAGAGGACGATGACGCGGTTGACCGAGGTAGGGGGCGAGACGAAGTAGATGAGGATGTAGATAACCAGCATGGTGGCGTTGATGCGCAGCAGGCTGAGGGCGGTGGCGGTAAAGCTGGCCGTGATTTCGGGCCGATAGAAGTTATAGACCAGGGCCGTCAGCGTCCACAGGCCGCCGAGGATGAGGAACCATTCGGCTTGCGCGGCCAGAAAGGCCAGCGAGAAGTCCAGGTCGCCGCGCACCGTCCAGAGCCAGAGGGCGATGACCACCGACGCGCCGAGCATGAGCGCGTCTACCAGGCCCAGGAGCGCGCGTCGCTCGGACAGGCGCAGCGGTAAGGCGCGGCCGTGGGTCTGAGGGGATGAATGGACTGAAACTGTCATCTGTCTGTCTTCGCTTCCAGCAGCGGGTCAATCTTCTGTATCCAACACTGTTCAATCTCTAATGATACGCCTGAACACGCCATTTCTCAAGCTGAGGTCAGAGCCTGGAGAAATGTCTCAGCCAGGCAGTCCCAGGTGTAGTGTTCCTCGACCAACGCCTGGCCGGCGGCGACCCGCGCTCGCACCTCAGCGCCGCCCGCCAGGTCCTGGCGTATCGCCGCCACCATCTCGTCCACCGTATGCACGACGGTCACGTAGGGGCCGGCGATACGCTGGATCTCGTGGCCCGGCGTGGTGATGACAGGCTTGCCCAGTGCCATGTACTCGAACAGCTTGAGAGGTACGGCGAAGTCGCTGACACGGTCGCGGCTAAACGGGATGAGCGTCACGTCGATGGCGGCCACATAGTCGAGGCCGGTCGCATGGGGGACAGGGCCGGGCAAGACCACATTGGCGAGCCGCCGCACCTCGACCTGCGCTTTGACGGCTGCCCAGGCGCGTCCCCCGCCCACCAGCAGAAAGGTGACGTCCGGCTGCCGCGCCGCCGCGTCCAGCACCAACTCGAAGTTGACGAAGTACTCAAACGCACCCAGGAAACCAACAATGGGCGTCCGAAATTGAGCGCGAACGGCGCGGCCGTCGGCCAGCGCGATTTCCTCGCGGGCGACGCCGTTGGGGACCAGCGTCGCCGGGCGGCCCATCTCGGCCTGCAAGCCCGCCGAGCAGGTGGTGACAACAACGGCGCGGTCGAGCATGTGGCGGTACAGCCGGCCAGCGGCCTGGCGCGGCCCCCAGCGGGCCAGCGGCCCCAGTTCAAAGTCGAGCATCGTCACGAGGTCGTCGGCGATATCGAAGACGACGCGCGTGGGCAGGTCCACCAGGCCCGCTTGCGGGATATTGTAGAGCAGGAGGGCGTCGGGGCGCTCCTCCCGCACGGCGCGGGCCACGCTGCGCTGCGACAGCACGGCCACCAGCCCCTTCTTGACCAACTTATCCAGGGGCAGCGGCCGCTGCCACAGCGCGGCCGGAATGGGCGTCGCGCGGACCTGGAGACGGGGCGGCAGCGGGACAGGCAGCTCGGTGTAGTTGGTCTCGTGAGAGGGGCGGGGCGGCGGCTCAAAGACGATGACGTCATGCCCCTGGCGGGCGAGTTCGCCCAGCAGTTGGTGGTAGCGCGTCCAGTTGGCCGAGCGCCAGCGAGCCAGGTAGGGGAAGAGAATCTTCACCGCGCCCCCCGCCGGGCGCTCAACCAGGCTTCCCGTGAGCGCAGCGCCGCCCACGCGCCGCGCAGCCAGAGCCGGCCATAGGCAGGCGCGCGGAGGAGCGCTCGCGCATAAACCCGGGGCTGGTCTACCGTCGTCAGACCCAGCGGGTAGTACAGCAGGTCAATCGCCGTCGCGGCCGACAACGCTCGCCCCAGGCGACGCGCCGTGGGTAAGGACGAGCGAGTCAGGCCTACGGCCAGGGCCGCCTTGAGCGCGACGACCAGCATCTTAGGGCGTAACACCAGGGTCAAGACCAGCGCGGCATCCCCCGGCCGACCGTTCAGCAGCAAGCGGAGCAGCCGGGGCCAGTCGCGGTGGAGCAGTTCAACGCGGCCCTGGAGCCACCGGCCGCGCTGCCGCGCCGCCCCCTCGCCATCGGCGGGTTTGGGATCCCCGATGACCGCGTCGGGCGCGAAGGCCACCCGAACGCCCCGCTCGGCCAGCAGCAAGGATAGCTCAGTATCTTCGATGCGCGTGCGGAGCCGGGGGGCTAATTCGGCCAGCAGGCGCGGCGGAAGAGCCATGCCGGTCCCCCGCAAGGGGACGGGCCAACCGAGGCGGACGCGCGCGGTGTCGTCCACGGCCTGAGACAGGATTTCGGACAGAGCGGCCAGGCTGGCGACGGTCACGCCGTCGGCGTGCATCGGCTTGACAAAGCCCTGGACCACCGGCGCGAGCGTCAGGGCGGCCGACAGATGAGCGAGCGCCGTCGGCTCGACCTGGGTGTCGGCGTCCAGGATGACCAGCGCGGCGAACTGGTCTAGCTCGCGGCCCGCCGCGCGTAGGAACCAGTCCAGGGCCGCCCCTTTGCCCCGCGCCTCGCCCGCCTCACGCTGCCAGACGCGAGCGCCCGCCGCCCGCGCGACCTGGGCCGTAGCGTCGGCACAGCGATCGGCGATGACAAAGACGCTCAAGCTGTCAGGGGGATAGTCGCTCTGGCGGACCTGGCGCACCGTCGCGCCAATGACGGCGGCCTCGTCGTGGGCGGCGATGACGACGGCGAGGCATGGCGCATCCGAGGCGGCGGGCGGGGGATAATTGGGGGAGGGGCGGCGGTCCAGCAGGCGCAGCAGGAGGTAGAGGGCGCGGAAGGCCGAGTCCGCCAGCAGCAGCCCGCTCAACGGCAAGCCGAGAACCACCAGCCACCGGCTTACACCTCCCCAACCCCCATTAGGGTGTAAACAGTTTCCAATGGCCTTCGGAAACAACTTCGACTGCTCCGTCGCTCACTTTGATGGCGGTCTGATCGTCAATCGCGTACCCCGGCCCCGAGAGTCCAGCGGCCCATCTTTCGGCGTCGGCCATGGAATTGTCCGGCAAGTCCTTGTGATCCAGGTGCGGAAAGATCGAAAAAGGGACCAGGCCCAGCGTTTCATCGCCACCGGTGGGCGGAGTCCAGCGGACAAAGTCCTGCCCGATGTGGGGGGCCATCACCATGCTCCCCGCGCTCAGTCCCACGTAGACCGCGCCCAGCGACGGCAGGAGGTCGGCCAGTCCGGACTGCCGCATCCAGTAGCACAGATACAAGGGGTCGCCGCCATTCACCAGCAGAATGTCAGTCTGCCGGACCATGGGGACCCAAAGCTCTGGGTTGAGGCTGGGGAGCGCGGTCAGCTCCAGCACGCCCAGGGACTTCCAACCCAACTCGCACATGGGGCAGTTGGGTTCTCGCCCGCTGATGAACCGCGATGCCAGGACAGGTCCGTTGGGGAGGGCGTAGATGGCGGTCGGGATACACAGGGCGCTGGACTCGGCAATCGGTTTGCCCAGCAGGTCGAGCAGCGCGTTGTGAATGCTCGTGTTTTTGACGCCCGCGGACGTGAGTAGAAATTTCATGCTTCCTCGCCTTGCCAGTTTCATGGGAATGGAAGATCTCCGTCCGCCGAACCGTCGGCGCCAACTCGCAAGCCTTCAGTTCCTAAAGATAGTACACGAAGCGGTCAATGCCGCGCGAGAAGACCCACCACCCCACCGCGAGGGCAAGCGCCGCGCTCAGGTAGCTGTAGAGGACGTACAGGGGATCAGGGGCGGTCCCATAGTATAGCGGCGCGCGGAAGGTCTCGGTGATGTAGTACATCGGGTTGGCGTAGACCAGGGGTAGATAGCGCGGCGGCACAATCTCCAACGGGTACATGATGGGCGTGAGGTACATCCAGGCCGTCAGCACAATCTGGTACATCGGCCCGACATCGGCAAAGAAGATGCCCAGGGCGGCGATGAGCAGAGATAGGCCGAGGGTAAACAGGGCCGCCGCCAGGACGGGCACGGGAAGCCAGAGCAGATTGAGGGTCAGGGGCTGCCGTAGCACGAGCATGATGGGCAGGAGGACCAGCAGCCCTAGGCCCAGGTTGATCAACCCGGACAGGACCGCCGACAGCACGAAGATGGACTTGGGCACGTAGACGCGGCGCATGATGCCGGCGTAGCCGAGCATGACGTTCATGCCGGCCAGGCTGCTCTGCGAAAAGAAGGTCCACAACAGGAAGGCCGAGAGGAAATAGACCGCGAAGTTCTGAATAGCGCCCCGAAACAGGTTGGCGAACACCACCGTTGTCACGACCATCATGAGCAGCGGGCTGAGCATGGTCCACAGAAAGCCCAGTGCCGACCGCTTGTAGCGCACCTTCAGGTCGCGCGACACCAGGTTCACCATCAGGCTCCGGTAGCGGGTGATCTCGCCCACCTCCACCACCATGCTGCCCAGGGGGGTCTCAGCGGGGGCCAGGGTAGTTAAAAAATGCAGCACGCCGTACCTCTTGTCCTACCTTTGTCCTGAACTCGACAACAAATTATAGACTCGTCGCTCTCCTATGAGCGAATGTTCCTATTCAGTGGAAGGGCTGTTACGAAGTCTTCGTATCGAAGCCTAAAACCCGCTGTCAACGGATTTAAGGCACGGATTGAACGGATTGTCTCTGCTTGCACCAAGATAATCTGTTCAATCCGCTCTCCCAATCCGTTGACAGCGGGTTGCCCGCACCTATACCTCAGACTTTGAGACTGCCCCGGTTCCGTGGGAACGGAGGGCGGAGCCACGAGCCTACGGCAGATAGTTCCAATCGCCTACAATCGGCGCGTCGCCGGACAGCCCATACAGGAAGTAGACATTGGCCGGGCCGCTAGTGTTGGAGTTGCGCAGGAAGAAGACGCCGCCGCGCAAGACGCCAGGCGTGTCTACGCCATCGCCATTCCAGTCGCCCACCACCGGTCGGTCGCCCGCCGCGCCATACACCAGACTAATATCGGCGATGCCCGACGTCAGGCTGTTGCGCAGGAAGATCTGGGACGTGGAGGGACGATAGACGCCCACCGTATCCACGCCGTCACCATCCCAGTCCCCGGCCAGCGGTATGTCACCGGCCAGCCCGAAGGCGACACTGACCTGGGCCGGACCACCGGCAAAATCGTTGCGCAGGTAAAACACTCCGTTGCGGAACACGCCCGGCGTGTCCACCCCGTCGCCATTCCAGTCGCCCGTCACGGCCACGTCGCCCGACTGGCCGAACTGGGCGGCGACGTTATAAGTGCCCTCGGTGTTGTGATACCGTAACAAGAAGAAGCCCTGGCGAAAGACGCCAATGGTGTCATCGCCCGTATTGTCCCAATCGCCAGCCAGCGGCTGGTCCCCGGTCGCGCCGTAGAGGAAGACCACGTCGGCGATACCCGTCGAATTGTCGTTGCGCAGATAGACGCCCGCGTTGCTGGGACGAAAGACACCGATGGTATCCACCTTGGCGGCGGCACGCGGTGCAGACCCAGATCGGCTTATTGGTAGCGTTGAGCCGTCAGACCACTCGACCGACGCCGAAGCCAGGCCGGTCGTCTGGGGTATGGACACGAGGCTGAGGGAGACGACGACAGCAAGGAGGACGAGGGGTAGGGGGCGCCATGTCATACAGCCTCCGTGGTCAGGCAGAGGAAGAGAGGTGGTCACCTGAAACAACGGCGCGGGCTGTCAAAAGGTACGGTTAAGGGAAGTCGGTTCGGGTAGACGACGGCGGAGCCACAGACTGCCCCCGCCGGGCCAGTACGGGCCAAACGCGGCCTGCATCGCCGCCGGATGGCGCTGGGTCATAAAGGCGTTGGCGAAGACAATCTCAAATTCGGGGTTGAACAGCAGAAACGCATGCACCAGGTACTGCTCGTTCCAGAACAGGAGCTTGTTCTTCACCCAGTCCTGGGGAAACTCGGCGGGCAAGAAGATGTCGTGGAGGTGGACCAGGACGCCCGGCTGGAGGCGCGGCAGGACTTCAAGGACGAGATAGTTCACGTCGCTGCCGCACTTGACCACGTGCGACGAGTCGATAAACAACATGTCGTTGGCCTGGAGAGCCTCGAATAGGCCCAGGTCAACGGCCTGGACGGGCTGCTGAATGAGCCGCGTCAGGCCCGGCAGACCCCCGGCCAGGGTGGCATCGGGATACGGTTCAATGCAGACCATCTCCCCCTGGCCGTTGCGGCGGAGGGCCTGGAGCGCCAGGCGGGTGGACATGCCACCACCGACTTCTAAAATGGTACGCGGCTGTAAGTGGCGTACCAGGCAGTAGAAGACCAGCGCGTCGGCCCAGCCAAACATCTCATTGTACAGGTAAAACTCGTCGGGGCGGCCGGTTGGCCCGTGGGGCAGTTGGCTGTATTCGGGCCGGTACTGGGGGAAGACGCGCTCCAGCCACTCGAGTTGCGCCGCCTCGCGCATGTCCACGCCCACCATCGCCGATGGATTAGCCCACAGGCTATCCGGCAAGGCGCGGGTGTCGGGAATGGGCTGGTAGAAGTGGACGGGTGTGAGATGGAGGCCAGCTTGCTCCCAACGGCGAAAGTACTCGGCGCGGCGCGGCCCGCGCAGAGTGAGGCGCAGCAGCGGGATGAGCAGCGGGATGAGCAGCGGGATAAGCCGATCCAGTAGGTGCGACTGGTCCAGCCGGGCCAGGAGCCGGTGACGAAAAGAGGGACGCATAAGCCTCACGCGGAACGTTGCTGGCCCACGAGGAGCATAAAGTCGCTGGGCAGCAGGCCGGCCTGTATCAGACTATCTTCGACACGGTAGATGCCCTCGATAATGCGGCGCGCCTGGGGGTCCTGCGGGTCGAAGTTGTGGATGATGCCGTTGTAGAGCAGGTGCTGCAGCGTGCCACCCAGCGGACGGCGGGCGACGACCTCGAACTGCTGCTCGAACAGCGCCACAATCTCGGCCGAGCGAATCGATTCAAACGGCGATACCGCGGCGACCTGGGCAGGGCGGGGGCGCGGCTCGGCTGTCTTATGGGGCTGAACCCGTCCGCGTAGCGTCTGGTACACCCGGCGGAGATACCGCCTTAGCCCCCGCTGAGCGGTATCAGTCGGTGTTGGGCTGGACCGCCAGCGGCGATACTGCGTCGGGATGGAGGCCAGCAGCGCCTCGACCAGCGCCAATTGCTCGGACGTCCACTGGAACTGGGTCGGGCCGACATACTCCTCCAGGATAAACAGGCCGTGTGGCGTGAGCGCCTGGTGAACCTGCGCCATAATCTGCTCCAGCGCCAGGAAGTGGTGGAAACTATGCGCTGAGAAGATCAGGTCGTAGCGGCCAGGTTCCAGCGTCGCTGTATTGGCGTCGGCGGTCCAGAAGCGCCCTGGCGCTCCTATCACGGCGCGCGCCTGCTCCGCCTCGGCCACCCGCGCGGCGCTAATGTCAAACCCTTCCACATAGCTGGACGCGCCGGCGTGGTAGACAGCCAGCGACAGGGTACCCGTGCCACAGCCTAGCTCCAGGCTGCGCTCGGCCGGCCGACCCAACCTGGCCCGCGCCCACGTCTCCCAATGCAGGCCGTCCAGCCGCCTCACATCCTGGTAGTGCTGGCGAACCAGCGGGTGATCCAGCCAGCCATACCACTCGCCCGACGCCTCGACGGCGAGATGCGCCCCCCAGGCGCGGCCTTCCGCCGCCAGGTCTGCCTGATAGCGCGACGCGCTAGACGAGCGCATGCTCCCCCCTCACCGCCGCCCCTGGTGAGGCTGCCAATCCATGCTCCACTTGTCTTCGTAGCGCCGCTGGTTGCGGTCCCAGATGGCCCGCAACTCGGCGGGGCTGAGCTTCTTGAACGAGGCCTGTCCGAAGTGGTGGACAAAGGCATCCTCGGCGCACACGACGCGCCAGCCGGCCAGACGCACGCGGTGGGAATAGTCGTCGTCTTCAAACAGGCCGACAGAGAAACGCTCGTCCAGCGGCCCGACCGTCTCATACACCTCACGGCGCAGAGCGACACAGTACATCGCCGCGACGCGAATGTCAAACACTTGCCCCTCGTGCGCCTGCGTGTACGCCGCCGCGAAGGCTTCCATGCCTTCCAGATCGGTGTAGTCCACCTCCACGCGCGACTCGTTGCCCGAAAAGTTGGTCGCGCTGACGACAAGACCGATGGCCGGGTCGGTCAGATGGCGCACCAGCCGGGGCAGCCAGCCATTGGGCGTGATGGTGTCGTTGTTGAGCAGCACCAGAATGTCGCCCGTCGCGGCGGCTAGGGCCTGGTTGTTCGCCACCGCAAAGCCCGCGTTGTGCGGGTTGAGAATGACGCGGGCATTCGGCTGTTCCGCCGCCCAGGCCGTCAAGAACTCGGCCGAGCCATCCGACGAGCCGTTGTCTACCACGATCATCTCGTAGTTCGGGTAGAGCGTGTTGCGCCTCACGCTCTCCAGGCACAGGCGGGTGTGGTCCAGCCCGTTGTACGAGACAACCAGGAGGCTGACCCTGGGGTGGGCGCGGCCAATGCCATCCTTGATGACTGTGACCCGCTCCTTCCAGGTATTCTGATGCGCCAGAGCGACGCGACGCTCGCGGAGGGCAGGGTCATTCTCACGCACCGCCAGGTCCACCTGGCGAATGAAGTCGTCGTAGTCGTCAGCGATGTAGAGGAGATCCCGATAGGGGTAGAGTTCGGGCATGTGTGTGGCGACGACGGGCTTACCCTGGCTGATGTACTCGTAGAACTTGACCGGGTCGGTGGCCTCGGTGATTGGGTTGACTTTAAAGGGAATCAGGCAGGCATCGAAGTGCTGCAAGTAAGCCGGCATGAGCGCATAAGGCTTCTGACCCAGGACATACACATTGGGCAGGGCGCGCAACTCGCCCGTCGGCACGTTGAACACGCCGCCCAGAAGAACGAAGGTGTACTGCGGCCGCGCCCGCGCCAGCCGCAGCACGAGAGCCAGGTCGAACCACTCGGCAATCGCGCCGAAGTAGCCGACGATGGGACGCGGCGCGTCGGCCAGCAGGTCATTGGGGGGCGGCTGATGGAAGTGGGCGAAATCGGCGGCGTTGCGGGCCAGGACGATGCGCGGGTTGACCGTCGCCCACTTGTCCAGCAGCCGCTGGCCCGTCACCACCACCAGGTCGGCGGCGGCGACGAGGCGCTCCTCCTGGGCCAGCAGCGCCGGGTTGATACCGGGAAAAGTGGTCCACTCGTCCATACAATCGTAGACGACGCGCCAGCCAAAGCGATCCCTCGCAGCGAGGGCGGCTTCTGCCCACGTCGCGGTCTGCACGACTGAGACGGCGCAGGTAATGTTGAACTGCTTACGCAGGGCATGGAGACCCGCCAGTACGGCATCAACGGTGGGGGCGGACAGTTCACCCGAGTAGACATCCAGTTTGCCTGTCGGGGCCAGCCGCACCTCCCAAACGTTGGGTCGCAGCTGGCGCGTCTCGACGGCTTTGTCCCCCGGCGGGAGGAAATCGGTCGTGCGTAGGTAGAATACGCGGTGGCCCTGAGCCGCGAACTCGGCCATGATTTGCTGGGGCCGCTGCCAGCGAAATTCCCAATCAATGATGGAAAAACAGA
>JAHCIP010000370.1 GCA_026129165.1 Anaerolineae bacterium
CCAGGCCAGCGGTCCGACCGATGTTCACATTCGTACGCTCAACGCGCCCGAGAAGGGCGGCGTGATGTGCGGGCAGATGCCCCGCCCGGTTCAGCCGCTGGCGCGTGACCTCGTTCCCCCCCTTGTCGCACCCCAGGGCGTGCGCATGACCAGCCTCTCCATGGACGCCAACGCCGATGGCGTGTACTCCCAGGCGTTGGTGGAAACGGGCCAGTCACCGCGTTCCCTCGAAGAGCATTTCGGGAACCAGTTGGCAGAGGCTGGCTGGAAGCGCCAGGGCCGCGAGGTGGGCACGGGAACGGCGACGAGCGCCTGGACGCTAGGGTCCCCGCAGGGCGAACGCACGGCGGTCCTGGTCGTGGCCGAGAGCGGGGCCATGCAGCGCCTGTTGGTCCTGCACGTCAGCGCCCCAGCGGTTCCTATGCCGCGCGGGGTCGCCCGCGTTCCCTAGACAAGAGCAGGGGCGAACCTACGTGTTCGCCCTGGGCTGACACAAAGGTCAGCCCCTACCCATTCTGATAACCTCGCTTACGAGGTTACGATTGGCTCTCACCGCTCAGCATGCCCATGCGATGTATACGCGAGCCGAGGCGGTCGGAGTCAAGCATATGACCTACTTCAGTTGGCGCTGGATGCCGCACTACCAGTACATGCGGCGGTTCCTGGATGAGGGCTATGTTGGTCGAGAGTTCCAATGCCTCATGCGCTTTACGGTGGGCTTCGGCCGTACTCCGCGGTATTCCTGGCGCTTTGACGGTCAGCGGTCCAACGGGGCGCTGGCCGACCTCGGTGCCCACATGATTGACCTCGCCCGCTGGTTTGTGGGCGATATCGCCAGGGTGATGGCCCACACGGCGGTCTACGTCCAGCAGGTCATTGAGGGGGCGATTGAGGCGTCGCGCCAGGGTCGCTGGGTGGCCCTGGAATAACCACTCTTTAGGATGACCTAAAAAAGCTCTTGACATGGCGCAAAAATCGGCGTATAATTTAGGAAATCCTAAATCGGTCGAGTGCCTATGCCACCGGAACTGCCCATGTCTGCCCCTGATGTTAGCGCCAGCGATAGCCGAACCGTGACCGCCGCTCATGAGGTCCTGCAAGGACACAATAAGGGCTTCATCCAGCGCCTGCTGCCCTTCCTCGGCCCCGCCTTCGTCGCCAGCGTCGCTTACGTGGACCCTGGCAACTTCGCCACCAATATCCAGGCCGGGGCCCAGTACGGCTACCTGCTCATCTGGGTCGTCGTCGCCAGCAACCTGATGGCGATGCTCATCCAGGCGCTCTCAGCCAAGCTGGGTATCGCCACGGGCCTCAACCTGGCCGAGATGTGCCGCGAGCAGTTCTCCACGCCCGTCGTCTGGGGGATGTGGCTCATCACCGAGATTGTCGCTATGGCGACGGACCTAGCCGAGTTCCTGGGCGCGGCCGTCGGGTTCCAACTCCTGTTCCACATCCCGCTGCTCTGGGGGGGCATCCTCACCGCCATCGTCACCTTCATCATCCTCGGCCTGGAGCGCTACGGCTTCCGCCCGCTGGAGGCGGTCATCACCGCGCTGGTCGGCGTGATTGCCGTGTGCTACATCATCGAGACGTTTCTCGACCGGCCGGACTGGGGGCTGATTGCCTACCATACGGCAGTCCCGCAGTTCAGCGGCACGGAGAGTGTTCTCCTCGCCACGGGTATCCTCGGCGCGACGGTCATGCCCCACGTCATCTTTCTCCACTCGGCGCTCACCCAGGGCCGTATCGTCACCCGCGACGCCAGCCAACTCAAGCGGCTGTTTCGCTTCGAGGTGGTAGACGTGCTCATCGCCATGGGGCTGGCGGGCTTCATCAACGCCGCCATGCTCATCATGGCCGCCGCGACCTTCTTCCGCGCCGGCCTCCACGAGGTCGGTAGCATCGAGGAAGCCCACCGCACCCTGACCCCCCTGCTGGGCGAGGCGTCCAGTTGGGTCTTCGCTATCTCGCTGCTCGCCTCTGGCCTGTCGTCCTCGACGGTCGGGACGATGGCCGGCCAGGTGGTCATGCAGGGCTTCCTCCACCGCCACATCCCCAACTGGCTGCGCCGTGGCGTAACCATGCTGCCGTCGCTGATTGTCATCGCCATCGGTCTGGACCCGACACGCACCCTGGTCCTGAGCCAGGTCACACTAAGCTTCGGGATTCCCTTCGCCCTCGTCCCGCTGATCCTGTTCACCCGGCGGCGTGACATCATGGGCGTGCTGGTCAACCATCGCCTGACCACCGCCGTGACCTCGGTCATCGCGGCGCTCATTATCGGCCTGAACCTGTTCCTGATCTACTCCAGCCTCTTTGGAGCGTAACCATGCTCCCGATGCCCCAATTTCAGACCCTCCTTGTCCCACTGGACGGCTCGCGCATGGCCGAAAGTGTGCTGCCTACGGTCGAGTGCCTGGCCCGCCACTTCGGATCCCACGTCACGCTGCTGCATATCCTGGAGCAGAACCCGCCCCCAACTATCCATGGTGAGCGACACCTGGCCCACGTGGCCGAGGCTGAGACGTACCTGGCCGGCCTGGCCGGACGGTTGCAAGAGGCCGGTGTACCGGTGACACTCCACACCCACGCCAGCCGCGAGGGGGACGTGGCGCGCAGCATCGCCGCCCACGCCGACGAACTTCAGGCCGACCTAGTGGTGCTGTGTACCCATGGCAGCGGAGGGATGCGGGGGCTGCTATTCGGGCGCATCGCCCAGCAGGTTCTTCAGCACGGCCGGCGCCCTGTCCTGCTGCTCCCGCCGGGCCAGCACAATGTCTGCGGCCTGGACCTCCACAATGTCCTGGCCCCGCTGGACGGCACGCCCAAACACGAGCCGGCCCTACCTATCGCGACTGCGCTTGCCACCGCCTTCGGCGCGCGGCTGCACCTGGCGCTGGTCATCCCGACGGTCGCGGCCCTGTCAGGGCCCTCGGCGGCGACGGCCATGCTTCTACCCGGCACGATGCGCGCGGTCCTCGACCTGGCCGAGCAGGGAGGGATTGACTACCTGAACCAGGTCGTCGCCCGCTGCCGGCAGGCCGGGGCCGACGTGACGGCCCAGGTGCTGCGCGGTGACCCGGTCCCCGTCGTCCTGGAGCAGGCCGAGCGGCTGAACGCCGACCTGATTGTGATGGCGAGCCACGGCCGGGCCGGGCTGGACGCCCTGTTCGCCGGCAGCGTCGCCCCGCGCATCACCTCCCGCGCCAACCGCCCGCTCCTACTTGTGCGGGCCGCCGTCGAGCCGGGCTGATAATGTTGTGAGGGATAAAACGAGGGCAGAGAGCCAGCCTCTCTGCCCGATAGCTAAATCCTGATAGGTTATCTCGTCATCTCTAGTAGCGTCGACAATCCTGACCTGAGTCCACGACTACCGCATAGATGTCTCGGCTGAAAGTCTTTGGGATATTGGCTGAAGTTCCATACCACGGAAATGGGTAGCCCGTGTATGGATTAGTTCCTGCGTACCTGTAGTCAATGTCCACTTTGCCCACCCACCACCAACCATATGTGACAACTGACTTGCTGTTGGGGCGGGAGCTCCAGGTCACATACTGGCCTCTCTGGTTGTATCCCCTTACTCGTACCTCGGCGAGAACGGGCGCGTAAGGACAGGAAACGAACACATTGATTTGCTGGCCGTTGGTACCAGCTTCCGCCCTAGATGGGTTCGAGGCGACCAAAGTGATTAACAAAACCACCATTAACACTATCAACATTGCACTCTTGCGGAACATAGCTGTCTCCTTTCTGACGGCTTTCGAGGTTCCGTTTGATGAGGCGCTACACAATTACATAGTACATTAAGATTACGAGTCATAGACTGACTGCTTCTTGATAGACATCTATAGATATACTGACATATCTCTATCGAAAAAATATCGCCGCATCCCCCAAGAGATTATGGTATGAAGATGTCGAACTTGGCCCTTATCGAGGCCGACATTCGCCAGTTAACACTTGCCGAGCAAGCCTGGCTGATGGAACAGCTGGCGAAATCTATTCGAGAGCAGACCCAGCGCCAAGAACCTTCAGTTGAAAGTCAACTGGCTCCCATGGCGGCTGATCCCGAGCTTCAGCTTGAACTGCGCCTCATCGAAGCGGAATTCGCTGGCACAGAGTCTGACGGATTAAGCGGGATACTATGACAATCCAGCTAATTGTGAGTAATTATTCTGTACATAAGTTCTCGCCAGCACGCTCTACCGGCTGACGCTGGGGAGGCTTCTGCGCGGCGACTACACGGGCGCCCGCCATGCCGCGGAAGAGGCGCTTGATGTGGCGCGGGCGGTGGGGGAGCAGCGGCTGGTGGGCTGGGCGCTGCGTACCCTGGCCCACATCAGCGAGCAGGCAGGGGACCTGACGGAGGCGACCCGCTGCTACGAGGAGTGCCTGGCGATGTATTATCGCGCCATGGGGAACGATTACGAGGCGGCTGTGATCCTGCTGGGCCTGGCGCATAGCGCGCGGCGGAGCGGCGATGGGACGCGCGCCCTCGCGCTCTTCTGTGAGGCGGCGCCAGCCTTCTTAGAGCGGGCGCCGTCGGTGGAGACCGCCCTGCTGGTGGCGGGTCTGGCGGACCCAGTCGGTATGACCGGCGCGGGTGAGGGGCGGGAGCAGGCCGCGCTGCGGGCGGTGCGGCTACTGGGCGCGGCGCGGGCGACCCTCGAAGCGAATGGGGTCAGTTGGCGGTGGCCGACCGCCTCCAGTGGGCAAGTGACGTGTCAGCGGCTCGCGCGCTGCTCGACCCCACCGCCTTTGAAGCCGCATGGGCCGAGGGGCGGAGCATGACGCTAGAGCAGGCGGTGGCCTACGCGCTGGAGCCGCTGCCAAGCCACGTCTCAGAGTAACCATCTGGCTAGGTCGTGTCGCCGCGGTAGGCCTTGAAGGTCAAAATCAACCCGATGACGAGCAGGATGCCCTCTAAGAGCATCCAGGTCGTTGGGCTGGTACTGGCGGACCCGCTTCGATACTGCTCGGCGGCAAACATGCGGACCAAACCCAGCAACAGGAACGTCCAACCCGACAGCGTGACGAGTGCGGTCCAGTCACGCGCCCAGTGATTGTGCGCCCGTACCACCGCCAGGCCGCCCACGAACATCAAGACGCCCGATAGGTAGACGACGGGTGGAATCTGGGCGTCGTAGAGATGCGGTTGGACCAGTGGAAATTCAGACGCGATCATCGCCACGAGCGTGGGGCCAAGAAGTCCGGCGATTTGTTTCGAGTTGGGCATGTGAACCTCTAACGTTTGTCAACTAGAACCGCCAGCCCAGCATGTTCCACTGGTTCAGGAACCAGACAAACGCGACCGCCGCGACCGTTACCAGAGTGTAGTAGGCGCGGGCGGCGATCCCCCAGGAGCGGTTCTTCCAGGCCAGCACGGTGTAGAGCAGCGCGCCGACTGTCATCGCGGTAGACAAAAGATGCACCCGCGTT
>JAHCIP010000371.1 GCA_026129165.1 Anaerolineae bacterium
GCTTCAACGCCCGCGCCCAGGACGACGACCTGGACGTGCCGACCTTCCTGCGCAACCGCCGCTAGACGCTGCTTGACCAGTCAAAGGCCCACCCAACGGATAATCACCGTTGGGTGGGCCTTCTTGTAGCCCAGTCAATGGTTAAGGGTTACAAGGCCAAGATGGGGACAGGGTAAGCCTTGATCGCGGCGTCCACGGTAAGAAGGGTCAGGTTCGACGCTAATGCCTGGCAAATCAACATACGGTCGAAGGGATCACGATGATGAAGGGGCAAACGGCTGAGCTGCATCACACTTTGTTCATCTAGCGGCAATGTACCAATCTGATGGCGCTGGCGCTGAGTGGGCACAAAAATCTCAGGTGGCGCGGGTAATGGCAACTTCCCTGTTTGGTATTTGACGATGACCTCCCACAGTGACACGGCACTCAGGAAAACCTCATTCGTCGGGTCCTGGATAGCATCCACCGCTTTTTGAGGCAGGGCCACATCACCTGTGATGTACCAGAGGAAGATGTGTGTGTCCAGCAGGAGTCTCATAACCCTTCGAACTCCCTGAGGATGTCTTCGGGCAACGGATCATCAAAATCGGAAGGAACCTCAAACTCACCACGAGCCAGGGCATATGGTCTGGGCTGCCGCGCTTCGAGTAGAGCGAGATCAGCCGGCTGTGCCTCTGTAGGGCGAGACTGTGCCAATTCCTCACGTATCAAAGCGCGTAGCGCTTCCTGCCACGACCCCTGTTGCTGAACATGCATGCGTAACGTCTCGTTGATCAACCTTTGATAGCTCATTCGTCCTTGCTGATTAGCCACCTGTTTAAACCAGGCTAGAATATCAGTATCTAGACGAATAGTGATGCGGGTCTTGTTTGAGCCAGTACCTTCCGCCTCCTCCTGGTTAACCTCAGCGAACTCATGCTCATCTAGCATGTTCTCGACTACTTCATTCATAGTCACCCCTCACTGTATCGCCCACCAGTCATTCCATCACACCTCGCGCAGACAGATTGTATGCACAAACGGCATACACGTCAACCAACCCCGGCTCCTCAACCGCCGGGCCAGGGCTGCGGCGCGGAGAGGCCGTAGTTGGCGCCCATCATCAACAGGTCGGGCAGGTCCACCAGGCCGTTGCCGTTGATGTCCCCACGGACATCGCCCGGCGGTACCTCCAGCCCGTAATCACGTCCCAGCAGGAGCAGGTCGAGCAGGCCAATCGTGCCGTTGTTGTCGGCGTCCCCACCCAGCAGAAAGACCGTCGGCAGCGGCAGGGGCGCCTCCCCTACCGTGACCTGCCGCTCGGCGCTGAGATAGCCCGGATGGCTGGCGCGGATCAGGTACGTTCCCTGAGGCAGGCTCATACTGAAGGAACCGTCGGCCTGGGTGTAGACAAACTGGCCCGCCGCCTCCACCCGCGCCAGCGAGTCGTCCGCCCGCGCCTGCATGTCTACCCGCCCCGTCACCGAGGTCAACGTAAACGACTGGCCCATGGCGATACAGCGGCTGAACTCCGAGGTATTGCCGAGGCTATCCGTGGCGGTGGCCGTCACCGCCAAGCCATCCGGCAACACGACGGGCAGCGTCGTATTGAAAGGCCCCGCGCCACTGCCGTTCGTGAGCACGGTCGTCGAACCGACGTAGGTATCCCCTTCTCCAAAGGTCGAGGGATCGCAAGTGGGGCCGACAAAGAATTCGATGGTCAGGTTGACGTTGGGGCGACTGTTGAGGACCCCCTCGAAAGTTGTCCCCCCGCCCGCCGCCCGCGCGCCCGTTAGGAATGGAAAATTCTGCAGAGCATTGATGCCTACGTCGGCGTCTAGAGGGTCATTGGGCGTCACGCCGTCGCCACCCAGATCAATACCGAGGCCCCCGTTGGTGTTAATTGAATTACGACGGATGGAGTTAGCTGTACCAGAGCTACGCAGAACCACCCCTTCCTGGGCGTTGTTGACAATGATATTACCCGCGCCCGCCGCCGTGCCGCCAATCTGGCTGGTGGACGACTGGAACAAGCTGATGCCGGCCCCGCCGTTGCCCAGGCTCCCCCCCGTCAGGCTACGGCCAATCCAGTTGCCCTGAATCACCGTCCCCGATCCTCGCGTCAGCGCAATACCATCCTGGGTATTGCCGGCTACCACATTCCTGGCCCCGACTGTCGTGCCCCCAATCGTCACGTTGACCGCGTCCGTCAACTGCATGCCCTGCCCCGAATTAGGCAAGGCCGTATCGCCCGCCGCGTTGGTTCCGATCAGGTTCCCCTGCACCGTGACCTGGCTGCCCACGATGAAGAGGCCATGACTGCCATTACCCGCGATCACGTTCCGCGCCCCACTCGCCGTCCCCCCAATGGTGTTAATCCGCCCGCCCTCGTTGTAGATACCCGTCTGACCGTTGCCCAGCGCGGCTGTGCCGTTGGCATTCGTCCCAATCAGGTTGCCCTCGACATGGTTCTGCGTCGCGTCCAGCGAGACAAAGTGGATACCGTGCCCATCGTTGGCCGCGATGACATTGCCTGCCCCCGCCGCTGTGCCGCCCACCGTATTATTCGAAGTTGAAATACGCACGCCGTCGCCCTGGTTCCCCAGCCGGTTCAGACCGTTGAAGGTGACGCCGATATAGTTGCCCTGAATCTGGTTGCCTGTCGCCAGCCGATCGACAATCTCTACCCCCGCCGCGTTGTCGCCAGGGTTGCCGTTGCCGGCGATCAGGTTGCGCGCGGCGGCCGTCGTGCCGCCGATGCGGTTCGAGGGGGAGTTACGGATCAAGACGCCGCCGCGCCGATTGCCCAGGTCAGCCGTCCCGGCGACGTCAGCGCCGATGATAGTGCCCTCCACGATATTGCCACCCAAGGTGTCCAGGACGACGCCGTAGCCGTCGAAGCGATTGATGACCAGACCCACCAGCCGCGACGCGCCGGCCTCGATGACCAGGCCGTTGGCGTCCGTGCCGGCCGCCGCGCCATTCAGTTCGATACGCCCTCCGGACTGGGTCGTGGCGTCAATCACGACGGGGTCGGCAATGGTGGGCAACGGCCCCAGGCCCGTCTGCCCAACCTGGATCACCGGCGTACCCTGACTGAGGATGGCGAAGGCAATGGTATCCGTCCCGCCGGCGCTGTTGGCGGCCAGGATGGCTTCGCGCAGGGTACAGTGGCTCGGCGTGCAGCCTGCCTCGTCCTCAACATCACTGGCGCTATTGACGGTAAAGGTCTGGCCTGGCTCGGCCGCCGAGACGGGGCCAAGCCCAAACGCCAGGAGACAGAGCACAAAGACAAGGGGGACGATCATGGCGCGCGAGGGGGACACGGCTCGCTCCTTCTTATGATACTATGTGATGCAGACCGTCATGGCGGCCTGCTAACACATAGAACAGGAAAGAGGGACGATTGTTATGAGGAGGAAGACCTGACCGGTTTGGAACCTGTCAGGTCTTAGCAGGTGTCAGTCAACTCGCGCCAGGTCGGTACGTAGTAGGTGGAATACTGGGGCCGTGTCGCGCAGGGCGCGGAAGCGGGTCGTAAAGACGACGCCATCGCTCGGCGCGGGGATCGCAAGGCCGAGTCGTGTCGCGGCGAAGCGCACTCGCGCGGCGCTAGACGAAGCGCGGGCGACGAAGACCTGGCCGGGGGCGAACCAGCCGCCCACCTGGGGCGAACCGCTGGGTGTGAGGGCGGCCGGGTCATAGCCCAGAACCGTGTCTACACCGCCCACATCCATCGCGGCCTGGACTCGGACACTGACGGTAAACTCCTCGCCAGCAGCCACCTGGAGGGGCGCGTCAATGCTGAGACTGGGACAGGCTGAGGACGGGCTGCCGGAACTGCACGCAACCGCAGCCCGCTTGGATAGGGCTGGCACGGTCCAGGGTTGATATTGCTCCAGGCTGTAGTTGACCCCGACGATGGTCAGGTCGAAGATGCCGATGTGACCGTCGGCATTGATGTCGGCGCGTGCGTCGCCCGGCGGCACGTCCTCATCGTAGTGGCCCGCGATGAGCACGAGGTCAAAGATGTCCACTTTCCCTGAGCGGTCCGCATCGCCACCAAGCAGCCGCACTGTCGGCACCGCTGCCCCCTCCGCCGTGACCGTCACCTGACGCCGGCTGGCGAGGTAGCCGGGATAGCCGGCGCTGGCCGTGTAAGTTCCCGGCGGCGCGAGGAGGCTAAACGAGCCGTCAGTCTGGGTGAGGGTGTCGAAGAAGCCGAACCGCAGTGGGATGCCGGCCGTGCTCGACCGCCCCTGGAGCAGAACGCGGCCGCTGACTGGCTGCATGTTCAAGGCGGCCTGCACGGCGCTTAAGGCGTGGAGGCGCGGGAAGGTTCGCCCATTCTTAGCGTCGGTCAGGGGGACGCCCGTGGTCTTCATGAGCGCGGCAATCTGGGGCGGCGTGAGGCTGGGATTCGCCTGTTTCATGAGGGCGGCGACGCCAGCGGCCGTCGGCGCGGCGGCCGATGTCCCGCTATAGGTCGCGCTGCCTCCACCCAGCGCCGCCGCCGTGATGCGCGCGCCCGGCGCGACGATGTCCACCCGTGGGCTGCTGTTGGAGAAACAGGCGATGGTCTGGAGGTTCGTAACCAGGTCCGCGCAGGCCGGCCAATCGCCGCCGAATAACGTCCGATAGGTGCCGCTGTCCGGCTCGCGGCCCAGGTTCGCGTCATACGTGGCTCCCACAGCGATGACACCCGTGTTGCAAGCCGGCGCCGTGAGACCTGAGTTCGCGCCTTCGTTGCCGCTAGACGCGAACACGGCCACCCCGCTACTCGTCAACTGGCCGACCGCATCGGCCAGCGCTGGCTCCTCGATGTCACACGTGCCCGAGTAGACGCTGAAGGTACCGAGGCTGACGTTGACGATGGAGATGTCCAGGGGAGCGGCTTGACCTCGCACCCAGTCCAGCCCGGCCACCAGGTCCGATATCACCGCGCCCGTCTGCTCGCCCACGACGCGAACGGACACAATTTTGGCATCGGGCGCGAAGCCGCCGGGCGTCGTCGCGCCTCGACCCGTGATCACGCCCGCCACATGGGTGCCGTGGCCGTTCTCGTCCTGGGCGTTGTCGCCCTCGAAGGTATTGCCCGGCTTGCACTCGCCCTGGGTGAAGCACTTCTGGGCCAGAATATCGTCGCTCAAGTCCGGGTGGGCCAGGTCTACGCCGGTATCAATGGTCGCCACGTGGACGCCGCGCCCCGTCAGCCCCAGGCTGGTGTGGACAATGTCCGCGCCCAAGGCTGGCACACTCTGCCCCAGGTGGAGCTGCACGGGCGCGTCGGGATAGACCGCCCGCACGAGCGAGTGAGCCTGGAGCCGGGACAGGCCATCGCGGGTGATGGTCCCGACCAGGGCCGGGACGTAGGTTAGATGGCGGGTGGGCTTGAAGTCGCCCGGC
>JAHCIP010000372.1 GCA_026129165.1 Anaerolineae bacterium
AGTTCGAGCGGGCGCTCGACGACCTGGCCGCGCAGGGCGTCCCCCTCAAGGCGGACCGCAACCAGGCGTGGCGCGACTTCGCCGGCTGGCGGGTCAACTACGACTTCGTCCTGCGCGCCCTGGCCGGTCTGATTCAAGCCCCCTATGCTCCCTGGTCGTCCGACCGGGCCATCGCTCCACGTCGTATCATGTTGCGACGGAAGCGCGACAGCCGGGAGCTAGGGGCGGCCCCTGTCCAGAGCGAGAGTTGAAGCTCGTCTAACCCCACCAGCCCAGATGGGCTATAATTAGCCTATGACGAATGTCCTGCATGGCACATGGCTGCCGTCTCGGCAGCGATTTTTCCTCTGGGGTGAGACGTTCGACCCCCTTCGCCGGCGCGGGCGGCAGCCGACCCCGCCGCCCCAACCCTATCAAATCCCAGACGACCGCCTACGCTAGCTGGTGGAGCAAGCGTACCCCCATCTGGCTGATGGCTTGACCGAACAGAGGCAGACCGTCTGGCTGCCCTCGGTCGAGCGTAGCCCCTGCCCCTCGCCCGAATTGCTGGCTACGGGCGCGGTGTCCCCTGTCGAGGGCGATGCCTCTCTCTCTGCCTGGCAGGTGAGCGGTTTGCTACTATCAGCCCCAGTCGCGGTAGACCTTTTGCTGGCCCTGGCGGACCGCCGCGACCGGGGCGCCGACCTGCGGACCTGGCAGACCGCCGCCCGTCTCGCGCTGGAACTGTTGGCGGCGCAGGGGGTCATGCCAACCCTAACACGCGACGGGTTTAGCCTCCGCGCCGCGTGGCGGCCGCGTCCGAACCGCGCCACCGGCGAGAAGCTGGCCGCCCTGGCTCGCAGCCTGCCGCCCCTGGCCCGCGCCGCCGTGGACGACCCCGCCCTGGCGCTCGCGCCCCGCGCCCTGCTCGACAGCTTCCTGGCTGGCGCGGTGGACGGCATGATTCGGGATATGGGCGTGGAGGCGAGGCTGGCCCAGTCCACGCTGGGCGGCAAATGGCTGGCCGCCCTGCTCGGCGACGACCCAGTGGTGAAGGTCAAGGGGGCCGAGGCCGACGGCCTCTACAAGTCATGGCAGGCGTGGTCGCAGCAGGCGCGCGTGGCGGGCGACGACGCCTTCCGCATCACCTTCCGATTGGAGCCGCCGCTCACCGAGGACCGCCTCTGGACCCTGGCCTACCTGCTCCAGGCCACCGACGACCCCAGCCTGCTCGTGCCCGTCGCCCATATCTGGCGCGAGACGGGCGAGGCGTTTACCTACCTGGCGCGGCGCTTCGACCAGCCCCAGGACCGCCTGCTAACGGCGCTCGGCTACGCGGGCCGACTCTTCCCGCCGCTGTTCACCAGCCTGCGCCAGCCCGCGCCCGATCACGTCGACCTCTCCACGGCCGAGGCGTTTGCCTTCCTCAAGGAAGCCGCGCCTCTGCTAGAGAGCAGCGGTTTCGGCGTGCTCGTGCCGGCCTGGTGGGGGAAGCGCGGTGCGCGGCTCCAGGCGCGGGCGCATATCAAATCCGCCTCCCCGCCGCCGGGCAAGAGTCTGCTCAATTTCGACAACCTCGTAAATTTTGAGTGGGAGACGACGCTGGGTGACCAGCCCATCAGCCGCGAGGAGTTTGAAAGGCTGGCGGCGCTCAAAGTGCCCTTGGTACAGGTGCGCGGCCAGTGGGTGGTGCTGGACCCGGCCCATCTCCAGCAGGCGCTCCGGTTCTTCCAGCAGCGCCAGGGCCAGATGAGCCTGGGCGAGGCGCTGCAACAAGGGCTGGGCGGCGTCGAAGAGGGCGCGCCGCAGGGCGTCGAGATTACGGGGGTGACGGCGGAGGGCTGGCTGGGCGAGTTGCTTGACCAGTTGAGCGAGAGTCGCCCCCTCGATCCGCTGCCGCCACCCGTCGGGCTGAACGGCCAGTTGCGTCCCTACCAGGCGCGCGGCTTCGCCTGGCTGGCCTTTATGCGCCAGGTGGGGCTAGGCGCTTGCCTGGCAGACGACATGGGACTCGGCAAGACCGCGCAGACGATTGCCCTGCTCTTACACGAACGAGAGGAACGTGGCGTCACCGCGCCGGTGCTGGTCGTCTGCCCTACCTCGGTGGTCGGCAACTGGCGGCGCGAGTTAGAACGCTTCGCCCCTGGCCTGAGCGTGCTGACCCATCGCGGGGCGACACGCATGCAGGGCGAGGATTTCCTCCGCCTGGCGGTCCAGAACGATGTCGTCCTGACGAGCTACCCACTGCTGGCCCGCGACCGCGATACCCTGGCCGGGGTTCCGTGGGCAACGGTTGTCCTGGACGAGGCGCAGAACATCAAGAATGCCTCGACCAAACAGGCCCAGGCGGCGCGGGCACTGCCGGGGCGGACGCGGGTCGCCCTGACGGGCACGCCGGTCGAGAACCGGCTGAGCGAGTTGTGGAGCATCATGAGCTTCCTCAATCCCGGCTACCTGGGCAGCGAGGCGACCTTCCAGCGCGAGTTCGCGCGGCCCATCGAGCGCACCGGCGACAAGCAGGTCGCCGAACGCTTACGCCGGCTGACCAAGCCCTTCATCCTGCGCCGGCTCAAGACCGACCGCGCCATCATCACCGACCTGCCCGACAAGCTGGAGATGAAGGTCTACTGCCCGCTGACCCAGGAGCAGGCGTCGCTCTACGAGGCGGTGGTGCAGGACGCGCTGCAGCAGATCGCCGACGCCGAGGGGGATCCGATGCAGCGGCGGGGCCTGGTGCTGGCGATGCTGATGAAGCTCAAGCAAATCTGCAACCACCCGCGCCAGTTCCTCAAGGATGGCAGCGCCATTGCCGAACGGTCGGGCAAGCTGGCGCGACTGACCGAGATGCTGGAGGAGGTCTACGCGGCGGGCGACCGCGCGCTGGTGTTCACCCAGTTCGCGGAGATGGGCCACCTGCTCCAGGAACACCTGGCCCAGACCTTCTACGACGATGTGCTATTCCTGCACGGCGGCACGCTTGCCAAAGAGCGCGACCGGCTCATCCAGCGCTTCCAGGCGCCGCAGGGGCCGGGCGTGTTCATCCTGTCACTGAAAGCGGGCGGCACCGGGCTGAACCTGACCCGCGCCAACCACGTCTTCCACTATGACCGCTGGTGGAACCCGGCTGTCGAGAACCAGGCCACCGACCGCGCCTTCCGCATCGGCCAGACGCGCCACGTCCAGGTCCACAAGTACATTTGCGGCGGGACGCTGGAAGACCACATTGACCAGCTCATCGAGGGCAAACGCGCCCTGGCCGAGAGCGTCCTGGGCGCGGGCGAGGGCTGGCTGACCGAACTCAGCACCGACGACTTGCGCGACCTGGTACGCCTTCGCCGCGCCGAGGTGAGCGACACGTAGCAAGTATTATGTCATGCTGAGCGAAGCGAAGCATCTGCTCTGGCGCTCTACTCGGAGCAGATCCCTCACATTCGTTCGGGATGACACTCAAATGCTGTGAGAGGAGAACCGACGATGCCCTGGCGCAGCCAATCATCGTCCCGCCGGCGGGGCGACTATGATGATTACTACCCCCACTCGGAACCCATCCGCCCGAAGGACGGCATCAAGCCCAAGAGCGAGCGTGGCGCCTTTGCCGAGACATGGTGGGCGAAGCGGTGGATTAAGGTGTTGGAATCGTTTGGCTGGGGCAACCGCTTGCAGCGGGGGCGGAGCTACGCGCGGAGCGGGCAGGTGGTCCAACTGGACCTGGCGGTGGGGCAGGTGACGGCGCGGGTGCAAGGCTCGCGGCCCACGCCGTACAAGGTCACGATCCGCGTCACGCCGCTGACCGATGCCCAGTGGGACCACGTCGCCGACGCCCTGGCCGAGCAAGCTATCTTCGCGGCGCAACTGCTGGCGGGCGAGATGCCGCGCGACATCGAGACGGCATTCGAGGCGGCGGGCGTGCCCCTCTTCCCGCAGAGCGCCGCCGACATTCAGACCGAGTGCTCCTGCCCTGACTTCGCCAACCCGTGCAAGCACATCGCGGCGGCCTACTACCTGCTGGGCGAACGCTTCGACGCCGACCCATTCCTGATCTTCCACCTGCGGGGACGCACCCAGGACCAGATTCTCAACGCGCTGCGCGCCCGTCGCGCGGCCCAGGTCGAGGCGGTCGAACTGCCCACACCAGCGGAACCCGCGCCCGCCCTGGCCGACCAGCTCGACCACTTCTACCAGGCGGGCGACGAGCTAGACAGCCTCACCGCCCACGTCGCCGCCCCGCAGCTGGACGCGGCTCTCCTGCGCCAGTGGGGTGACGCGCCCGTCGGAACAGACGCCGACCTCCGCGCCGTCTACCAGGCTATGACGGCCTATGCGTTGGGCAAGGTCCAGGGGGAAGAGGAGGGGTAGGTAATGGACCGCGCGCCCACGAACTCCGCCAGGCTCTCGATGGCCTCACGGACGGCCTGTCCGGTGGCCTCGTCCTGGGGTGCGTCCGGCTCGGCGTGGACGGCGTTCACCACAAGCGTCTGGCGCTTGCGGTCCAGCCTGGGGTCCACGCGGCCGATGAGCCGGTCGCCGCGCAGGATAGGCAGGACAAAGAAGCCGTACTCGCGCTTGTGGGCCGGGACGTAGATTTCCAGGCGGAAGCGGAAATTCCACATCAACTCGGTACGGTCGCGGTCGCAGATAAGGTTATCGAAGGGCGAGAGAAGGGTCGTGCGCGGCTGCCAGCCGTCCGCCGCCAGGCTCGCCAGCAGCGGCAAGTCGTCGGTGTGGATATACCACGGCCCCGGCCAGGCTGTCCCCCCGTCCCGAATCTCGACCGGCATGATTTTGCCATCGGCCACCAGGTCGGCCAGCGTCTCGGTCAGGCCGGGGTAGCGGCCGCGAATGTAGTGCTGCTCGATGTGACGCGGCTGGGCCACGCCCAGGGCGCGGAGCGACTTCTGCGCCGCGCGGTAAACCACGTCGCGCCCGCTGAGCGGCTCGCGGGGCGTCCAGTCAGGCAGTACGCGCGCGGACACATCCCACAGCTTCTGGCCGCCCCGCCGGCCGGCGACCATCACGTCGCCCCGTTCCCACAGGAAATTCAACATGCGGTCCACGTTGCGGTTGTTGGTCCAGCCCGACGACCGCCACGGTTCGACCGCCGTATCCTCCAGGTCCCGCGCCAGGAGCGGGCCGCGCGCCCGCAACGCGGCCAGGATAGACTCGCGCAGGCCAGCGTTGGTCTCCATCCACGCCCGCACCCGATTGAACCAGGCATGATCGCCCTCGCGGTAGTGGCGCATCCACTCGGCGTGGACCGGATAGTCCTCGGTCAGGACGATGGCCGCCGCGTGGCCCCAGTACTCGAACAGGGCGCGCTCCTCCCAGAGCAGCGTATCCAGATGGCGCGGGTCGTAGGGACCGAGGCGGCTCCACAGGACGAGCAGGTGGCTGCGGGCGACCA
>JAHCIP010000373.1 GCA_026129165.1 Anaerolineae bacterium
GACGGCGGCGGGGCATACGGCCCTGGCGTTGGCGCAGCGCGGGGCGCATGCACTGGGCCTGGACCTGACACCGGAGATGCTGGACGTGGCGCGGCGGTTGGCCCGTGAACGCGGCCTGACCAATGTTGAGTTTGGGCTGGGCGACGCGGAAGCGCTGCCGGTCGAGGACAACAGTTTCGACCGTGTTACCTGCCGTATCGCTCTGCATCACTTCCCCAACCCGGCCCAGGCGACCCGCGAGATGGCAAGGGTCCTCAAGCCGGGCGGGCGGCTCGTCCTGGTGGACAATATCGTCCCGCCGGACCCACACGCCGCCGCCTTTATCAACCGCTTCGAGACGCTGCGCGACCCGTCGCATCACTGGCTGTTTTCGCTGACGGCGTTGGTGGACATGTTCCGTGACGCGGGCCTGACGGTCATCCACACCGAAACCCTGGTCAAAGCGATGGAGTTCCTGGACTGGACGCGGCGCATGAAAGTTCCGCCGGCGCTGGAGACCGAACTGTGGGCAATGCTGGAGGCATCCAATGGCCTGGTACGCGACTACTTCCAGCCGCGCCTGGTGGACGGAATGCAGACCTTTGACCTGCACGAGGGGATTGTCGTGGCGACCAAGCCAGAGTAAGCATGACCTATGATCGAATTGGCTTCCGAATTAGCTTCGAACCTGCCCTGGAGTGTGAAAGTCTTTGAAGACCGTTTTGTGACGGTCAACGGTCTCCAGGTGCGTTATTGGCAGATGGGTGAGAGTGGCCCGCCGGTCGTACTGGTGCATGGCATCGGCGCGTCGGTCGAATACTGGGTGCGTAATATCCCCATGCTGGCCCAGCGCTACCGCGTCTACGCGCTGGATATCGTGGGCTTTGGCCGTTCCGAGAAGCCGCCAGGCTTTGATTATCGCCTGGAAAACATTGGCGACTTTATGGCGGGATTCCTGGATGCCGTGGAGCTGGACCGTGTCCACTGGGTCGCCAACTCTATGGGCGGGCTGGTGACGCTGGTGACGACGATGCGCCATCCGCACCGCACGCTCAGCCTGGCCCTGGTCGACTCGGCCGGGTTCGGCACGCAGGTCACCTGGGTGTTCCGCCTGATGTCTCTGCCCGGCGTGGGCGAGCTGATGAACCGCCTGGACCGACGCGGCTTCGCGTTTATGATGCGCCACCTGTTCGCCGACCCGAACTGCGTGCCCGATGAGTGGATTGATGAACTGGTGGATATTGCCCGCCAGCCGGGGACGGGGAAAGCCTTCCTCGATGTTCTGCGGTCCGGCATCACCATCTTCGGGGTCAAGAAGTCTATCCTGGCTGCTATCCCGCCTATCCTCGACGCCCTGAACCACCCGGTGCTGGTCATTTGGGGCCGCCAGGACCGTATCCTCCCGTTTGAGCAGGGGCTGAATGCCCTGGCCCGCGTGCCAGGCGCGCAGCTTCACGTTTGGGATGGGGCCGGCCATCTACCCATGCTTGAGAAAGCCGCCTCGTTTAACCGTGTCGTGTTAAGCTGGTTGGACGAAGTCACCACCTACCACCCGCCACAGGAGCCAGCATGTCCAAACCCAAAGTTCTGATCACCCGCGTCGTTCCCCAGGAAGGTATTGCTATGCTCCGTGAGGAGTGTGAGGTGGACCTGTGGGAGGAAGACCGCCCCATACCCCGCGACCTGCTGTTGGAAAAGGTGCGCGACATTGACGGGCTGTATTCCCTCCTGACGGAACGGGTGGATGACGAACTGCTGGACGCCGCTCCAAACCTGCGCGTTGTGAGCAATATGGCCGTCGGCTATGATAACATTGACGTCGCCGCCTGCACGCGGCGGGGCATCCCCATCGGCCATACGCCGGGCGTCCTGACCGAAACGACGGCCGACCTGGCCTTTGCCCTGATTCTCGCCGGGGCGCGGCGACTCGGTGAATCCGAACGATTTGTGCGGGCGGGGAAGTGGACGACGTGGAGCCCGATGCTCTTCCTGGGACAGGATGTGTATGGGGCGACACTGGGAATTGTCGGCATGGGGCGCATCGGGGTAGCGGTGGCGCGGCGGGCGCTCGCGTTTGGGATGCGTGTTCTCCACTTTGACACCTTGCCGCACCCGGAGTTGGAAGTCATGTCGGGCTTGCGCGCCGTCAGCTTCGACACCCTGCTAGCGCAGGCAGATTTTGTCTCGATCCATGTGCCGCTGACCGAGACCACCCGCAAGATGTTCTCGACCGAGCAGTTCAAGCGAATGAAACGGACAGCGGTAGTAGTGAACACGGCGCGCGGCCCCATTGTAGACCAGGCTGCCCTGTACATAGCCCTGCGCGATGGCGAGATTGGCTACGCCGCCCTGGACGTTACCGACCCGGAACCAATCCACATGGATGACCCGCTGTTGACACTGGATAACTGCCTGATCGTGCCCCACATCGGCAGCGCCTCAGTCGCGACGCGTACACGCATGGCGACAATGGCGGCCGAGAATCTCTTGGCCGGCTTGCGGGGCGAGCGCCTCCCTCACTGTGTCAATCGTAACGTGTACGGCTAACCGCTAGATATAGTATAAATTTCACCAGTTCTTTATAACTAGGGGGGTAGCGCCTCAAAAAAGGCGGGCTAGCCCCTTGCGTTAGTTGTGGCTTTACTGTACAATGAGTATGCTGCTAGATGACGCAGAGATTGCTTGCCGCCGCTCAGTCGCGATCCCGGCGTCCTCGTCGTCCCCAGGAGAGGCAGCTTAGTCTGTGGAGACGACTCGTATCTTTTGACGAGGGGCGGCGTCATGTAAAACAAGCGTGAACATCGCGCTTGTGCGTTACATGCCGTACCAGTTCATGTCCGCGACGTGAGCAGCATAGGCGCGCACGCGGATATGCCCCCCTACTGGTCCAGGCGAAGCCAGACGCTACACGCGCGACTAGTCTCCCCGCCCGAACGGTGGTGACCTCTGCGCTTGGTTGTATAAGCCTGGCATCCCCTCTCTACCTGTAGCCGAAGGAGGCATGCGCCATGCGGCCTGCATCAATCTCTCTTCTTACTCTGGGCCTCGTCGCCGCTCTGCTGATTCTATTCTTTTTGCCTACGGCTGAGCCGGCTACCGCCGCGCGGTTGACGCCGACTGCGGTGGGGCTTCAACCGGAGAAGACGGAACGCCCCCCTTCCCCCCCTACCGCTGTCCCGGCGCCTCCTCCCTCGCAGCCTGCCCAGCCCACTGCCCCCACAGGGTCAAGGCCACAGCCGGTCCCCTCTGTGGTCGCGCCGGCCCCCCCTACACCGACCGCGGTGGTGTTACGGGAGCGCAAAGAGAAGGATGACCGCCCGGCGCCTGACCGCGAAAGTAATGCGCCCGCCCTGGACCCCGCCCCTTCCGCCACGCCCGGTATTATCAACGCCTGTACAGGCAATAGCCCTGAGGGGTGCATAGGCACCAACGGCCGCCTCACCGGTATTATTTGGATGGATGAGTTGGCGAACGGCCGCCGCGACCCCGGTGAACTGGGGCTGGCGGGGGTCACGGTTGAGCTTTATCAAGGCAGCGACCTGGTGGCTCGCCGTGTGACGGGGATAGACGGAGCCTGGGAATTCCTGGGCCTGATTACGCCGCGCGATTACCGCCTGGTCTTTATCTATCCGCCCGGTTGGTACGGCGTCTATGGCAACCAGTTTATCATCACGGGCGACCGCTTTAGCTGGTGTTGTACCGTCTTCTTCGATCAACCTGCACGGCGTATTTACACGACCGTGACGCCCACGGCCGGCGTCCCCACGCCAAGTCCGAGCGCCACGCTGCCGCCCGCCACCCTCACCGCGACCATCACCCCGCCGCCGTCGCCGACGCGGACAACTGTCCCGTCGACACCAACGCCGACGCGGACAATCACACCACCGGCCCCGCCCTCGGTGACGGCCAGTGTCACCGCAACCCCCATCACGCCCTCGGCCACACCGTCGCTTACCCCGCCGCCTACGGTCTCGCCGACGGCGACGGGCAGCGCGACCTCTACGCCGGTATTGACCGCGACACTCACCCCAGAGGTGACCTCGACCGCGACCCCCACGCCGACGGCGCCGACTCTGACGCCGACCGTCAGTACAGCCACGCCTACCACGGTCAGTACGCCGACCCAAACGGCGACACCGGGGCCTTCGCTGACGGCGACAGACACGCCTACCCCGACTGAGACACCGCCGCCTGGCGTCTTCGGCACGCCGAGCGTGACCCCGGCCCCCTCGGTCACCCCCAGTCTGACGCCTACGCTCGCCTTGTCGGGAACGCCGACTGAAACCGCCTCCCCTGGACCGTCCTCGACGTCCACGGAGACTGTCACGCCAGCGCCATCCATGACACCGACCGAGACTGTGATACCAGGCCCGTCTACGACGCCGACGGAGACAGGAACGCCAGGGCCATCGGTGACGCCGACGGAGACGGTCAAACCGGAGGTGTCATCCACGCCGACGGCTACGGGGACGCCCCATCCCGGCTCGCTGCCCACCGTGACCCCGACGGAGACACTGCCCCCAGGACCGTCCGCGACGCCGACGGAGACAGGCGCGCCAGGGCCGTCTGCCACACCGCACGTGGAGACAGGAACGCCAGGACTGTCTACTACAACGCATTGAGAGGTGAACGCCAGGACCGTCTGGCCATACCTGACGGGGACAGGAACGCCCAATGTCTGCCACACCCACTTGAGACAGGAATGCATTGTCTGCCACCCATTTGAAAGAGACAGTGAAACGCCCACCGGCTCACGTTGCCACACCCACGGAGACAGGAACGCCTGGGCCATCGGTGACGCCCACCGAGACGCCGCTGGGCGGCATTGAGACGATAACGCCCGCTCCTACGCCGACCGCGACGCCGCCGGCGACAAGTACAGCAACGGCCACGCCGACCTCAACGGTGACCCATACCGCGACGACGACGAGCACGCCGGTGTGTGTGTATCCCTCGCCGACGAGCACGCCGTTTGGCGCGCCGACGGCGACGGAGACCCCGATCGGCGGTCCGACGCCGACGGCCAGCCCGACATGTGTCTACAGCACCGAGACGCCTGTCGCCACCCCGACGTTTACGCCGACCCCTGAGGCCACGCCGACGGAAACCGCGACGGCCACGCCTGGGCCATCGGTGACGCCGACAGAGACAGCCACGCCAGCCCCCTCGGTCACGGTAACGGGCACGCCGATCTCGACGGTCACCCATACCCCGACGACGACGAACACGCCGGTGTGTGTGTATCCCTCGCCGACGAGCACGCCGTTCGGAGCGCCGACGGCGACGGAGACGCCCATTGGCGGTCCGACGCCCACGGCCAGCCCGACATGTGTCTACAGCACCGAGACGCCTGTCACCACTCCGACCTTCACCCCC
>JAHCIP010000374.1 GCA_026129165.1 Anaerolineae bacterium
GACGCAGGGGTGATAGTAGTGGATGTCGCTACTCGATCACGGAGCGCCCCGGGGGCCCTGGGTCCTGTGGTCCCACACGGCCGCTAGAGCCCTTTGGCGCTGCGCGAGCTGTTCGCGAGCTTCTCCACTAGCTCGTCGGTGATCGGCTTCGTCAGCGAGAAGGTCACTCCTGTCTTGGTGGCCTTGAGCTTCAGCGCCGCGATCTCGTCCGCATGAGCGGCGATGGCCTCCGCGTCGACGTAGAGGCCGCACTGTTTAGCGAAGGCCGCATAGCCGGCGACGATCGTTCCCCCGATCCCGAAGCCAGGCAGGTCGTACTTGATGACCTCGTCGGCGCCGGGTAAGGCTCGGGACAGAGTCGCGCGCAACCGCTCCAGGAGAGGTCGGAACTGCTCCGGTGCGGCTGCTATGTAGGCATCGTGATTATCTGGATTCACGGTGATGAAAGCATGCGACTAGGCACCTCAGACAGCAACGAAAAGGTCGCCAAGCTCACAGCAGGGCCGCAACCTTCGTCGCGGTCGCCTTCGCAGAGAACGGGTTCTGACCGGTCACGAGACGACCGTCCGTGACGGCGTAGGATAGGAACGGCAATCGCGCCTTCTCGTACTGTGCGCCCCGATTCTTCATCTCCTGCTCCGCGTTGTAGGGCATCTTCTTCGCGACTCCGGCCAGCACCTCTTCGTTCCACGAGAAGCCGGTGACGCGCTTGCCGGCGACGAGCAGCTTGCCGTCAGACAGCGTGGTGTTCAGCAGCCCGCAGTAGCCGTGGCAGACGGATGAGACGACACCTCCTCGCTCCCAGATGGCGCGCGTGATCCTCTGCAGGCCCTCGTCATCGGGGAAATCCCACATGACCGCGTGACCGCCGGTGAAGTAGATCGCGTCGTAGTCGGTCGGTTCGATCTCGTCGGGGCGGGCGGTCGTGGACAGAAGCGCCATGCGGCTCTCGTCCGCCAGCCACGCTTTCGCCGATTCATCCAGAAGCGGCCATCTGAGCGCGCGGGGCTCCAGCGGGGACACGCCGCCCTTAGGGCTGACGATGCTCTGCTCGAAGCCCTTCGCGGCGAACACGTCCCAGGCGTGCGTGAGCTCGGACAGCCACAAGCCGGTCGGCTCCGTCGGATCGTCGTAGTGTGCGACGTTGGTCACGGCATGGAGAACTCGTCTGCTCATCGTCGAGGTCCTTTCGTTTGTCTATCTTTACCGTATCGCCTACACGGCGGTCGAACACTTTCGTATTCGAAGGAGGTTGCCATGCATATCTTCCGCGCCGGGCACACACCGTCACTTCCCGGACCGATCGACTGGTTCACCGGCCGCGTCCGTATCGACGCCCTGTTCAACAGTGCCGATTCCGACCGCGTGCAGGGTGTTCACGTGACCTTCGAGCCGGGCGCGCGCACCGCCTGGCACACCCATCCGCTAGGACAGACGCTCATCGTCACCTTTGGCCGCGGCTGGGCGCAGCGCGAGGGTGGCCCCATCGAAGAGATTCGCCCCGGCGATGTGGTCTGGTTCGAGCCGGGCGAGAAGCACTGGCACGGCGCTGCGCCGACCACAGCGATGACCCACATCGCTGTCCAGGAGGCGCTCGACGGCAAGGCCGTGAACTGGATGGAGCACGTCAGCGACGAGCAATACCAGGCGGGACCGAGCGCAGCCGTCTAGCGCAGGTGGCTTTTCCGGGCGATTCGATGTACCATGCAACGAAGTAGGCTGTTTCGCCTTCTAATCCAACAGGAGGCTTGCCCATGCCACCTTCCGCCCCTCCATCTCTCACCATCCGTCCCGCGACGCCCTCAGACCTTGCCGCCATCGGCCGGCTCGGCGCGCTCCTCGTTCAGATCCACCACGACTTCGACCCGCAGCGCTTCATCGCGGCCCGTCCCGGCACCGAGCAGGGATATGCCTCCTATCTCAAGGGCCAGATCAAGACCCCGAACGTCGTCGTCCTCGTCGCTGAGCGAAACGGCGAGGTGGTCGGCTACACCTACGCGGGCGTCGAGGGCTGGGATTATATGGCGCTGCGCGGGCCGGCGGGCGTCCTGTACGACATTGTGGTGGATCCCGACCAGCGCGGCCACGGCATCGGTCGAATGCTGCTCGACGCCACCCTGGCCGCGCTCAAGGCGCGCGGCGCGCCGAGGGTCGTGCTTTCGACGGCCGAGGGGAATGAGGAGGCGCAGCGCCTGTTTACTCGCGCCGGCTTCCGGCGGACGATGATCGAGATGACGGCCGAGTTGGACGATGGTGTGTCCTGAACATATTCGCCCTAACGTTCGTTGAGCGCAAGAGGAGGTGACATGCGGGTCGTAATCATTGGCGGCAGCGGCCATGTGGGGACCTACCTGGCGCCCCGGCTAGTCGAGGCGGGTTATGAGGTGATCGCCATCAGCCGGGGCCAGCGCGAGCCGTATCAGCCCCACGCTGCGTGGCGCGCCGTGCAGCATGTGACGCTGGACCGCGCCGCTGAAGAAGCGGCCAGCTCGTTTGGCCCCCGCGTGCGCGCCCTACAGCCGGATGTCGTCATCGACATGATCTGCTTTCGGCTCGAAAGCGCCCGCCATCTGGTAGAGGCGCTCCACGGTCATGTGCAGCACTTTCTGCACTGCGGCACGATCTGGGTCCATGGCCCAAGCGTCGTGGCGCCGACGACGGAGGAGCAGCCGCGCCGCCCATTCGGCGACTATGGAGTCCAGAAGGCGGCCATTGAAGCCTATCTGCTGGACCAGGCGCGCCGGTGTGGCTTCCCAGCCACCGTGCTCCACCCTGGACACATCGTTGGACCCGGTTGGCGCCCGGTGAACCCGGCGGGCAACTTCAATCCGCAGGTCTTTGCCCGTCTGGCGCGCGGTGAAGCGGTGGCGCTGCCCAATCTGGGCATGGAAACCGTGCACCACGTCCATGCCGACGACGTCGCCCAATCGTTCATGCAAGCGTTGGCTCACTGGAGTACAGCCATCGGCCAGAGCTTCCACGTGGTCTCGCCGGCCGCCCTCACCCTACGTGGCTACGCGGAGGCCACCGCCGCCTGGTTTGGTCAGACCGCCGAACTACGTTTCCTGCCCTGGGAGGACTGGCGCGCGACGGTCTCGGAAGAGGAGGCGCGGGCAACCTGGGACCATATCGCCCACAGCCCCAATTGTAGTATCGCCAAAGCGGAGCGCCTGCTCGACTACCGGCCGCGCTACAGCTCGCTTCAGGCGGTCTATGAGGCCCTGGCGTGGTTGATCGAGCATGGCGTGGTCGATGTCGGGTCAACGGCGGTCAGTTCATAGTGGGATAAAAGAGAGGAAGATCACATGGAATACACGCGGCTTGGCAACACCGGCATGGAGGTGTCCCGTATTTGCCTGGGTTGTATGGGGTTCGGGGACGCGGAACGCTGGATTCACAAATGGGTGCTGAACGAGGAGAACAGTCGGCCCATCATCCAGCACGCCCTCGAACTGGGGATCAATTTTTTCGATACGGCCAACGTCTATTCCATCGGCAAGAGTGAAGAGATCCTGGGACGCGCCTTGAAGGACTTCGCCCAGCGGGACGAGGTCGTCATCGCTACCAAGGTGCACGGCCGAATGCACGACGGCCCGAATGGCGCGGGGCTGTCGCGCAAGGCGATTCTGAGCGAGATTGACCACAGCCTGAGGCGGCTGGGGACGGACTACGTGGACCTCTACATCATCCATCGCTGGGATGACCAAACCCCCATCGAGGAGACGATGGAGGCGCTGCATGACGTGGTCAGGGCTGGCAAGGCCCGCTACATCGGCGCCTCCGCCATGTGGGCGTGGCAGTTCCAGACGGCGCTGTACGTCGCGGAGAAGCACGGGTGGACCCGCTTCGTCTCGATGCAGGATCACCTGAACCTCATCTACCGCGAAGAGGAACGGGAGATGCTGCCGCTCTGCCGCGCGGAGGGAATCGGGGTAACACCGTATAGTCCACTCGCGTCCGGACGATTGACGCGCGACTGGTCGTCGGAAAGCACGCTGCGTTCCGCAACCGATCAAATCGCCAGGAGCAAGTACGACGCGACCGCCGACACCGACCGCCAGGTCGTGGAGCGAGTCGCGGAAATCGCGGCCAAGCATGGGGTCCCGCGCGCGCATATCGCGCTGGCCTGGCTATTACAGAAAAAGCCCGTGACAGCGCCCATCATCGGAGCCACCAAGATCGCGCATCTGGAAGATGCCGTCGGCGCTCTGGCGGTGAAACTGACCCAGGCAGAGGTCGCCTATCTGGAAGAGCCATATGTGCCGCATCCCATCGTCGGTCATCAGTAAATAAGATGGCAGCCATGTGCTGTCATCGCCACGGGCATCACGAAGGAGGCAGACCCATGACAACGTGGACCAGCGACGAACTCGACAAGATTGGAACAGCCGAAGAGTTGGAGATCGCGTCACTGCGAAGGGATGGCGCGCTACGCAAGCCGGTGACGATCTGGGTCGTCCGCGACGGCGACGACCTCTATGTCCGCTCCGTGAACGGGCGTGGGTCAGGCTGGTTTCGTGGGACGCAGGCGCGCCACGCCGGCCGCATCTGGGCCGGCGGCGTCGAGAAGGACGTGACCTTCGTGGAGGAAGCCGACCCTGGCGTCAACGACCAGATTGACGCCGCCTACCTTACCAAGTATCGCCAGTACCCCCAGTATGTCGCCCCGATGGTGACGCCTGAGGTGCGAGCCGCAACTCTCAAACTCGTGCCGCGCTCGACAAGCTCTTAATGCAATAACCACAAGGAGCTATCGTGCAAGAAGCTGGGCTGTCACCGCTTGCCGGCTGGCAAAACTTCTACGTCATTGTCGGCTCGGCCGCCGCGACACTGACGGGCTTGATCTTCATTGTAGCCACCCTGATCGCGGGGCTGCGGCGCAGTGCGGCCTCAAGTGAGACGTTCGCGACCTTCAACACGCCCAACGTCGTGCATTTTGGCGCGGCGCTGCTAGTCGCGGCCATTCTCAGCGCCCCCTGGCCGGCGCTCAGAATGGCGGGCTTGGTGCTGGGCCTCTTGGGGCTGGTAGGGGTAGTCTACATGGTCATCGTGCTGCGGCGGGCGCGCCGTCAGCGACACTATCAACCCGTGCTCGAAGACTGGCTGTGTCACACGGTCTTGCCGCTGGCCGCCTATACCGCCCTGCTCGTCGCGGGACTATGGCTCTCAGGCCAGCCGACGCTATCCCTCTTCGTCATCGCGGCCGCCGCGCTGCTGCTGCTGTTCATCGGCATCCACAATGCGTGGGATAATGTGGCCTACATTGCCATCGAACTCAACCCGCGCCACGACACGAGCCAGGACTAGCTCGACTCCCACAGGGTGTCTTGCCTTGACCTACCC
>JAHCIP010000375.1 GCA_026129165.1 Anaerolineae bacterium
CTCAAATCTCCGCCGCGCGAGCGACGGCAGGGCCTGGTCGCCGTCAACACGGGCGACGGCAAGGGCAAGACCACAGCGGCGCTGGGGACCATTCTCCGCGCCGTGGGCTACGGCTGGAAGGTGTTGGTGGTTCAGTTTATCAAGGGGACGTGGCAATACGGCGAAATGATTGGGCTAACCATGCTGCCCGGCGTGCGGTTAGAGCGCATGGGCGCCGGCTTCTACAAGATCATGGGCGATACGCTGCCCGAGGAGGTCCACCGCCAGGCAGCCGCGGAGGCGCTCGCGCTGGCGCGGCAAGAGATGGCGTCCGGCGAGTGGGACATGCTGGTGCTGGACGAGGTCAACGTCGCTATGCAGACCGGTCTGCTGCCCGTCGCCGATGTCCTGGCCCTCATCGAGGCCAAGCCGGCCTGGCTCCACCTGTTCCTGACCGGACGCGGCGCGCCGCCCGAAATCATCGAACGCGCCGACCTGGTCACAGAGATGCGCGAGATCAAACACCCCTACCAGAAGGGCATCATCGCCCAAAAGGGCTTCGATTATTAGCGGTAAGGGGTGAGGGCTGAGTCGCAATACTCAGCCCTCACCCCTCATTCCTCACGCCTCACGATTTCACACCGACTGAGAGTTGGCCTTGAAATCGAGTTCCAGACGGATATTATCCTCGACCGCCGCCAGGATGGGCACGCGCGGCGCTTCCATGCCAAAGTCACCAAACTTGAAGGCCGTCTTGGCCTGGCCAACGAGGGACTGCCCCTCGATCTTGCCCGTGACGTCCCAGGTCACCGGCTTGGTGACACCTCGCACCGTCATATCCCCAACCAGCTGAAACTGGACCTCGCCCGACGTGGGCAGCGGCGAGGCCAGCCCCTTGATTTCCGTTGGGACGAACTGGGCCGTCGGGAACTGCGATACGCCCAGTGTTCCCCGCTTGATAAAGTTATCGCGCTGGGCCTGGTCTGTCTTCAGTGAGTTCATGTCCACGGTGAATTTGGACTGGTCGCGGTTGATCTTCCCCGTTGAGTCGATCACCAACTGGCCCGTCACCTTGTCCGTCTCGCCCACGGCCTCAGCCATCACCGTCTGGTTCGCAAACTGCTCTTTGACCCGGAAGCGTGCCTTCGTAGCCGCTGGGTCGAGCGCCAGCCGCAGTTCACCCGCCGCCTTAGCCGGTGGCGCAGCCGTCGCCTGGGCGACTTTGGGGGCCTCTGTCGCGGCCGTCGCGGCCTTGGGCGCATCTGTCGGTTTGGAGGCGTCTGTCGGCTTCGCCACCGCGGGCGCGGTCGTCGGCGCCAGGGTGGGCGCGGCCGGGACGCTGGTCGCGGGGGCGGAGGTCGACGCGGGAGCCGAGGCGGCTGGGGTATTAGGTGACGAGCCGCAGGCTACCGCGAAACTTAGTAATACCATTAAGGCTAAGAATCGGAACATGGTTTCTCCAAAGGTGGGTTAAAATTCACCGTCTAACCGTCTAAGAGTACCGGGACCGTCTGAATATTACATGAGGACGCGGTGAGAAATGGCTAAGAGACGCAGAGTGTTTGACCGAGGGGGGGGAACCGCCTATAATAAAATGAGGCGCCTCGCTGCGTTCCCCTAGAGTTCGGTCATTTAAGGCAGTGGCTTCTCTTCCCCGGCAAAGCCTGGGAAGGTTTTCTGTGCGATGCCGCTGTTCGGCATTGGCGTCCGGTAGCATTGAGTGTATTCATAATTTCCCCAGCGTTGGGAGGGTCACATCTATGGCAGTCGCAACAACCAGCCGACCGCTGAGCAAAACAAAGCTGCAGAGCATGCTGCGGCAAATGATGCTTATTCGAGAGTTCGAGGATAAAACGGCGGAGTGGTATGCGCGTGGTCGCATCGCCGGCTTCGTCCATCTCTATAACGGCCAGGAGGCCTGCGCCGTAGGTGTCACGGCGGCCATGGAGCCGGATGACGTCCTGATGTCCCACTACCGCGACCACGGCCACGCCCTGGCAAAGGGCGCCGGGGTCAAAGAGGCGATGGCCGAACTGTTCGGCAAGACCACGGGTCTCGCGCGCGGCAAGGGCGGCTCGATGCACTTCTTTGACTACAAAGCCGGCTTCTGGGGCGGCTACGCCATTGTCGGCGGCCACCTGCCGCTGGCCGTCGGTGTGGGCTTCGCCTTCAAGTACAAAAACGAGAGCCGCATCGCCGCGGTCATCATGGGCGACGGCACGACGCCTAATGGCTACTTCCACGAGTCGCTCAACTTCGCCAAACTGTGGAACGTGCCCATCGTCTTCATTGTCGAAAACAACCAGTACGGGATGGGGACGGCGCTGCACGTTCACTCGGCTGTCACCGCCATGACCGACAAGACTTGCGCCTACGACATCCCATCGGAGCGGGTGGACGGCATGGACGTCATGGCCGTCTACGAAGCCATGTCGCGGGCGGCGGAACATGCTCGCTCCGGCGAGGGGCCGTACTTCCTGGAACTGGCGACCTATCGCTTCCGAGGCCACTCCATGGCCGATCCGCAGCGCTACCGCGACAAGGAAGAGGTCTCCGAGTGGATGCACCGCGACCCCATCACGGCCTTCCGCTCCAAGCTCATCGAAGAAGGCGCGCTCAGCGAGCGCACCGCCCGCAAGATAGAAGAGGACGTCAAGGCCGAGGTCGAGGAGGCCGTGCGCTTTGCCGAGGCCAGCCCCACGCCGCCCATCGAAGCCCTGTTCGAGAACATCTACGCCGACCCCGTCGGCGGCCCTAACGCCGCTATACTGAAGAAGTAATCAGTCGTCGGTAGTTGGTAGTCGGTAGTCAGTAGTCAGGACTGGCTACTCTCTACTGTCTACTTTGTACTGACTACTGACTACTCTTTGGAGATATACCCTCATGGCAGTCCGAACCTATCTAGAAGCCGTCACCGACGCCCTACGCGAAGAGATGAAGAAGGATAAGAACATCTTCATCATGGGCGAGGACGTCAACGCCTACGGCGGCTCGTATGCTGTCACCGCGAGCCTGGCCGACGAGTTTGGGGCGGAGCGCGTGCGTGACACGCCCATCGCCGAGGGCGCCATCGCGGGCCTGGCGACAGGCGCGGCAATGGCGGGCCTCCGCCCCGTCGCCGAGATTATGACCATTAACTTCGCGCTCCTGGCGATGGACGCGATTATCAACCACGCCGCCAAGATTCACTCGATGTTCGGCGGGCAGTTGTCGGTGCCCGTCGTGTTCCGCACAGCGGGCGGCGCGGGCGCGCAGCTTGGCGCGACTCACGCCCAGAACTTCGAGGTCTACTTCGCCCACGTGCCCGGCCTCAAGGTTGTGACCCCCTCGGTCCCCGCCGACGCCAAGGGCCTGCTCAAGACCGCCCTGCGCCAGCAGGACCCGGTCCTGTTCATCGAACACACCGGCCTCTACCGCAGCAAGGGCGAAGTGCCCGATGGCGACTATACGACCCCAATGGGAGTGGCCGATGTCAAGCGCCAGGGCAAGGATGTCACCCTCATCGCCTACTCGCGCATGGTCCTGGTCGCCATGCAGGCCACCGACAAGCTGGCTGAGATGGGCGTCGAGGCCGAGGTGGTGGACCTGCGCTGCCTGCGCCCTTGGGATGCCGAAACCGTCATCAACTCGGTTAAGAAGACCAATCGGGGCGTGATCATCGAGGAAGACTGGCAGTCGTATGGCGTCGGCGCGGAGATCGCCGCGACCGTGACCCGCGAGGCGTTCGATTACCTGGACGCGCCCATCGAGCGGATTGGCCTGGCCGAAGCGCCTATGCCTTACGCGCGCGCCCTGGAGCAGGCGGCCATTCCCAAGCCCGACGACGTGATTGCCCGCCTGCGGGAGATGCGCGTTATCCGCTAACTGTTGCGTGATGCGTAATGCGTATTTCGTATGACGTATTACGCATTACGCATTATGGAGGGAGTCCCGTGCCAAGCGAAATCGTGATGCCCAAGATGGGCTACGACATGACCGAGGGCACCATCGTTGACTGGAAAGTAAAGGAAGGCCAGGCGATCACCAAGGGGCAAATCCTGGCTGAAATTGAGACCGGCAAGGTCAATATCGAAATTGAGGCGTTTGAGAATGGCACCCTCGCCAGGATCATCGGCCAGCCAGGCGAAACCTACCCCGTCGGGACGGCGATTGCCCTCCTGACGCACGGCGACGAAAAGCTGGAGACGCCGCCGAACGGCGGCGCGCCTGCCAAGGCCGCTGAGCCAAAGGGCGGCGACGGCAAAGCCCCACCGCCCGCCACGCCCATGGAGCAGAGCATCGCACCGGAGTCGGCGGGCAGCCAGCCCGCCAAGCTGGCGACTGGCCCGGCGGCCCAGGGCGAACCCAGCGGCGAGGCGCGCCAGGCCCTACGCGACCAGGCGGGAGGGCCTGCGCCTGTCCCCGCCGAGGAGGGCGCGAGCGGCGTCAAAGCCTCGCCCATCGCGCGCCGTATCGCTGAGGACAATAACCTTGACCTGCGGCAGGTCAAGGGCACTGGCCCCGGCGGCCGCATCGTCAAGATCGACGTCGAAGACTATCTGGCCGCGCAGAAGGCAGCGCCCGCGCCCCAACCCACCGCGCCAGCCCAGGCCGCGCCTGCCAAGGCCGCGCCCGCCCCAGCGCCCGCCGCTGCCCCTGAGCCAGCCCCGGCCCAGGCCCCCGCGCCTGCCCCGGCCCCTGCCAGCGGCGAGGTGATTCCCTGGAGCCGGATGCGGCAGGTCATCGGCCAGCGGCTCCAACAGAGCGTAACCACCAGCCCGCACTTCTTCATGACGGTCGCCGTTGACATGACCGAGGCGCTGGCCTGGCGCGAGCAGGTCAACACGTTGCTCGAAGGCGAGGGACTCAAGCTGACCGTCAACGACCTGGTCATCAAGGCTGTCACGAACGCCCTGGTGCGCCACCCCGAAATCAACGTGACGGTGAGCGACAAGGGCATCACGCGCCAGTCGGCGGTCAACATCGGCATCGCCGTGGCCCTACCCGACGGACTGCTCACGCCCGTCATCCAGAACGCCCAGCAGAAGACGCTGACCCAACTGTCGCAGGAGGCGAAGGCCGCCGGCGAGCGCGCCCGCCAGAACAAGCTCAAGCCGGAGGACATGGGCGCGGGGACGTTCACCATCTCCAACGTGGGCGCCAAGGGCGTCGAGGTCGAACACTTCACGGCCATCATCAACCCGCCGCAGGCCGCCATCCTGGCCGTCGCCTCGGCCCTGCCCCAGGTCGTCGTCCAGAACGGCGAGATGGTGATCCGCACCATCATGCGCGTGACGCTGTCCTCCGACCATCGTGTCATTGACGGCGCGATGGCGGCGCAGTTCCTCAAGACC
>JAHCIP010000376.1 GCA_026129165.1 Anaerolineae bacterium
CCACCAGCCGCGCCAGCGATTGCGTTTCGCTCAGCGTAGCGCGAAGGTGCTCCTCCGTCGGCTCATACACGCCGTCGAGGATGCCTTCCAGGTTGCCCTGGATGATGTGCAGTGGCGTGCGCAACTCGTGGGCCACGTCGGCGGTCAGGTTGCGGCGCTGCTGGTCGGAGCGTTCCAGTTCGGCGGTCATGCGGTTGAACGACTGGGCCAGCCGAGCGAACTCGCCTGGCCCTCGCACGGGCACGCGGACACGCAGATTGCCCCGTGCCACGGCATCGGCGGCCGTCATCAGATCGGCCAGGGGCAGGGCGACGCCTCGAAAGGCGCGGCGGGCCGACCGAAAGGCGAGCCAGGGCAGCACGAAGGCCAGCACGACACCGACCCAGCCCCAGTGCGGGGCGCGGTCCCCGCCCACGAGCCGCGACGCCAGGAAGCCGACGGTGGTCAGCCAGCCCACGGCCAGCAAGGTGACGAAGCCAAAGATGGCGATCAGGCGCAGGAACAGGAAGCGACCGCCCCGCCGAAACGGTAGGCGCGGTGGCCGACGCCGATGCCAGGGCGGACCCCACGGCCCAGGCACGAAAGGCCCAGTCGTTGCTTCAGTCTGTCCCTGGTCGTCTGGCAGCATAATCAAGTCTCATTTCCCCGCATCACCCGATACAGGTCGCGCAGGCAGCCAATCTCGCCGCCGTGATAAGCGTCATGTTCAGTCATCGTCCAGAAGATGCGCCACGCCGGCCACGTCTCGCCCCAGTTGGTCTGAACGGGACGGTCCAGGTCGGCGTCGGTCAGGGCGGCCAGGTCTGCCCTTAACAGGGAGTGGCCTTCCTCCAGCCAGGCAATACCATCGGCGGCGGTATGGGGAACAGGCAGGTCGTCCCAGACCAGACTGGCTGCGCCAAAGGCGTACTCATGATACATAATCTTGCACGATGCGACGTGCAGGATACGCCAGCCTATCGTCGTACAGGGCGGCGGGTCAGGGTCAGGCGATGCGTAGTCGACCGTCCAGCGCCCATCGGCCAGCCGATGAACGGTCCAGCAGCCAGGTACAGGCTGCCAGAAGAACTCCTCGCCCGTCAGCCCGTTGAGGCGTTCACGCAGCGTTGTCCACGCCGCCTCCATCATAAAGGACAAGCGGCTCGTATTCATGACTTCTCCTGCGCGGCGTCTACGGCGTATTTGGCGGCTAACCTTCGCACCGTCGTCACGTTGCGGTTCGTGGCGGGCTGACCGAGAATTTTCTCAATCGCCGGCCCAGGGTAGGCGGCGTCGCTCAGGCGCGTGCGCCGCAACCAGTAGAGTTCGCGCCCGTGAAAGTGGAAGTCGTCGGCCGGGGTGCGCGCCGCCATCAGCTTCGCCTGAGCCTCATCACTCGGAATCGAGGGCAGGAACGCGATGTAGAGCGCCGCGCCGTCGGCGTCGAAGTCGGCATCGGGAAACGGCTCGTAGGCGGCGATGGCGGCTACTTCGGCGGCCGAACGGAGGAACGTGGCGACCGGGTAGCCCAGCGCCTCCTGCAAATGCACCTCAATCGTGTCTTCCAGGCCGTCGGCGTCCGTGTCGGGCGTCTCAAAGACCACGTTGCCGCTGGCGATAAAGGTCGCCACGTTGTCGAAGTCGAGCGCCTCGAACAGGCGGCGCAGATGGTCCATCTTGACGGTGTGCCCGCCGACGTTGATGGCGCGCAGAAAGGCGATATAGCGGGGCATGGGTTATCCTTATAGCATGAACTCGAACCTGACGCAAGGAGCCAGCCCACGGCTCTTGACGCCGTCGGTGTTAAGTGTATTATTTGCGCCGGTCAGGACTCACCCCAGCATCGGCAAGACCTATGTCAAACGACATCCTCACCCTCGTCCCCGGCCGGCGGGGCCACTTCCGGCTCGAGTCGGGCTATCATACCGACTTCTGGCTCACCCTGGACGCGCTATTTGTCGCCCCCCACGTCCTGGCGCCCCAGGTGGCGGCCCTGGCCGACCAACTATGGCCCTATCAGCCGACGGCCGTCTGTGGACCGCTTCTCGGTGGCGCGTTTCTCGCCCAGGCTCTCGCGGCGCACCTGGGGCTGCGCTTCTACTTCAGCCAGCCCGCGCCGGGAGCCAGGGGCGACGGCCTCTTCACCGCCGCCTACTCCTTGCCCTCGGAACTCCGCCGCCGCGTCGCTGGCGAGCGCATCGCCCTGGTGGACGATGTCATCAGCGCCGGCTCATCCGTCCGCGCTACGCTGGCCGAGTTGACCACGGCGGGGGCGACGACCGTGGTGGTGGGAAGCCTCGCGATCCTCGGCCAGCGGGCCGTCGAATACTTCGCCGCCCAGGGGTTGCCCCTCGTGACACTCGCCCAGCAGGAGTTCAACCTCTGGCTGCCCGCCGACTGTCCACTGTGTCAGGCACATGAGCCACTGGCAGACCCTGTGATGTCCGAATGCCTATGATCGTCTCGGGTGGAGTATACCACAAACCTATGGAGGAAGTATGGACGACGCCGTGAGAGTCTACCGATGACCATGCAAGATCATATCCTGGCCGCGCTGCGCGAGCAGTTCGAGGGTTGGGAAGACCTGCTGCGGACGATGAGCGATGAGGAAATCACCGCCCCGTTATCGCCGTCGGAGTGGTCGGTGAGAGACGACATTGCCCATCTATGGGCCTGGCAGCAGCGGTCCATCGCCCGCCTGGAAGCGGCGCGGGACGACCGGGAACCGCAGTTTCCCCAGTGGCCGGCCGGCCTGGACCCAGAGGCGCAAGGCCAGCCCGATCAATTGAACGCCTGGCTGTACGAGACTTACCACGACATGCCCTGGTCGCAGGTGCATCAGTATTGGCGAGACGGGTTTCTGCGCTTCCTGGACTTGGGCGCCAGGTTGGCTGAAAAGGACCTGTTGGATGCCAGCCGTTACGCCTGGCTGGAAGGCCACCCCCTGGCCTTCGTACTCGTAGCTTCATACGACCATCACCAAGAGCATCTTGACACGCTACTGGATTGGCGCAAACAGCAGGAGGAGTAGATGGGCAGTTTGATTCTGAAATCCATCGCCGGCCTGGCCTTTTTGCTGCTGGTCCTGGGCCTCGCGCTCTTCCTTTCCGCCGGCTCGCTTGGTTTCTGGCAAGCCTGGGTCTACCTGGCGGTCTTCGCCGTCTGTACCCTGCTCATCACCCTATATTTGATGCGCTACGATCAGCGGCTGCTTGCCAGCCGCGTCCAGGCCGGGCCGGTCGCGGAAAACCAAAAGAGCCAGCAGGTGATCCAGAGTCTGGCGAGCCTGTTCTTCATCGGCCTGTTCATCGTCCCCGGCCTGGACCATCGCTTCGGCTGGTCGAATGTCCCGCCGCTGGTCAGCTTAATCGCGGACGCGGTCGTGGCGCTGGGCTTCTGGATCGTCTTCCTGGTCTTCAAAGAGAACAGCTATACGAGCGCCACGATTGAGGTGGCGGATGAGCAAAAGGTGATTACCACAGGGCCATACCGCGTCGTACGGCACCCGATGTACGCGGGCGCCAGCGTGTTGCTGCTCGCCACGCCACCCGCGCTTGGCTCCTGGTTCGCGTTTCCGTTGGCCGTACTCGTGATTCTCGTGGTGGTCGCGCGACTGCTTGATGAAGAGAGATTTTTGGCGGCCAGCCTCCCCGGCTACGAAGCTTATCGCCAGCAAGTCCGTTACCGGCTCATCCCTTTCATATGGTAGGAGATGGTAGGATAACCATGCATAAGCCAATGGTAGGCTTCGGCGCGAGTTCGATGGAAGGCATTGGCGACGAGGAAGGAGGCGGATTTTTCAAACGCCTCCAGCCCGCGTTCGACCACCACGAGTTTGTCAACCTGGGGATTGGCGGCCACACGACACGCGACATGCTGCAACGCGCGGGCCAACTGGAAAACTACTGCCCCTACGACTTGATCGTCTTGCTGGGCTGCAACGATTACCCGCGCGCCAATGATGCCAACCCGGAGGTGCGTACTTCGCTAGAAGAATACGAACAGAACCTAGGCCGGTTGCTGCCAGCCATTCGCGGCCAGCGCAGCCTCTTTATCACCTCGTTTGAGGTGGATCCTGTCCGCAGCGGCGTGAGCGTGGAGACGTTCGAGCGCTATATCAGCCGCGCCCGTGAGATTGCCGCCGCCAGTGGCTACGAAGTCCTGGACCTGTACCGCATTATCAAAGACTCGGGGCGCGACTACCTGGCGGCCGATGGCGTTCACTTCAATGCTGAAGGGCATCAAGTCATCGCCGATCTCGTCCAGGCGGTTCTGTAAAGGCGCCTATGCCCCCTGGCAAAATGCACGCCGACGAGGTAGACACCGACGCCAGTCTCGTGCGCCGCTTGCTGGCCCCGCAGTTCCCGGCCTGGGCCGACCTACCCATCGCGCCGGTTCCGTCCGCTGGGACGGACAACGCCCTCTATCGGCTCGGCGACAACATGGTGGTGCGCCTGCCCCGCATCCACTGGGCCGTCCATCTGGTGGACAAGGAGTACCACTGGCTGCCTAAACTGGCGCCGCGTCTCCCGCTGGCTATTCCGGTCCCCCTGGCGAAGGGCATGCCGGCCGATGACTTCCCCTGGCCCTGGGCGGTCTACCGCTGGCTGGACGGGGAGGACCGCACGCCCGAGGGCGATGCGACGCGGCATCAGATAGCGGTGGACATGGCTGCCTTCATCTTGGCGCTACAGCGGATTGACCCGCCGAGCCAGCCATCCCCTGGCCCCCTCGACTCTGACCGAGGCGTGCCGCTGGCGGTGCGCGACCCGGCGACCCGGATAGCTATCGCCGCCCTGCGGGGCATGCTCGACACCGACGCGCTGACTTCGGCGTGGGAGGCCGCGCTCGACGCGCCCGTGTGGCACGGCCCGCCGGTCTGGCTTCATGGCGACCTGCGACCAGGGAACTTCCTGTACCAGCAGGGGCGGCTCAGCGCCGTGATAGACTTTGGCTGTCTGGGGGTGGGCGACCCTGCCTGCGATCTCCAAGTCGCCTGGAATCTCCTGGCGGGGGACGCGCGGGACGCCTTTCGGGCTGCGCTGCAAGTAGACGATGCGACGTGGGCGCGGGGGCGGGGTTGGGCGCTGTCCGTCGGTGTCATCGCCCTCCCCTACTACCAGACCACCAACCCCGACCTGGCGGCCATCGCGCGCCGCGCCATCGAAGCTGTCCTGACTGATTCATAACCCTACGTCGCGATTCCCCTTGTGAAACTATGACATCCTCTCGAGGGATGGACAAAACATAACGTGCGGTCGAAGGGCGGCACGCAACATCAGTTGACATAGGATGGGGGCCGAGGTGTGGCGCTCAGGATGC
>JAHCIP010000377.1 GCA_026129165.1 Anaerolineae bacterium
CATCACTGGCGATCCTCGACGTGACAGTATTGTGACGCCGGAGGTAGCCGCCTCGGTGCCGGCCGCCTGGCCCGCGTGCCGCGTCGCGCCTATTCCTAACGCCGGTCACAGCATCCGCCGTGACCAGTTCGAGGCGTACCTTCAAGTTGTCACTACATTTCTGAAGGGAGTGACCTGATAGGCGTTTGGGTGCCGAACAACGAAGACAGCGGGGATGATGCGCTTGCCCCCCTCTCGTCCAGCAGAATGCCTAGTTCGGGTCGGGTTTCGACCCGCGTATAGTACCTCTGCTTCATCCACGACTGAGCGCCACAACGATAAGTTAACATGATTACAGAAGCCCGACGAAGAACGCAAACACGACGCGCTGCATACCCAATCAGGGCCTGCAGCGCGTCGCCAGATTATCTACCTTGTGCGGTGAGTTAGCCCTTCACGCTGCCCGCGGTCAGGCCCTCGACCATGTATTTCTGAGCATAGGTATACAGAATCACCACGGGTATCGCCATGATGAGCGACGCCCCCATCATCATCCCCCATGGGTAGATGTCGCCAAAGACCAGGAGTTGCAAACCGACGGGCAGCGTCTTCAGGCTCTCGCTAGTCAGGAAGACGAAGGCGAACAGGAACTCGTTCCAGGCGTTGGTGAATGAGAATAGGGTCACGGCGAGCAGCGCCGGCGCGGCCAGCGGCAGGGTGATACGCAGGAAGGCTTGCAGGCGCGTGGCGCCGTCAATCATCGCTGCTTCTTCCAGGTCTTCCGGAATAGACCGATAGTAGCCGAGCATGACCCAGGTAGCGAAGGGCATCAGGAATGTCGGATAGGTGACGATGAGCGACATGTGGCTATTGATGATGCCTAACTGGGTCAGGATGCGGTAGAGTGGGATAAACAGCAGCGAGCCGGGCAGCAGGTAGGTGATGAGCAGGGCGGTGGTCAGGGAGTTGGCGCCCGTAAAACGCAGCCGGGCCAGGGCATAGCCGGCCAGGGCGGCCAGCGAGACCGCCACGACGGTGCTGGCCGTTGCCACCACCACAGTATTACGGAACCAGGTCGTGAAAGCGGTTCGCGTCAGCAATCCAATAAACTGATCCAGCGTCCAGGGGTCAGGCCAGAAGATGGAGATGCGCTGCTGTATCTGCAAGTCGGTCTTGAACGCGGTAATGATGATCCAGTAGAACGGGAACATTACGAACAAGAGAAGCGGCAGCAGGACGGCCAGCCGCAGAATAAACTCCAGGCGGTGTCGGTTGTGCATACTCATGACCGGCTGATCGCGCAGCCCGGCCGGCCGTTGCGCTTTGAACGGCGCGGTCACGGCGGCACCTAACCGACCGAGCAGGTCACCCAGGATGTGCAGCGGCCAGAACAGAGCATCGAGCGCCAGGTTGACGCCTTGCCCAACCCACCCAAAGGCACGGTCTATGGCCGTGTCGCTCGTCTCGTGGGCCAGATCGCGGCGCATAAAACGCGCCAGAATGAGGATGACCAAGGCCAGCAGCGGAGCCATGCTAAACGCGACCGCCGCGCCAGGACCGAAGCGCAAGCCGATAATAGCGCGCTCGTAGGCCAGGATGGAGTACAGCCGCGTCGCCCCACCTGGACCGCCGCCCGTCATCAGGTAGACCAGGCCGAAGGCGTTAAAGGTCGAGATGGTAGAGAGCAGGACGGTGACGGCGATGACGTACTTGAGACCAGGCAGCGTGATGTGGCGGAAGCGGTCCAACGCCTTGGCACCGTCCACCTCGGCCGCCTCGTAGAGTTCTTTGTCAATCGCCTTGAGACCGGCCAGCAGGAGCATGGTAAAGAAGGGAATGCCCTTCCAGATGTTGACGGCGATGACACTGGGCATGGCGAGGCCCGGTTCGGACAGCCAGCCGACGCGCCGATCAATCAGGCCAATACCCTGCAGGATCGGGTTCAGGCCGCCGAAGATGGGGTCATAGATACTCTTCCAGGCCAGGGCCGTAACGACCTCCGGCACGATCCACGGCAGCAGCATCAACCCGGTCAGGATGTTGCGGTAGGGCAGCCGACTGTGGAGCAGCAGGGCGACAATCATCCCGACAATGAGCTTGAGCACGACCGAGACGACCGTGAACTGAATGGTATTCTGGACCGCGCCCACAAAGTCAGAGTCGGTCCACAGTCGCTGGTAGTTCTGCAAACCGACAAAGACCTCACTGCGGGTGATAGCCGAGCGCACGGTCATGCTGATCCAGATGGCATTGATAAAGGGCCACAGGATCAGACCCACCATCAACACAACCAGGGGCAACACAAACGGCAAGGCCACTTTCCAGTCCCGCCCCAACCAGCGCTTCAATTGTTGCCCTGAACCACTCGCACTCGATCGAGCTAGGACCGGCGCCGTGCCGCCGACAATTTGCTTCGCCATGCTACCCCCTTTCAATACGACGGAGGACGGAAGACGGAGGACCGAGGAAGGGGGAGGGGGAGGGGGATGGAGGGTGAGCGGCGTCATCTCGCCCTGGCCCCCTTATCCTCCGTCGTCCGTCGCCCGTCCTTCGTCTTCCGTCACAGTTACTGCTTGATGCCGGCCTCTTCAAAGAGCTGCACGATACGCTTATGCGCGTCCGCTACCGCCTGCTCCGCCGTCATCTTGCCGGTGATGACGTTGGACATCATCTGGCTTGGAATCGCTTCTGACAGGACCTGGTCATGTACAGCGCTGGGGGGCGCGGGGTGCGACGTCCCATAGTAGGCGTCCGGGTTGAAGATGATGTCCTGGAGCCGGGTGAAGTTGGGGTCCGACTTCATAATCTCGTCGGTCCACTGCTTCTTATAGGCCGGGAGCACCAGGCCGCCGCCTTCCAGGACCATCGGCGTCAGGTTCTTGGGATTGAGCAACTCCAGGGTCAGCTTCTTCGCCAGATCCTTGTTCTTGGAACCCTTGAAGATGGTGATCCAGCCGCTGCCGCCCGCCTCGAGAATCTTGCCATCCTTCGCCTTGGGCTTGCGGATGAGCGCGGTCTTCTCCAGGTTGGGGTTCTTATCGCGCTTCATCTGACCGTAGATGCTGAGCGCGTTCTGAGTCATGCCAATCTTGCCCGCCAGGTACGCCTCGTTATTGCTCGTGTCCGTCCAGCTCTCGACACCGGGCGGGAGCATGGGCTTGTACTTGGCATTGGTGTAGATGTCGGCCAGGAACTTGACCGCCTCGATGGTCTGCGGCGAGTTCCAGTTCACCTTCTTGCCGCCCGCGTCCGTAATGCTTCCCCCGAATGACTGGATGCAGTCCATGATGATGCCGTGGCCGTCGCCCGACTTGTTGACCGTCACGCCCCAGCCCCAGAACTCCTTGGCGGGATCAGACATCGCCAGCGCGGCATCCCGTCGCCCTTCCCAGGTGTCTAGCGTACTCATCTGGACATTCTTGGCGTCGAGCATATCCTTACGCAGGAACCACGAACCGCTATTGCTGATGAACGGCACACCCCACCACTTGCCCTCAAGCTTGCCACTCTGCACCGAGCCAATCGGGACAACATCGCCGTAGAGCTTGATCGCCTCTTCCACAACATCCGTGACGTCCTCGACAATATCGAGGAAGCGCATCTGCGGGATGCTGAGGGTGTGGTAGGACATATCCGGGGGCACGCCCGCCTGCACGGCGGCTTGCATCTTCGCCATGAAGTCGCCAAACACTTCGGGGTTGGCGGTCGAGAGGTCCAACTGGGTATTGTTGGCCTTGGCGAAGTCCTCAACCGTCTTCTTGAAGCGTTCCTGGACGGAGGCGAAGTACTCGGTGCGATGGATGACCGTCAGCTTGCCAGCGGCGCCCTTGGGCAGGGCGGCCTCGGTGGGCTTCGCGGCGGCTGGGGCCTGGGTGGGGGCCGCTGTCGCCTGCGGGGCGGTCGTGGCCGCCGGCGCGGCTGGCGCCTGCGGCGCGGTGGTGGGCGCGACGGTTGGCGCTGAGGCGGTTCCGCCGCAAGCCGCCAGGATCGCTGCGCCCGTCGTCGCGGCGCTTGCGATCAGGAACTCCCGCCGACTGAGCTTCCTCTTGGAGGCATCACGGGACATGCGTTGTCTCCTTTCTCCAATCGCGAACTGGGGGAACATCAAATAGTGGGCCGATTATAGCGGCTATCCTTTTTTTGTCAAACGCCCCCCAAAAGATGTCATATAGACAATAACAGAGTTAGAAACCGAGACATAGTTATAGAGCGATTGACAGCCGCGTCTGTCCGCATTACAATCCGTGCTCCCTGTTCAGCCTGCCAGGCGACGTGCGACCGCCTGGTGAACCATCTCGCCAGGAGACACTCCTATGCCAATGCCGCCCGAACCCCGCGATATTCCCCTTCCCACGCCGGCCATCGCTCGCGAGCTACCCATCAGTGGGCCGCCCTTCGCCCGGCCCACGCATGAGACGCTCGACCCACTGCGTAAGGTCGGTTCAGCGACGGCCAGCGCCCTCTTGCACCGCATGGGCGTTCGCCAGACGTACATCCAGGGGCCGCTGCCGCGTGTACCAGGCAGCAAGGTCGTTGGGCCGGCGGTAACGCTTCAGTTCATGCCCCAGCGGGAGGACGTGGCGTCGGGCATGGCCCAGGAGCACGTCGAGAAGGTCAGCGCCCTATGGGCGGTGTTTGAGACGGTCCAACCGGGCGATATTCTGTGTGTTCAGGCCTGGGGGGATATGTACACCGGCTGCATGGGGGAGATGCTGGTGACGTACTTCAAGGGGCGGGGCGGGGCGGGTATCGTCGTGGACGGCTGTATCCGCGACTGGCCGCACGTCCAGGAGATTGGCGTCCCGGTGTGGACGAAGGGCTTTACGCCCAACTTCGCCTCGCAGGGGACGCTGTTCCCGTGGGCCTACAACGTCCCTGTCGCGCTGGACCGCGTGCTTGTCCTGCCCGGCGACATCATCATCGCCGACGACGACGGCGCGGTGCTCGTGCCGCAGGCGATGGCCCCGCTGCTGGTCGAACACGGCGGCGAGCACGAGGACTGGGAGGTCTTCAGCCGTCTGAAGCTGGCGGAGGGCGGCAGCCTCAAGAAGTACTACCCGCTCAACGACGAGGGCTGGGCCGAGTACGAGGCGTGGCGCAAGACGCAATCATGAGCCTGTTTTGAGGTGAGGATGCCGTGTCTGAGATTGCACAGCTTGAACAAGCCATCGCCGCGCTCGAAGCGCAACGCGCCATCCTCGGCGATGCCATCGTCAACACGGCGCTCGCGCCGATGCGCGAGAAGCTGGCCGCGCTCAAGAGCGCCCATGCGGCGACCGAGCAGCGCAAACAGGCCACCATCCTCTTCGCGGACCTGGCGG
>JAHCIP010000378.1 GCA_026129165.1 Anaerolineae bacterium
CACTGCCCGTGCCATACCTGCCGGCGCCAATCACTGGAACCGACGGGCGCGTCAGGCCAGCCCACCCAGGCGTGGCGAGGTCTTCACCTGGCAGGAAGAGGTCTTCACCATACGCGTGTGTGACCTGAGTTATGATGTAGATGGCTTAATGGGCCTCGGGGCGCTCATGAGGTGAGGGCACTCACCCATGCCCCACACTACGCCACCCAGCGATATCGCATTCTGGCGCAAGCGCCGCATGAGCAGTGTCCGGCTCCCCCTTTTGATACGGGACAATTCCTTGCCAGATTTTTCCAGCGCCCCACACGCCCGCAGGCATGTGGGGCGTTGGCACTCAATACAACGGAGGTGATGATGAGACCGCAAACCGTATCCCTGCTCCGCAGCCCAGGGACACACGAGCCACTACGCCTCGTGACAGAGATAGGAGCAACGGTAGCTTCCCAGGAAGTACTCGTGAGCGTTTCATCTGGCGAGAGTTTCGCCATCCGTGAGGGCATCCCTGTCCTCTACGACGAAACCCAACTCGTCGGCCTCGATAAGCAGTACCAGGGATTCTACCGTCGGGTGGCCGGCGTCTATGATGTGTTCATCCAGGTGTGGGCTTGGGTGCGCTGTGGGGGCGAAAGGCAACTGCGCACGCAGTACCTGAGCGAACTGGAAATCCAGCCAGGCCACCGTGTGCTCGAAGTGTCGGTTGGGACAGGGGGCAATCTGCACTATCTGCCTCCGCACGCCGAATACTATGGCCTGGATCTATCCTGGGCCATGCTAAATCAATGTCAGCGTAACTTGAAGCGCTGGGGACGCGAGGCTGAACTGATTTTCGGCAATGCTGAGGACCTGCCCTTCCAGGACGAAGTCTTTGATGTGGTCTTCCACATGGGTGGGATCAACGTCTTTAACGACCGAGCGAAGGCCATGAGCGAGATGGTCCGTGTCGCCAGGCCCGGAACCAGAATCGTGATTGTTGATGAGACAAGCAAGGCGGTACGCGAGGTACAGCGCATTCCGGGCGTCAAACGTCGCCTGGGCCAATACCCCGAGCGCTTCGCCGCGCCGGTCAGCCTCGTACCGCCGGGCGTCACAGATGTCGCCGTGCGGGACATCATCCACAGCGAAATGTACTGTCTCACTTTCAGAACGCCTGAGCGTCCACCTCGCGTCGAAGACACCGCTTTTGAGATGCAACTCGCCTGACGGGAGGAAACATGAGCCAGGGCGCGATTCAAGACTTGCCACCTGTGGCAAGGTCATTGTTATTGCCACTCTGCTTCCGCGCCGCTGAGGCGCGGCGTTCGGATGCGCTCATTCACGATGCAAAAGCGGTCGAGGTGGTTCAGAGGCTGGGGTGGGATTGTGGCCCACTTCTGAAGCATGAGTCTCACGACCAGGTCACGGTACTTATGCGCGCGCGGGAGTTCGACCGCTGCGTGCGCGAGTTCCTGGCTGCGCACCCACGTGGGGTTGTTGTCGACATGGGCTGTGGGCTGGATACGCGCTTCTACCGCGTCGATAACGGCCTGGTCACGTGGTACGACCTAGACCTGCCTGAGGTTATCGCCCTACGCCGCAAGGTGCTGGACGAGTCCTCGCGCCACTCGTTTATCGGCTGTTCGGTGGTGGACTTCGCCTGGCTGAACACGGTCCAGCCTGAGCCAGGGCGCGCCTATCTGTTCCTGGCAGAAGGTGTATTTATGTTCCTGGAGGGCGGGCAGGTAAGATGTCTGCTACAGGCATTGGCCGAGCACTATCCAGGTTCAGAGATCGTCTTTGACGCCTTCACGCCGTTGATGCTCCACCGCAGCACCTTGCTCCATCCCGCCGCCAGGCAAACACTCGCGCTGTTGCGCTGGGGACTGGCCGACAATCGAGAGCCAGAGACATGGGCTGAGTCAATTCAGCTACTCAGCGAGTGGTACTACTTCGACCAGCCGGAACCGCGCCTGGGCGTCATGCGGCTACTGCGCTGGGTACCAGGCATTGCCCGAGGCGCGAAGATCCTGCGTTACCGGCTGGGCGAAGTGACACCGTATGCGCTTCACGACGTGGAGGGTGTCATCGAGCCAACCGTTGTACTGTGACAGAGGGCAGGGAGGCACATGTCCACTATTCTCATCGAAGAGATAGCGCGCACTCCGGTGGAGCAACAGCGGGTGGAACTGGTGGAGCGCAAAGGGGTCGGCCACCCGGATACAATCTGTGACGCCATCATGGACCAGATTTCCCTGGCCCTGTGTCGCGAGTACCTGGCTCAGTTCGGCCGCATCCTCCACCACAACGTTGATAAGAGCTTGCTCGTGGCCGGCCAAACCGCTCCCCGTCCTGGCGGCGGGCGAGTCCTGGAACCCATGCGGCTGGTCCTCGGCGACCGCGCCACAGCCGAGTACCAGGGCCGACGCATCGAGGTCAATAGCATTGCCATCGAGACCGCCAGCAAGTGGCTGTCTCAGCATCTCCGCTTTGTGGACCCCAGACAGCATGTCGTCTTCCAGAGTGAGTTGAGGGCAGGCTCGCCGGAGCTAACCGACATCTTCGCGCGGGGCGTCATCGGCGCGAATGACACATCGGCCGCAGTGGGCTACGCCCCTCTCACGGATACAGAACGACTGGTGCTGACAGCCGAGCGCCACCTCAATTCCGACACCTTCAAACAGGCTTTTCCCGCCGCTGGCGAGGATGTGAAGGTGATGGGCTATCGTCGCGACCGCGAACTGGCGCTGACGGTGGCCCTGGCATTGGTTGACCGCTTCGTCCCCAGCGCCGACATATACTTCGACCTGAAACATGCTATCCAGGTCGCCCTGACCGATTACCTGAACGAGCAGTTGGGAAGCCTGGACCGTGTCACGGTCGCCCTCAACACGTTGGACGATCCACAGCGTGGCGACGCGGGCATGTACCTGACGGTTCTGGGAACGTCCGCCGAAGGCGGCGACTGCGGCCAGGTGGGGCGCGGCAATCGCGTGAACGGTCTGATTGCCCTGAACCGCCCCAGCGGGAATGAAGCGGCGGCTGGCAAGAACCCGGTGAGCCATGTAGGGAAGATCTACAGTCTCCTGACCCATCACATCGCGGCGGAGGTCTACGCGCAGGCGCCCGGTGTGCGGGAGGTATATGTCTGGCTGTGCAGCCAGATTGGACAACCCCTTGACCAGCCATTGGTCGCCTCAGCGCAGCTAGTCCTCCAACCAGGAGCCACACTGACCGATGTGCGCGCCGTGACCGAGGCGATTATCGAGCGGGAATTGGCGAACATTCCGGTTTTTACGGCTCGTCTTGTCGCTGGTGAGTTGACCGTATGGTAGGAAGGTAGGAACCGCATGACCCACGTATTCAGTCCTTCGGGCATCTGGCAACGGACCGGCGTGACCGAACACCTGGGCGGCATCAACGCCACGCAGCGCCTGCTGGCGATGTGTGGGGCCAGGGGTAGCCAACGCGCGCTTGACATTGGCTGCGGCAGCGGCTACACCGTCTGTCGCCTGGCGTCCGACTATGTGGCTCAGGTCAGCGCGCTCGACATCAGTAGGCGGGGTGTCGAAGACACGGCGAAGCGAGTTGTCAAAGCGGGCGTGGGCGAGCGTGTGGGTGTGGTTCAGGCCGATGCCCATCGCCTGCCATTCCGCCCCAGCCTCTTCGACATCGTCGTAGCTGAGTCGGTGCTGATTTTTTGCGATGTGCAACAGGTGCTGGGGGAAATGGCGCGGGTGCTGCAGCCTGGGGGTGTCCTCGGCGTGAACGAGCTAACGCTCTTGCAGCCCCCGCCCGAGAGGCTGAACACCCTGCTGCGCTGACTTCGTTCCATCTTCAGCCGTTCCATCAGGCTGAGTGGAGGAGTTTCTTGCCGCCGCGGCTTCCTGACAGATTGTCTCGGTCGTCAACAGGTAGACCCCTGGGAGCAGGTGGTGAGCCACGTCCGTTGGACGGGGCGCGGGCCTACCTGTCATCAGCCGTCGCGGAACTATCTGACCCAACGCTGCGCCGGATGTTTGAGAGCCGAGATGCTAGAGGCGGCTCGCCTCTTCATACCTTATGTCGGCTATGGCCTATATGTAGCGAGACGGGATTGACCAGGCTGAGTAGGAGGTCCTATGAAGACGAGTGTAACTTTCACGCTCGTATTACTCGGCGCGGCGGCGCTACTGCTTGCGCATTCGGTCCGGGCCGGACCGCCATTCCAACAGCCGAATCCGGCCGACGGAATGACAGCGCCGCCAGCGACCGTTCCGAGTCGCATCAGCTATCAGGGCCAACTGACCGATGCGACCGGCGCCCCCCTCAATGGCGCCTATGACATGGTCTTCCAGTTCTGGAGCGCCGACGTCGGCGGCGCACAGGTGGGCGGCGATATTGTCCTGGCGGACGTGCGCGCCCAGAACGGATTATTCAGTGTCCAGCTAGACATACCGCACGATCAGGTCAAAGGGCAAGACCTATGGCTGCGCATCCAGGTTGAAGGACAATGGCTCTTACCGCGTCAACAACTCTTGGCGACGCCCTATGCCCTGAGCCTACGGCCTGGAGCGCGTGTCGAGGGCGATAGCGGCACAGGCGCCCTCTTCACCGTCATCAATACCGGGTTGGCGACCGGCATCAAAGCCCAAGGCTCGGCCCTTGGGATCGAAGGCTACGGCATGACCGGCGTCCGGGGCCAGGGCGACGTGGGCGTGGAAGGCGATGGGTCGGTTGGGGTGCGCGGCGTCAGCCCCTCCGGCGGTTATGGCGTCGAGGGGGATGGGCCGACCGGCATCGGGGTGATCGGGCTGAGTACGACCGGCACAGGCGTGCGCGGCGCTACCAACAGCGGCGTGGGCATCCAGGCCAACAGCACGCTGGGCATCGGCCTCCAGGCCACCGGGGCGACAACAGGCACGGTTGGCACGGCTACGGCGACCGCTGGCCAGGGCGTCGCCGGTATCGCAGACAACTACAGCGGAATTGGTGTCTATGGCCGCAGTATGTTTGGCACGGGCGTTGTGGGCGACGGTGAGTTGGGCGTGAAGGGCACGAGCCACCTCGGCACCGGCGTGACCGGCGAGGGCGTCACGGGCGTGCGCGGGGATGGAACCATCGGGGTCTATGGCAATAGTTCAACCGGTACTGGTGTCCGAGGCGCCAGCCAGAGCAGCTACGGCGTGCAAGGAACGAGCACGACCGGCCACGCGGTCTACGGCGTGAGTACCAACGGCCGAGGCGTCTACGGAGCCAGCACCGGCAGCTACGGAGTCTATGGCTCCAGTGAAAACCATTACGGCGTGTATGGCCTGAGCACCAACAGCCGGGCTGG
>JAHCIP010000379.1 GCA_026129165.1 Anaerolineae bacterium
ATTCCGGATCCCCCGCGACGTCGCGCCCAATAGAGTGTACGCGCCTGTCGGCCCCTGGATATATAGCGGGCCGCCGCTGTCGCCCTTGCACGTGTCGCGGCTCAGCCCCCGGTGGCCGGCGACCATCTCCCACGGCTGACAGCCGTACTGGATGCGGCTCTCGTCGTCCTCACACCGCAGGCTGGCGATGGGGATGCCGTCTACGCGCCGCTTGACCCCATAGCCCCGTTTACCGTTGAAGTCCACTGTCCCGAACCCAACCAGCGTCGCCTCACTCGCTGCGACCGCATAACCCTGGGCGATGGGACGCGGCTGGACAGTCGAAGGCCGGTCCAGGACGAGGAGGAGCAGGTCGGCGCGAGGGTGAGTGAACACCTCCTTGACCTTGATGGTTTCACCGCTGTCAGGCCGGTCCACATCATAGCCCTGGAGGAATACGCGTGTCAGCTTGCCCAGGTGTACGTCCGTCGCGCAGTGACGGGCTGACACGACGAGTGTCGGCGCGATGAGCGTCCCGCTGCAAAAGTAGAGCCTGGCGTTGCCGAGGGCAGCGCAATCGGGGAAGTCGCGCGTCTCCTCGCCGCCGACTATCGAGTCGGGCGTCGGCGTGGGGGTCGGCGGGATGGCCTTGTCCAGGTCGTAGGGGGTACGCGGGTCGTCGGGCATGGTAGGCTCCTATCAGGGCTAGGGCGTCTCGTCGTCGCCCCATGTCGCCTGGGTCACCAGGCTCGTCAGGTAGGCGGCGCGCTGCGGGGGAATGACGCGGCTGGCCAGGTAGGTGGGGCGGTCTTTAGCCGCGACAAAGGCCAGAGCGCGGTCCTGGACCCCCTGCCACTCGCCAGGGTCGTCACTCGCCAGCAGGCGGACAGCCTGGAGGGCGGCGGCGGGTATCAGCCGGTAGGGAACCGTCTTCGGGTTGGGGCGGGCGGTGTCAAAGGCCAGGAACTCGGCCAGCGCCCCCGTCTGCGCTTCATCCTGGGCCAGAGTGGGGGCGAAGTCGCGCAGCCGGTGGCCTCTAAGCGCGGAGAGCGGGGTATCTAGCACGGTCTGGGCAACGAGGGGGCAGTCCTGAACATATGCCAACAGGCCGTCGGGCTGGCCGTAGCGGGCGCGCCACAGGTCTTCGACCGCCTGGGCCGTCTGGACCAGGGCAGTAGCCCCAGTCGCCCTGAGCAGCGCGCCAACCAGGAACAGACGGACGTAGGCGTTGGGGTGAACGTCGGTGAAGGTGAGGCGCGTGACCTCGACAGCGGGCTTGACCAGCAGGTTGACCAGCGCATAGGCGAAGGCGCTGCCCCCCTGGAGGACACCCACGGCATCGGCCAGGGCTTCGCCTAGCCAGAGCGACCAGGCGCGCACGCGCTCAGCCGTGGGCGGGTCGCCGTCCACCGCGCGCTGCGTCAGGGCGTCGCTGAGAGGGACAGCCAGACCGGAGCGCAAGCCGAGGTCCTGGTCGAGGGGGTGGCCGACTTCGTGGTACAGGGCGCAGAAGTTCCAGACCGCGACGGCATAACTGAACGGCAGCGCGATGACCGAGATGGGCAGCTTCTGGTCCAGGTAGCCTTCCAGGGGGAGCTTAAACGCGCCAAAGACGTGGTCGCGGGTGTAGGCAGCCGGGAAGCGCAAGGCGTTGAGGTAGGTCAGCGGCGGCTCGCGGAACTGCGTCTCGCTGAGGACACCCCACTCGCGGGCCTTGACAATCCAGGTACGGTAACAGTCGGCGGCCACCAGGTCGGCGGCGTCGAGGACCGCCCGCAGGGTGTCGGACGCCTGGCGTTGGGCCAGAATGAGGCGGAAGACGGCCAACAGGCTGTTGCTGGCGCGGAGTTCGTACTCGACATCGGCCAGGGCGCGGGCAAAGGGTTCCGCCTCCGCGTCGGGGTCGAGGCGGGCGAGCGCGGCCTGGACCCGACCCTGGAGGGCGTCGAACAATAGGTTGACCGCTTCCACCTGGCTCTGGTGGATACCCATGCCCTGGCGGTTGGTCTGCGTCAGGGTCCGCCACTCGGCAATCGCCTGGGGGACCAACTGGGCGCGGCGGCGCACATCAGCAGCCAGTTGCGCCTGGAGAGCCTGGGTCATGAGACGCCTCCAACGGATGGCTGAAGCGATAGGACTGTATTATAGCCCGACTCGATGAGGGGGGCGAGCACCACGCCTGGAGTGGCGGGTTATGGTATAATCCACAGCCGTACCACCTGGCAGGTCGGCACGTGAGGGGCAAAGGAGAGGCGGATGGCGTCTTACGACGTGAGCGACTTCAAGATTGATATGACGCCCGATGGGGACAGAGTGCGGCTGCGCCTCACCGACCGCGCCAACCCGGCGGGCCGAGATTTCGCCCCCCGCCCCTTGCCGCAGATTGCCGCCGAGGTGCTGGATCGGCTGCGCCAGGATGAGGCCACGGCCGAGGAGGTAGCGGTTATCCAGCAGGCGCTGGCGGAGTGGCTGCTTGGCGGTGGGGTAGACGCTTTTCTCCAGGCGGCCCTGGCGGCTTTGACGGAGAACAACCGCTTGCGCCTCGTCTTGAACATCCACCCCCAACTCTGGTCCGCCCTGAGCGAGTTGCCCTTTGAATTGCTTCCTTGGGGCAACGACCCGCTGCTGCTCCATCCGAAAGTCGCCTCGTTGGTCTACCAGTTACCCGAGACGGGCGCGGCGGCCCCTCTGGACGCCCCGACGCCATTGCGGATTCTCCTGGTGCGCGCCAGCCCCGACGACCTGGGGCCGGTCCCCAAGGGCGCCCCACTCCGCGACCGCTGGACCGCGCTGGGGCAAGGCGGGAACGGCGGCGGGCCACGCGTCCAGGTGGACCTGGTGAGCCGCGATGAGCCGGGGACGTTGGGAGCGGCGACATGGACTACCGTGCGGCAGCGCCTGAAGGAGACGCGCTATCACCTGCTCGTCTACCTGGGACACGGCCAGGTAGACCTGTCCACGTCCTCTGCTGCGGGGGCATTGATGCTGGAAGCACAGCCGGATACCCAAGGCCGGGTGTATAGTTCTCCCGTCCGGGCGGCCACCCTGGCGACCTGGCTGCATAACTATCCGACGCCGGTGGTCGTATTGGCGAGTTGCCTGACCGCCTTCGAGGGGGTGGATGAGCGCCGGCAGGCGGTTTTCACCCGCTTAGCGCCAGCCTGGGCGCGGGGCAACCAGGGCGTGGCGCAGGCGCTGGTCAATAGTCCATCGGGCGTGCGCGTCGGCATCGGGATGCGCTATAACCTGAATATCGAGGCCGCTGAGACGCTGCTGGGCACCTTGGTCGAGAGCCTGCTCCAGACGGAAGGCGGTGACATCGAAGCGGCCGTCCGCGCGGCCCGGCTGGAAATGCAAGCGTCTGACGATACCTCACCGGCCTGGTCCGCGCCCGTCGTCTTCACCGCCCCCGGCCCGCCGCTGGTCCTACCTGGCCTGGCGGCGCCGCCCGCCACCCGTCAGGCGGCCACTCCGTCTACAACCACACCAAGTGGTCCAACCATCACCCACTTTCAGGTTGAGGATCTCTACCTGCGGCTCCTGAAGTACACCGACAGCGAAGACCTGTATGACCTGGCCTTTCGCCTGGGCCTCGACGCCGACGAGTTTGAGACCGCGACCAAGCCGCGCTTCGCTCGCGGCCTGCTCGACCGTCTGGAGAGGCAAGGACGGCTGGCCGAGTTTGTCCAGTTGTTACAGCGGGAGAAGCCGTGGGTGTTACGGTAGGGCGTGGCGGCGCGCGATGAAGTCTTTGAGGAGAAGGGCGCTGTTGTGCTCGGTGTCGCGGGCGGCGTAGACGAAGGTAACGGTTCTCTGGCGGGCGAGGTCGGCCAGGCGCTGGAGGGTCTCGGCATGGCGCGGGTCCTCTAGCTCAGCCTCATAGCGCGCCTTGAACTCGTCCCAGCGGGCCGGGTCGTGGCCGAACCACTGGCGCAAGGCCGGGCTGGGGGCAATGTCCTTGAGCCAGTCGGTCAACTGGGCCGCCTCGCGCTTGACGCCGCGCGGCCACAGCCGTTCGACTAGGAAACGCAGGCCATCGTCTGGGGTAGGTGGGTCGTAGACACGTTTGAGCTGAATCATAGCAACTTCTTGAAGCCCGCCTGCTCAAAGTGGTGATCGGAGGTGAAGGCTTGTGTAATGCCTTCCTGCGTCATGACCACAAAACTCGTGCAGTCCGTCAGGCTCCAGTCTTTGTCGAGGCGACGGCTATACATATTCCAGGCCGCGTTGAGCAACACCTGGCTGAAGGGGACAACAACCGTTGTGGGCGATTGTCGAACGGTGTTGACATTAGTAATGGTGCGACTACGTGCACGAGCCGCGCATAGAGCGTCGGCGACTTCGAGTAGCACAAAATCCGTCGTGACGAGCCAGGTGTGCTCTACGTTCAGTTTTAGCTTGAGGCGAGAGGCCTGGTTATGGAGAGCGTCGTACTCGTTAAAGAGAGCAATCCAGGCCGCCGTATCAACAAAAACACTCTTCATGGGCCTGGTTTCTTAGGTGTGCCATATAGGTAATGGTCATGCTGATGGGCCAGGTCGGGGATACCCGTGTCAATGAGATTCTCCCCGAATACACGGTCCAACTCGGCCGCCGCGCGCTCGTACTCTTCATCCGATAGCTCCGGCAACTCTGGCAGAAAGCTGAATTTCTCTGCTTTACTCTCTTCGGCTAAGAGCTGCTGGTAGCGCGCGAAGGAGATGACGACAACGCGCGGAGTACCGTATCGTTCGATGACCACGTCTTCGCCGGCCAGGGCACGGTCCATCAACTCGCCAAAGTTCTGCTGTGCGACGCTGGATTTCACATGAGCAGCCATGTTCCTCTCCTATCTAACTTATCTAACTTAGCTAGAAGTATAGCTCACTTTGGGATAAGGGGCAACAGGTTGGCGTAGTGTAGCAGAGCGTTTTCAAAGTCGTAGGCTTGTACGCACCAAGAGGCTGTCAACGGATTTTAGGCACGGCTTGAACGGATTAAGCGTGTTTGCCAAGACATAATCCGCTCAATCTGCTCCTGCAATCCGTTGACAGCCTCGTGTCGTCACCGAACCTCGGCTCAGGCGGCGACTTCTTGCTCGACCCGCCCGTTCTGGCTCATCGCGTTCATTTGGCGGCTGACCAGCTCGGCGTAGACGCCCTGCTGCGCCATCAGGCTGTCGTGGGTGCCGCTCTCCACAATGCGGCCATCCTTGACGACCAGCACCTGGTCCGCGTTGCGGATGGTGCTCAGGCGGTGGGCGACGACAAAGGCCGTACGGCCGGCCAGGAGGCGGTGCAGCGCGTCCTGGATAAGGGCTTCGGT
>JAHCIP010000038.1 GCA_026129165.1 Anaerolineae bacterium
CCTTCAATGTCGGTGAACAGGAAGGCGACCGTACCCGACGGGGGCTGGGGTGCACTGGTCGTCGGCCGGGGACGTGGTACGACAGCCGGGAGGGGCGGCGGTTGGGGCAGGGGTGGCGTGGGCGCTCGACCCGGCTGGGTGAAGCGGTCGGCGCCGCCTTCACTCCGCGCGAAGCGGACGAAGGCAGGGTGGTCCTCAGTGGGCAGGTCCAACTGCTCGGCCAGCTTCTGGGCCATCTGGCGCGAGGGGCGCAGTTCGTCCGACTCGATCTTGCGGATAGTGGCAAGCGAGTAGCCGATGCGCTGGGCGAGTTGAGCCTGGGTCAGGTCGAGTTCGACGCGGCGCCGCTTGAGCCAGCGGCCAAAGGAGAGGTCAAAGCTCATCGGTCCTCCCATACCGATGGTGATATAGCGTTTTCTATATCACCCATTATATCACAAGTCGTATTACATTGGCAGGGAGACCGTGGTTTAATGGGGTCACGATAGAGAGAACGGAAGACGGAAGACCAGGGACAAAAGACTAACGACCCAACACTCAGCCCTCAGTACTCAGCCCTCGAAAGGAAGCCGACCATGATGAACCTCGATATGGCCCACCTCGTCCGCCAGGAACAGTACAACGACTACATCCGTGAAGCGACCCACAACGCAGAAAGGACCCCAACCATGTTGAAGCCCAAGAATGCTCTGCTCGCCCTCGTGTTCGCCCTGTCGTTCGCTGTCATCTTCTCGCAGCAGCCGACCCACGCGCAGGGTCTCGTCAAAGTCAACTCGGTCATTCTCAGCCAGTCCAGCCAGGGCCACCGCCTCATCATCCTGGACCCAGCGCCCACGCCCGATGGTTCGCTCTGGTCGAACTGAGAGCGAAGTGCAGGCGGCGGATACAACTGAATACTCGCGCGGTCGTTAGGCCCCCACAACTGAATAACGCTCAAGGAACCGCTACGATGTCCAAGATACACGCCGTCGCATACGGTGATGAAGGCCCTCCAGGTACCCAGTACCCAGTAATCGGTAGTCTGTACTCAGCACTTAGCACTCAGTACTCACCACTCGAAAGGAACTCGACCATGTTGAAGCTCAAGACCACCCTGTTCGCCGCTCTGTTCGCCCTGGCCCTCGCCCTCAGCAGTATGCACGCGACCTACGCCGCGCCCATCAAGCAGCCAGATGGTAGTGGTAGCTGGAATCATGTGCCTGCCGCCGGGACAGACCAGCAAGTGTGGAGTGGCTGAACCGCCAGGCGCGAGTCGCTCCTGACAACTGAATAGACCCACTTGAGGCCACCCGTAGATTGGGTGGCCTTGCTGGCTTGGGGGTGGCTATGAGATGAGGAGGCGTACGCAGTGATACTTGCATAAGGGGCACATCTCCGTCAGGAGCGAGGCCGGCCATAACCGCTTCCCGCCTCATACGTAGAATTGTGTACGGCCTGTGGCCTTTGCTATACCTTATGTAGGTGTCAGCATGTCTCTTCTTCGAGGTCTCACGCCCACTCATGTGTCTCGGCCCCTCAGCGGCTGCCGCTGGCTGGCCTTGCTCTGGCTCGCGGCGACAGCTACGACGACCCTCGCCCTCGCCCGGCCCGAGCTGTGGACCAACCTCGTCGGCGGCCTGCTAGGCCTCGCCTACATCGGTGGCCTGCTGTGGTACCTGGTCCACACGCCGCCCCACGCCTCGGACCTGCCCGACCTGCCGCCCGACCGTCTGCCCGGTACACGCTATCCCCGCCGCTTGACCCTCATCCTCCTGACGCTGGCGCTCCTGTTCGTGCTCGCCATCCCCCTCCACCCGTTGCTCGTGCTCATCGGCGTCTTCGCCGTGCTGTCCGGCTGGCTTATCGTCCACTGGCGGGCGCGGCTCACCCGGCGGCTCGTCGCGCTGGGGCTGGCGGCTGGCGGTGTGATCCTGGTGGCCCAGGCCGCCATGGGGCAGTATGACCCCTACATGGTTTTCTACCTGGCGATGATTCCCTTACTGTTTATAGCCGGCGGTCTGCTGGTGGGTTACTCGGGGCTGAGCAAGTTGACCGTGCTACAGAGCGGGCGGGCGGCGGTGAAGAGCTTCGGCTGGGGCTGTCTCCTGGCCTTGCCCCCGGCCCTGCTGAATGTCCTGGGCGGCGCGCAGCGGGGCGACTCCTGGGTGGACCACTGGTGGCAGCCCGTCGCGGCGCTGGTGCCGGGCATCGCCGAGGAGACCTGGGCGCGGCTCTTCCTGGTCTCGCTGGTCTATGTCCTGCTCCGACCGCGCACGAATGACCAGCCAGAGCGCGCCGCCCGCGCGGCTATCCTCATCAGCGCGCTGACCCACGGCTTCGCCCACCTGCCGACCCTCGCCCTCCTGGGGCCGGGTGGGCTGAGTATGTTGGTGGCCGCCCTGCTCTATGGCGTGCCCATGGGTATGTTATTTGTCAAACGCGACTTCGAACACGCCGTCGGCTACCACTTCTGCGTTGACCTGCTCCGCTTTATAGCGGCTGGTCTCGGCATTGGCATGCCGGTATGAGACTGTTTCCGAACATGCCTTCGGCCTGGCGTTCATCTCATCAAGCAGGTCTGAGCGGGTGGGTAAGGAAACAGGCCGGTGGGTCTATCAAGACGATAGGCAATTCGACCCCCTAGAAGAGAGAGTCTATGTCTGATTCTATGCACGGTAAAGTGGTCCTGGTGACGGGCGCGACGGCGGGGATTGGCGAGGTGACGACGCGCGAGTTGGCCCGCCTGGGTGCGACGGTCGTGGGCGTGGCTCGCAACCCGCAGAAGGCGGCCCAGGTAGCCCAGACCATCCAGGCGGCGACCGGGGTGCAGGTCAACTTCCTGATCGCCGACCTGTCGTCGCTGGCCCAGGTGCGCCATCTCGCCGACGAGTTCAAGCGCAAATACAATCGTCTCGATGTCCTCATCAACAATGCCGGCGCGGTCAACACGAGCCGCCGCGAGACTGTCGACGGCTATGAGATGACCTTCGCCCTCAACCATCTCAGCTACTTCCTGCTGACTAACCTCTTGCTCGACCTCCTCCAGGCCAGCGCGCCCTCGCGCATCGTCAATGTCTCGTCGGATGCCAGCCGAGGCGGGCGCATCAACTTTGACGACATTGAGGGCCGGCGCGGCTATAGCGGCTGGTCGGCCTACAGCCAGTCCAAGCTTGCCAACATCCTGTTTACCTTTGAACTGGCGCGGCGGCTCCAGGGAACAGGCGTCACCGCCAATGTTCTGCATCCCGGCTTTGTCGCCACCAACTTCGGGCACAACAATGGCGGCCTCATGGCCCTCGGCCTCGGCCTTTTCCAGCGGGTCGCCGCCCTCAAACCGGACCAGGGCGCGGCCACGCAAATCTACCTGGCTTCCTCACCCGAGGTGGAGGGCGTCACGGGGCGATACTTCGACAAGTCCAAAGCCGTCCAGGCTCCCCCCGCCGCCTACGACGAAGCGGCGGCGCGCCGGCTCTGGGAGTTGAGCGAGCAGATGACGGCTGAGCGTGTACTTGCCTAGCGCCCAAATATATGATATAAGTTTGGCTGTAAATCCGACACTGCCCGTTTAACCATGAGGAGGAGTACGATGCGGTACACCAAGATGCTTCTCACCGCGGTGTCCCTGCTAATGATCCTGGCCTTCGTCGCCGCGTGCGGCGGTGGGCAAACGGCGGCCCCGGCGGCCCAACCGGCCCAGAAGCCGGCTGCCGTGCAGCCGACCACCGCGCCGGCTGTTCAGCCGACTCAGGCGGCGGCCCAGAAGCCAGCCGCCGGCGCCAAGAAGCTGGAGATCTTTAGCTGGTGGACCAACGGTGGGGAAGCCACCGGTCTCGAGAAGATGTATGGTATCTACAAACAGAAGAACGCCGGCGTCGAAATCGTCAACGCCACCGTCGCCGGTGGCGCGGGCACGAACGCCAAGACCGTGCTCAAGACCCGCCTTCAGGGCGGCCAGCCGCCGGATAGCTGGCAGGTCCACGCCGGTAAGGAGCTGACGTCCTACGTGGACGCCGGCCAGATGCAGCCCCTGACCGCGTTCTTCAAGGAGCAGGGCTATGACAAGGTCATGCCCAAGCTGCTCCTCGACCAGATCACCTATAAGAATGAAATCTGGTCGGTCCCCGTCAACATCCACCGCTCCAACGTCCTGTGGTACAACAAGAAGGTCTTCGCCGCCAACAATCTCCAGCCGCCCAAGACCCTGGATGACTTCTTCAAGGTCGCGGACGCGCTGAAGGCGAAGGGCGTCACCCCGCTGGCCGTCGGCGGCAAGGACAAGTTCGAGAACGGCCACCTGTTCGAGAGCGTCCTGCTGGCGACCTACGGCCCCGACGACTACGCCAAGCTGTTCGCGCCTGGCACGAAGTGGGACGACGCCAAGCTGACCCAGGCCATTGACACCATGAAGAAGATGCTGGGCTACGCCAACTCGGACCGTTCAGCCCTCGGCTGGGCCGACGCCGCGCAGCTCGTGCTCGACGGCAAGGCCGGCATGACCATCATGGGCGACTGGGCGCACGGCTACTTCCTGAGCAAGAACGCCAAGCCCGACGTAGATTACGGCTGGGCCGCGGCCCCCGGCACCGATGGCGTGTTCCTGTGGCTGAGCGACAGCTTCGGCCTCGCTAAGGGCGCGCCGAACCCGGACCAGGCCAAGGCGTGGTTGATGGTGTGCGGCTCGAAGGAAGGCCAGGATGCCTTCAACCCGGCCAAGGGGTCCATCCCGGCCCGCACCGATGCTGACAAGAGCCTGTACGACGTCTATCTGAAGTACTCGATTGACTCGTTCGGCGCGAACAAGCTGGCCCCGAGCATCGTCCACGGCGCCGCCGCCCCTGAACCCTACATGGTGGCCTACGGCAACGCCCTGGAAGTGTTCTCCAGCGACCTCGACACCAAGACCGTGAAGCAGGCCCTGACCGACGCCGGCAAGGAAATCAAGTAAGCCGACGCCTCTCCTAGAATGCCTCGCTAGACCTGACAGGTCTTCAAGACCTGTCAGGTCTATTAACTCACAAGGCTGTTCACTATGGAAGCGACCCGCCCTGTCTCCCGCTCGACCCCCAGGCCGACCAGCCGACCCGCCTATCGTCTGACACGTGACCGCGTCACCGCGCTACTCATGCTCGCGCCGTCGGTCGTCGCCATTGGCGTGTTCGTCTACGGCTTCATCGCCTGGACGGGTTTTGTGTCCCTGACCCAGTGGAGCGGCATCCTCGCCAACCTGCGCTTCAATGGCCTGGAAAACTATGTCAGCATCTTCAATACGGGCCGCTTCCAGACGGATATTCGCAATACTGTTGTCTTTACTACCTTGTTTGTCGTCCTCACCCTGCTGCTTGGTTTCGTGCTGGCCGTCCTCGTAGACCAGCGGGTGCGGGGCGAAACCATCTTCCGTTCAATTTACCTCTTTCCCATGTCACTGTCTTTCATTGTGACTGGTGTGGCGATGGCCTGGGTTTTTACCCCCGGCAACTGGCAGAACGGCGATCCGACTGGCATCAACCTACTCTTCAAGCAGATGGGCCTGGGCTGGTTCCAGAGCGGCTGGATCACCGACGCCAGCATCTGGCCCGGCGGCGGCTGGTTCCCCGACTGGTCGCGCACGCGCATCGGCCTGCCACTGGCGATGCTGCCTGTCGTCGCGGCGGCCACCTGGCAGATGTCCGGCTTCACCATGGCGATGTACCTGGCTGGTCTGCGCGCCATCCCCGACGAGATGCGCGAGGCGGCCCGCGTGGACGGCGCCACCGAGTGGCAGGTCATCCGCTATATCATTCTCCCCCAACTGACGCCTGTGACCCTGAGCGCGATTATCGTCCTGGGCCACGTCTCGCTCAAGATTTTCGACCTGATTATGACCATGACCGGCGGCGGTCCGGGCAACGCGACCGACGTGCCAGGCATCTATATGTACGAGATTACGTTCAAGGCCAACAAGGTGGCTGAGGGGGCGGCGGTGGCGATGGTCATGCTCGTCCTGGTGGCGCTGGTCATCGTGCCGTATCTCATCTCGAACATGCGGAACGCGCAGGAGGGCTAAACATGGCAACCCGTACCATCACCACGCAACCCTATATCCTGCGCCACTGGCCCCGCCTCATCATCTACATTATTATGATCGGGTTCGCCCTCATCTATCTGATCCCCGTCTATCTGCTCATCATCACCAGCCTCAAGAGTTTCGACCAGGTGAGCCTGAGCCGCATGTGGGAGCTGCCCACGGGCCTCTCGTTCCAGAGCTTCGAACGGGCCTGGGAGGTCATGCACCAGAGCTTCGTCAACAGCCTGCTGCTCGTCATCCCAGCTACCGTCATCTCCTGCCTGCTCGGCTCGATGAACGGCTATATCCTGTCCAAATGGAAGTTCCCTTACGCTGATGTCGTCTTTACCCTGATTCTGTTTGGGATGTTCATCCCCTACCAGAGCGTGCTGCTGCCCCTGGTCGAGACGCTGCGCCAGATCAAGCTCTACGGCTCCATCCCCGGCCTCATCCTCACCCACGTCGTCTACGGCATCCCCATCACGACGCTCATCTTCCGCAACTACTACGCCGGCATCCCGACCGAGTTGGTCGAGGCCAGCGGTATTGACGGCGCTGGCTTCTTCGGCGTCTACCGCCATGTCATCTTCCCGCTGTCGGTGCCGGGCTTCGTCGTCGTCGCCATCTGGCAGTTCACGTCCATCTGGAACGAGTTCCTGTTCGGCCTCATCATCACCAACGCGCCCGAACTGCGCCCGGTGACGGTCGCCCTGCAGAACCTGTCAGGCAGCCAGTACACCCAGTGGAACGTCCAGATGGCCGGCGCCCTCATGGTCGCCCTGCCCACGCTGCTCATCTACATCCTGCTGGGCCGCTACTTCCTGCGCGGCATGATGGCCGGCGCCCTCAAAGGCTAGAAGACATTAGACATGATTAACAGAATTTACATGATTTATTTCTTTCATCATGAGCGAAGCGACCCGTGCTCCCCGTACTCAGTGGGTAAGGGTCCGCTTGAGTGGACGAGATGCTTCGCTTCGCTCAGCATGACAGTCGAGACGTATTTGCATTCTGGAGGTTGCGGCCGTTTGGCCCGCGCCTCCAACGTGTCTATAATTAGGCGTATGATGGTAGCCTACTGGCCTCGGCGGGCCATCGGCCTTCTCGCCCTGCTCCTCACCCTTAGCGCCTGCCAATCGACTGACATCCCAAGACCTGCCACACCCCCTGCTGGCGACCTGGCGACGCTCCAGGCGCGGGCCGTCTCGCCCACCCCTGCTGATGGCCGCTGTCGACCTGCCGACCGCCTTCGTCGTCCAACCGCCACACCCGTCCCTGCGACACCCGCGCCCACCGCCAGCCCGTCGCCCGCCCCGCCGACACCCACGCCTGGCCCGCTGGCCCGCGCCCAGGCCGACCTGGCCGATGGGCGACTATGACACCGCCATCACGGGCCTGCACGCGCTCCTGGCCGCCAACCCGACCCCTGACGATGCCAAGACCGCCCGCTTCCGCCTCGGCCAGGCGCTCCTGTTCCAGGGGGACAATACCGCTGCCCGACAGGAACTGGCCGGCTTTGTCCAGACCTATCCGAACGACGCGCTGACGCCGGCTGCCCTATTTATGCTCGGCCGACTGTACTACGACGCCGAGCAGTGGGATGCGGCCGCCGACGCCTACGGCCAGTATGTGCGGCTCGGCGGGCCGCTGGCCGACTACGCCCAGAACCGCGTCGGCAACAGCCTCAACTCGGCCAAGCGCTTCGCGGACGCCTCCCAGGCCTACACGGCCGCCGTGCAGATGCCCCAAGCCAGCGCGCCCATCCTGCGCGCGGCCTGGCATGGGCTGGGTGACAGCCGGGAGGGGTTAGGCGATATGGCCGGCGCGCGCGCCGCCTATACCAGCGCGTTCCAGGCCGCCACCGATGACGAGGACCGCGCCGCCGCCGTCTACGCCCTGTACCTGCTGGACAAGAAGCTCGACCAGGACGACGAGGCCCGCCGGGAGCTAGAGCGTCTGTGGACCCAGTACCCGGCCAGCCAGGCCGGCTACCAGGCCGCCCAGGCCGACGCCGACGAGGGCGACGCGCACCTGCTCTACCTCAAGGGCAAGGTGGCTTATGAGCGCGGCGACTTCCGCATGACGGTGGACGCGCTCAATCAGGCCGCCACCGACGACCCGGCCCACCCGGCCGACACGCACCTGTTCGCGGGTGAGGCGTATCGCCGCCTAGGGCAAACGGGCCAGGCCGTCTTCCACTACGACCAGCTCATGGATACTCACCCTGGTGCCGCCGAAATCCCCGTGGCGCTGCTCGGCAAAGCCCGCGCTCTGCGGATGAGCGGGACTCTGGAAGCGAGCCTGGCCGCCATGACCGCTTCCTGGCCCAGTATCCGTCGCACCCCGATGCCGCCGCCCTCGCCGCGTTGGAAGGCGCGCGACTGGTAGAGACGAGCGAGGATTGCCAGGCAGCCATGCCCCGTTACCAGGCCGCCGCCGACCGCTACGCCAGCGACGCCGGGCTGGACGCCCGTGCCCGCCTGGGTCTGTGCCAGATGCACGAGAGCGACAGCCAGGGCGCGACGGCCACGTGGCAAGCGTTGACGGGTACGAGCTTACCGGACCGCCAGGCGCAGGGGCTGTTCTGGCTGGGGCGGCTGGCCGAGTCCACCGACCCGCAACGCGCCGCCACTCTTTACCGCCAGGCTCAGAGCCTCGCGCCGCGCGGGTTCTACGGCCTCCTGGCGACGTTGGTCCTCCAGCAGCGACTCCGGCCCCTGTCTTCGCCGCCGATTGGCCCGCTGCCGAGAAGTGGCTGCTGGACAAGACGGGGCGAACGCCGGCTGACCTGGCGCAGGCCGAGGCAGCCGTGCGGGGTGACGCGGATCTGGCCCGCGCTCGGGCTTTTGTCGAACAGGGGATGCGTGACACGGCTCAACGCCACCTGCGCCTCGTGCGCGCCCATGTGGGTAATGACCCGCTGCGCCTGTACTGGCTCACCCGCACCGCCGACGCCCTCGGCCAATACACTGTCAGCATGGGCCTGGCCGAGGGGCTGGCCCGCGCCCTGGACACGCCCCCTGGCGAGTCGCCTGCGCCCCTCCAGACCCTGGCCTTCCCGACGCCCTACCGCGACCTCGTGGAGACAGCGGCGCGGCGGCAGGGGGTGGACCCGGCACTGCTGTGGGCCATTATGCGTCAGGAAAGCCACTTCGAGCCGGGCGCGACCTCGACCGCCGGTGCGCGGGGCCTGACGCAGGTGGTCCCTTCAACGGGCCAGAGCATCGCCCGCGCACTGAGCGATGACGACTTCACCCCAGCCGACCTGTACCGTCCCTCGGTCAACATCGAGTTCGGCGCGTACTACCTGGCGCAGCAACTCCGCCGCTTCGACGGCCAACTGTGGGCTGCGCTGGCCGCCTACAACGCCGGGCCAAACGCCGTCCCACGCTGGCGGGCCGCGTCCGACGACTGGGCGCTCCAGATCGAGGCGATTGACTACGCCGAGACAGCGACGTATGTACGACGGGTCTTAGAGTATTGGGGCTACTACGCGGGGTTGGGGAGTAGGGAATAGGGAAGCACGGCGGTGTCAAAGTCCAAGGTGTAGGTGAGGACAACGAGCTGTCAACGGATTTTAGATACGGATTGAACGGATTAAGCTCGTCCGTAGTGACATAATCCGTTCAATCTGCTCCCCAAATCCGTTGACAGCGTATTCTTGAGGCTAACCCTCCGACTTTAACACAGCCGTAGATAGGGAATAGAGACAGTTGATAAGCGAGCCGAAGTAGGGTAAACTCATGGGCAAGGGGAGTCGAACCATGATGGAGTACAAGGGCTATAAGGCTCAGGTCCAGTTTGATGACCAAGCCAATATCTTCAGCTTCAGCTAAAATAGACCGCTGAGGGCCAACAATCGAGAGGCGAGCGCAAGACGCGCTTGCCTGGTTGCCGTGCGGGAGGGATGCCTTCGACGCTATACCGTTGGAGGGGAACTTGGCCCGCTCAATTGGGCGATCTCAGCCTCAATCTCCTGGCGCTCCTCCGCTGATAGATGGTTCAGGTCAAGGCCACGCGTCAGAAAGAACCGTTCACGCTCCTGGGGATTACGTAAAGCGGCTAAGACTGTGGCATCGGCAGCGCGGATTATGTTCTGGATTTTGTCTTTCTCGCGGTGCGAACTCATGCTGTCCTCCCTCTAGTGTTTCCAGTACTTCACCTGTTGCCAGTCCTGCAAGCCGTCATAAGATACCATAGACGGGCCAAACCTGCAAATCGGTATTACTGCCCGCCCAACTGATCTAACTCCGCTGACGCTTGCTGGCTCCAGTAGGCGTCGCTGTTCAATTCCACTACCTTCTTGAAATCTGAAATCGCCCGATCGCGGTCGCCGCGCTGCTTGTGCGCTACCCCCCGATTGTAGTAGGCCAGAGCGTAGTTGGGCCGCAGCTCGATGGCGCGGTTGAAGTCGGCCAGGGCGTGGTCGTAGTCGCCCAGCAGCGTGTAGGTGTCGCCACGATTGTTATAGGTCGCCGCGTTGCCTGGCTTCAGGCGGATGGCCTCAGTATAGTCGGCCAGCGCCTGCTGATAGTCCTTCTTGCCGCGATAGGCCACGGCGCGATTGTTGTAGAGGTCGCTGTCCGTCGGATTCAGGCGGATGGCCTGCGAGTAGTCAATAATGGCGCGGTCGTAGTCGCCCTGGTCGTCGTAGATAATACCGCGATTGTTCCAGGCGTCGGCGTAGGTCGGCTGGGCCAGAATGGCCTGGGAGTAGTCCCAGATAGCGCGGTCGGCATTGCCCTTGTCGGCCCAGGCATTCCCCCGTTTGAGCCACGCCAACACGTGGCCTGGCTCCAGCCGCAGCACCTGGTCCAAGTCGACAATGGCGCGGTCCAGGTTGCCCTGATGGGCATACGCCTGCGCCCGGCGCAGCAGAGCCTCTGACCACAGGGGCCGCTGCCCCAGCGCCGCCGTAGACAGTTCGACCGCCTCAGCGTCCGCCCCGGCGGCTCGCGCCGCCTCGCCCCGTTGCAGCAGGTCCAGCGGCCGGCCCAGCGCCCAGTAGCCAGCCAGACTGCCGACAACCAGCGCCGCCGACACGAGGACGCCGAGCGCCGTCAGCCAGAACCGCCGCTGGAACAAGACGATATGGGCCAGGCTTGACAGGGCCAGCCAGGCGAGCAGAGCCAGGGTCAGCCAGCCCGTGCTGCCCAACGCCAGGAGTATCCCCGCCGCCAGTCCCGCGCCCCAGCCGGAGGCGCTTATCACCAGCCACGCCAGCGACCGTCGTCTGTCCACACCTACCTCCTTCCATCACCCTCTTAATTATACGTGTACTCCGCCACGACGGATGTTACGTATTGTCTCAGGGTTCTGACTTGCAAAGCGCTGTTTATTCCCCTTGACTAAATTCCGAGTTACTGCGATAATCCAGGCAGCGAAAAATAGAGAGTTGAGGCAAGCATGGTGCGTTTGGTTTTTACGGCGGATAATCACCTGAGTAAGTACTACTCACGCATGACATTCGACCAGTTGGCGAGGCGGCGCGAACGGCTGCGCGAGGCGTGGCGGCGAACGGTGGACTACGCCCTGGAAAGCGGGGCCCATTTCTACTTGCACGGCGGCGACCTGTTCGACACCCCGACGCCACGCAACGCCGACCTGGTGGCCGTGCTGAGCCAGTTGAAGCGGCTGCGCGAGGCGGGGGTCCAGGTCTACATGATTGGCGGCAACCACGACGTGCCGCGCTCGCGGACCGAAGGCGTCACACCGCAGCGCATCTATGACGAGGGCGGTCAGGCTCGCCTCTTCCACCGCGTCACGCGCGTCGAGTGGGAGGTCCACGAGGTGGATGGGCTGCGGCTGGCGATTGGCGGCCTACCGTCGGACCCACGCCTGGAACGTGACGACGACCCCCTGGCCGACATCGAAGACCTGGAGCCGCCGCCGGGCGTAGACCGTGCCGTGCTGATGCTGCACTATGCCATCGAGGGCTTTCTGCTGGACAATGTCAACGAGCCGGTCATCCCGAAGGCCAGCATCGCGGCCCTACGCGGCATTGACCTGCTCCTCGTGGGCCATGTGCACGAGCGCAAGACCACGACCATCGGTCCGGTGCAGGTCGCCTTCTCCGGCCCGACGGAGCGTATGAGCTTTGGCGAGTTGGGCGTCAAGACGGGCTTTGTCGAAGCGCTCATCAGCCGCGACGGGGTCAAAGTACGTCACCACGACATCGCCCCGCAGCCCATGCGCCGCGACGAGTTGCGGACCACCAACCTGCCGACCGACGAGCCAACCGACGCCCTTAAAGACTTCATCGTCGCCCGGTCGAGCCAGGACCAATTATACCAGTTGCGGCTCGTCGGTCCACTGAGTCTCGACACCTATCGCCGCCTGGACTGGGCAGCGGTGCGTGCCCTCGGTGTGGATGCCAACTTCTATTTTGACCTGGATCGCGATAAGGTCTATCTCAGCCAGGGTGACCAGGTAGAAGTGGCCGGCGGGGGCGAGCGGATCAGCGCGCGGGCGGAGATTGAGGCGGTGGCGGTGGCGCTACTGGCCCAAACAGAGGACGAGGACGAGCGCGACCTGCTGCGCGAGGCTCGCGACGTGGCGCTGTTGCGCTACCGGGGCGAGGGGTAACGGGCATGCTGTTCAAGACCTCCTGGTGGCGGCCGCTCAAGGGTGACCCGATGGGCTGGCTGCTGGACTATGACCAGCCCGCGGTGCGCTACCAGGCCCTCACTGCTATCCTGGAGCGACAGACGGACGTACCGGCGGTGCGCGAGGCCCGCAGCGGGCTAGCGTCAGACCCCGTCATCACGGTGGTGCTGGCCCGCCAGCTCCCCGACCAGGGCTGGGGCAGCCCGGCTGAGCCGACGACAGCGACCTGGCCGGCCACGGGGGACCACCTGGTTCTCCTGGCCGAGCTAGGCGCGGCGGGGCGCGATGAGCGAGTCGCTACGGCCGCGGACTGGGCGCTCGACCAGGCCCGCCAGCCTAATGGCGATACCGTCTTGCCTGGGGCTTTTCTCTGGGCCTTGCTCAAGTTTGGCTATGGCGAGGATACCCGCATCCGCCGCGCGGTCCATCTCGCCGCGAAGTCGTTGGTGGCGCGGGGGGCGCCCGGTGCGTCGGTGCAACGGACGGCCTGGGACGGGCTACCCGCCCTGTGGGCCTTGCTCCAACTGCCCCCGGCCGAGCGTAACCGTGGCATCGAGGCGGCGATCCAGACTGCCCTGGCCGACTGGGACCACCTGGACTGGACCACGCTGGAGCCGGCTCGCCTGGAGTTTGGCTTCCCGCACCTGGGCGCGCCCGACCTGCTGTTTGCGTTGCGCGTGCTGGCGGAAGCAGGCCGCCTGACCGACGCGCGCTACCGGCCCGCCCTGGACCTTCTCGTCGCCCAGCAGAACGAGCGGGGCCGCTGGCCCCTGGCGCACAACCACGCCGACCGCTTGCGGGTGGTCGCCGAGAGCGCGGGCGCAGAGAGCAAGTGGAGCACGCTCAACGCGCTGCGGGTGTTGAAGGCGACCGAGCCGACGTAACGCGATACCTGGTTCAGGTGTTATACACTGTGTGCTACGGCCTTGTTGCCGTTGTCGCTATCCTTCTCCCTCATACCCTAAGGAGGCACCGTGATTGACAAAGCGATCCGCGCGTCGCGTCTCGACATCCCTGTCTACAACGAGGTCGAGCGTGACCTGAACGAGACAACCAATGCTCTTATCATCGTCGTCGCCGTCGCCATCGCCAGTGGCATTGGCGCTATCGGCCAGAATGTGGGCGTGGGCGGCATCATCGCTGGCGTGTTGGCGGCCCTCATCGGTTGGGTTGCCCGCGCCTTTGTCATCTATTTCATCGGCACGCGGGTCTACAACGCGACGGCGACGACGGGCGAAATCCTGCGCACGACAGGGTACGCGGCGGCGCCCGGCATCCTCAACGTCCTGGGCTTCATTCCGGGCATTGGCGGCTTGATCACCCTGGTGGTTTCAATCTGGACCATCGTAACCACGTTCATCGCCACCCGCGAGGCCCTCGACCTGGACAACACCAAGACCCTCATCACGATCATCCTGGCCTTCCTGGTCTTCTTCGCCATCGCTCTCGTCCTGGGCCTCATCCTCGGCGTGGGCGCCGCCGCCATTGGTATCGCCACCGGCAGCTAAGCCAGGGGGACCGGTCAGGTCTGCAAGCTAAAAATCGAAACCCCGCTGGAGAGTTCTCCAGCGGGGTTTTATAGTCTATTCGAGCGGGTGGCTAGACAGCGGTGACGTCCACCGCCAGTGGGCCTTTCGGCCCCTGGTTGAGGGTAAACTCAACCGCTTGTCCCTGCTCCAGGTTGCGGTAGCCATTGCCCTGGATCGAGGAATAGTGGACGAACACGTCGGGGCCGCCATCCTGCTGGATAAAGCCGTAGCCCTTGGCGCTGTTGAACCACTTCACAACGCCCTGAATGCGGTTAACCATAGGTACACATCTCCTTCTTAATGCTTGTCCGGGCCGGTAGGCTGCAACACAAAGGCCGCTTCGGGCGACGACACGCCGAGCGGCCGAGCACAGCCCCACTCCACGGACTTGGTCCAACAGTCGTACACTATACCACAGGTTAGAGTGGGTGTCAAAAAATGACGCAGCGCGTAGAGCGTCCTGGAAATTGTCTGGACCAGCCAGCCGGGCTATAATTTGGCTCTGGGGCAGGCCGCCGCGCCTGCCTCGTCTTGTTCCTATCTGTCCCCTCTCCCCTGAGAGAGGGGGGGAATTGCCTTCTTCATGAGTACTCTTTCCCCAATGGACGCCGAGGTGCGTCGTTTTCTAACCCGCAATTTTACCGTCGGCGTCATGGACGGTGGGTTCTTTTTCCTGGGGCTGAGTTTCGCCTCCGTTGTGACAGTGCTGCCGCTGTTCGTCAGCCAGTTGACCAGCTCGCCCTACCTGATTGGCCTCATTCCGGCCATTCAAACCATGGGCTGGCTGCTGCCGCAACTCCTGACCGCCCCTCTGGTCGAACGACTGCCGCGCAAGAAACCCTTTGTCATGCTGATGACCCTCAACGAGCGCTGGCCGTTCATCGGCATGGCGCTGGTGGCCTACTTCGTGCCGCAGCTTGGCGCGAGCCTGGCGCTGACGCTGTTCTTTACCTTGCACATCCTGCGCTGCTTTGGGGCCGGGCTGACGGCCACGGCCTGGCAGGACATGGTGGGCAAGGTAATCCCGGCCAACCGCCGGGGCTTATTCTTTGGCCTCCAGTCCGGCGTGGGGGGACTGCTGGGGGCCGGCGGCGCGATACTGGCGGGCCTCATCCTCCAGCAGCAGCCGTTCGCCCTTAACTTCGCCATTTGCTTTGCCATCACCGCCCTCTGCGTGGCCTTCTCCATGCTCTTCCTGGCCCTGACCCACGAGCCGACTCAGGCGGTTAACCCCTCCAGGGTGACGGGGCGCGACTTTTGGCGGCGGCTGCCGCGCATCCTGGGCCAGAACCGAGCGTTTCGCAACTTCATCGTGTACCGTATTCTCTACATCTTCGGTACGACAGGCTATGGCTTTTACACCGTCTACGCTGTCAAGGAGTTTGGGCTGAACAGCGCCCAGGCTGGCGAGTTGACCTTCGCCATGATGGCCGCGCAGACGCTGACCTATCCCCTGGTGGGCTGGCTGGGTGATCGCCTCGGCCATCACCGTGTTATGGAGCTAGCAGCGGCCAGCGGCGCTTTCATGGCGGCCCTGTCGGCCTTCGCGCCCAACGGCGGTTGGTTCGTGGGCGTCTACATCCTGCTGGGCATCTCGCTGGCGGCCGCCACCATCTCCAACCTGAGCGGTGTCTACGACTTTGCCCCGCCGGAAGAACGGGCGACGTATATTGGCCTCATGGCCACCCTGGTGGGTATCGGCTCGACCCTGGCCCCACTGCTGGGGGGCGCGGTCGCCTCGACCACCTCCTACCCCATGCTGTTCCGGCTCACCATCGTCTTCGCTCTGGCCGCCTGGGCAACTGTCCGCTGGGGCATCAGCGACCCGCGCCACGCGCCTGCCGCCCCTCTCCCCGAAGGGGCTGAGTCTTAACCCGACGTATCACGCATCCCACTCTACCTTATGCTATAATTGCGCATTATGCCGACCCCCTCCCGCGCCCCTCGCTCCGATGAGCGTAGTGTCTCTGACCTGGACTCGCTGCGCTCGATTCCCCTGTTCGCCGCGCTGAGCGACGCCGAGTTGGCCGCCGAACGCGCCCTGTTCCGCAAGCGCGCCGTCGCCAAGGGCGCGTTCCTGTTTATGGAGGGCGACCCGCCCGAACGATTTACGATTCTCCTCAAAGGCCGCGTCAAGCTCGTCCGAACGTCCGAAGGCAAGGACATCATCCTGCGCCTGGTCGAGCCGGGCGACTGGTTTGGCGGCGTGGCCGCCTTCGGACGGCGCAATCACCCGTATAGCGCCCAGGCGCTGGCCCCGTCGGTGGTCATGGAAATTCCTGGCAAAGACTTCGCGGGGCTAATGGCCCGCTACCCCAGGGTGGCGCAACAGGTCATGGAGGAGTTGGTCGAGCAGCTCATCGAGGCCCACGAGATGATGCGCCGGCTGGCCCTGGAGCCGGTCGAGCCGAGGCTAGCCTATACCCTACTGCAACTCGCCGCCCGCAGCGGCTCCCCCCATCGCAACGGCGTGGCCCTGACGACCCCCCTCACCCGTCAGAACCTGGCCGAACTGGCTGGCACAACGGTCGAGACGACGATCCGCGTGTTGAGCAAGTGGAAACGGGCCGGCCTGGTGCGCGAAGAGGCGGGCTGCATCGTCATCGCGGACCGCGCCCAACTAGAGGCCATCGCGGAACGGGACAGTGGGTAGTGGACTTTTCTCTTTATGACGCACGTCATAGCCACGCGTTTTCAACTCGCTTAAAATATGAGTACGCTGCACGAATAGAAGGCAGCCAGAATTTACACCACAACAGGCAATTTGTTTGCCCAGGACATTCAGTTAGGAGGATCTCTTTCATGACCTACGTGATTTGCGAGCCGTGTATTGGCGTCAAGGACCAGGCGTGTGTGGATGTGTGCCCGGTGGACTGCATCTACGAAGGTGACGATATGCTCTACATCCACCCGGACGAGTGTATTGACTGCGGCGCGTGTATGCCGGCCTGTCCGGTCGAGGCCATCTTCCCGGAGGCGGAGGTGCCGAGCCAGTGGGCCAGCTTCACCGCTAAAAACGCCGACTTCTTCAAGTAACCCTCCCTTGAACCTCCCGAAGGTCCCCACCTTCGGGAGGTTGACGTTTGTTCACGCCACGGCGACGGGTCGCATTGTTTCTAATGCCCAAATCGGCTATAATAACACTGTTGGCTGCATTGCCTGCCCCCTACGGCAGGCCTTCATGTGCATACCACGCCAGGCTTTAAATGGCGAAAGGAGAATAGCATGACCATTCGAGTGGGGATCAATGGGTTTGGACGGATTGGCCGCCAGGTCTACAAGGCGCTGCGCGACCGCTATGGAGACCAGGTGGACGTGGTGGCGGTCAACGATATTGGTGACCGCGCGACGATGGCGCACCTGCTCAAGTATGACTCCAACTATGGCCGCTTCCCCGGTGAGGTGAAGTTGACCGACACCGGCTTCGTGGCGAATGGCGACGAGGTGGCGGTGCTGGCCGAGCGCGACCCCAACAATCTGCCGTGGGGCAAGTTAGGGGTGGACTACGTCATCGAATCGACGGGACTGTTCACCCAGGCGGAGAAGGCTCGCGCTCATGTCAACGCGGGCGCCAAGAAGGTTATCATCAGCGCGCCGGGCAAGGGCGAAGACCTGACCATCGTGCTGGGGGTCAACGAGGAGATGTACGACCCGGCCAAGCACACCGTGATCTCCAACGCCTCGTGCACGACCAACGGTCTGGCCCCGGTCGCCAAGGTGCTCTTTGACCGCTTCGGCATCGAGAAGGGCATCCTGACGACGGTCCATGCCTACACCAACTCGCAGCGCCTGCTCGACCTGGAAGCGAAGGGTGACCTGCGTGACGCCCGCGCCGCCGCCCTCAACATCGTGCCCTCGGCCACAGGCGCGGCCCGCGCCGTCGGCCTGGTCATTCCCGAACTGAAGGGCAAGTTCAGCGGCATGGCCTTCCGCGTCCCGACCCCGACCGTGTCGGTGGTGGATTTCACCGCCATCCTCTCGCGCAGCGCGACGGTCGAAGAGATCAACGCCGCGATGAAGGAGTACGCCAACGGCCGCATGAAGGGCATCTTGGAGTACAGCGAAGAGCCGCTGGTCTCGATGGACCTGAAGGGCAACGTGAATTCGTCCATCTTCAGCGCCGTGGACACGCTGGTCATCGGTGGCGACATGGCGAAGGTTATCTCCTGGTACGACAACGAGTGGGGCTACTCCTGCCGCGTGGCCGACCTGGTCGCCTTTATGGGCGCTCGCGAGGGCCAGGCCATCCGCCCGCTGCCGGAAGGCATCCGCGTCCAGCAGCCCGCATAAAGAAAGATTGAAGACTGAAGATTAATGACTAGAGGTGAGCAATGCTGGCTTCACCTCTAGTCACTGCTTCTGTTGGACGTTCCGTGTTCCCCCCTCCTGAGTCTTCAATCTTCAATCTTGAGTCATACCGCTTCACTCGTTTTGGAGGGCCTATGAATAAGAAAACCGTGCGTGACATCAACTGGAACGGCAAGCGGGCCGTCGTGCGCGTGGACTTCAACGTCCCCCTGGAGAACGGCCAGGTCACAGACGATACCCGCATCCGCGAGTCGCTGCCGACCATCCGCTACCTGATGGAGCATGGCGCCAAGACCGTCCTGCTGTCCCACCTGGGCCGGCCCAAGGGCAAGGTCGCGCCAGAGTTTAGCCTCAAGCCAGCGGCCGACCACCTGGCGAAGCTGCTGGGCAAGCCCGTGACGTTTATCCCGGAGTTGAACGACGCCGCGCAGCAGACGGTGAACCAGATGCAGCCGGGCGGCGTGGCGCTGGCCGAGAACACGCGCTTCTACGCTGGCGAAGAGAAGAACGACGCCGCGTTGGCGCAGAAGTTCGCCAGCCTGGGCGATGTGTTTGTCAACGACGCCTTTGGCAGCGCCCACCGCGCCCACTCGTCCACCGAGGGCATCGCCCACTACCTACCCGCCGTCGCCGGCTTCCTGATGGAGAAGGAGCTGGACTACCTGGGCCGCGCCCTGGGCGACCCCGCCCGCCCGTTCATCGCCATCCTGGGCGGGGCGAAGATCAGCGACAAGATTCAAGTCGTGCGCAGCCTGCTCGCCAAGACCGACTACCTGCTTATTGGCGGCGGTATGGCAAATACCTTCCTCAAGGCCAAAGGGCTGGACATGGGAGCATCGCTCGTCGAGAACGATGCCGTGGATACCGCTAAGACGCTGATGGACGAGGCAGGCGGCAAGCTCATCCTACCGGTGGATGCCGTCGTCGCCGACAGGTTCGCGGCCGACGCCGAGCGCAAGATCGTCAGCGTTTCCGCCGTTCCCGAAGGCTGGCGCATCCTGGACATTGGGCCTGACACGGTCAAGACGTATACCGGGATGCTCCAGGACGCCAAGACGGTGGTCTGGAATGGCCCGATGGGTGTGTTCGAGATGGCCCCCTTCGCCGAGGGGACGTTCGCCATTGCCCGCGCCCTCGCCACCCTGCCCGACGCCACGACCATCATTGGCGGTGGCGACTCGGCGGCGGCGGCGCACGAGTCCGGCGTGGCCGACAAAATCACCCACATCTCGACGGGTGGCGGCGCGTCGCTTGAATTTCTGGAAGGCAAGACGCTGCCCGGCGTCGCCGCCCTGGCTGATGAGTAACCGCATCTAGAGGCTCCGGTAGAATCTCTGGAGATTTTACCTCTGGAGTGGCGGGTTGTTATCGCGCTGAATCACGAAGGGCACAAAGACACAAAGGCACAAAACCTTCAGATACAGGCAGGGTTGCACGTCCTTTTCGTCACCTTACCTCGAGTCCTTGTGTCCTTGTGTCCTTTGGGTCTTTCGTGATTTTATCCCCTCGTAGACCAGGCCTGGCTATGACTACTGAAGTGCTCACCGCCACTTTCGCCCTCATTGGGGCCGTGATTATGGCTGCCGCGCTGCTGTCCGGCGTGGTCGAACGCATTGGCTTTCCCCAGGTCGCCGTGTTCCTGGCGCTCGGCGCGGTCCTCGGCCCGGCCGGCTTCGGCGTGCTGGACCTCACCCTCGACTCGCCCGCCCTGCGCATCGTCGCCACCCTCAGCCTCGTCCTGGTTCTGTTCACCGATGCTGTCGGCCTGGATATGGCCGAGGTACGCAGCCACGGTGTCCTGGCGGGCCTCATCCTCGGCCCCGGCACCCTGCTGTCGGCAGCCCTCATCGCCCTGCTCGGCTGGCTCCTGCTGGGCCTGACACTGCCCGCTGCGGCCATCCTGGGCGCGGCCCTCGCCTCGACCGACCCGGTCCTGCTGCGCGGCCTGTTACGCCGCCAAAGCATTCCAGGCGCGACCCGCCAGGCGCTCAGGCTGGAGAGTGGCCTGAACGACGTGGTCCTGCTGCCCATCGTCCTGATAGCGATGGAGTTCCTCGGCCACGCGACGCCCCTGACCGGCGCGGAGTGGGCGCGGCTGGCGTTGGACCTGTTTGTGCTCGGCCCTGGCGCGGGCGTCCTGGTCGGCCTGATCGCCGTCGCTACCCTGGACCTGGTCCGACGACGCATTGGGGTGCGGCGAGACTACGAATCGCTCTTCTCGCTGGGCGTCGCCTTCGCCGCCTACGCCGCCGCCGAAGCTGTCCACGGCAGCGGCTTCCTGGCCGCCTTCGCCGCCGGCCTGACGATCACCGCGCTGGACATCGAACTGTGTGACTGCTTCCTGGAATACGGCGAGACAACGGCCGAGATGGCGCTACTGTTTACCTTCGTCCTGTTTGGCGGCTCGCTTATCTGGTCCGGGCTGACCATCCTCGGTCCCGCTGTCCTGCTATTCGCCGTCGCCGCGCTGGCCGTGCGGCCCCTGGTGCTGCTCGCCGCGCTGGCCCGCCAGCGGCTTGACACTCGCGCCCGGCGGCTGCTGCTGTGGTTCGGACCGCGCGGGCTTAGCTCGCTCCTGCTGGTCCTGTTACCGGTCTTCGCCGGTCAGCCCGGCAGTTCCTACCTGTTCACCCTGACCTGCCTGGTGGTCCTGCTCTCCATCGTGGTCCACGGCTCGTCCTCGATGCTGGTGGCGCAGCGGGAGGAGGGGGGGCGGAAGGCGGAAGGCAGTAGGCAGCAGGCAGCAGGGGGCAGGCAGATGGAGGACGGAGGACCGAAGACGGAGGACGGAAAACTGACCGAAGACGGAGGACGGCAGCACGGAACTGAGGGGCCGAAAGACGGCGCCATACTCCTTCGTCCCTCTTCCCTACTCCCTACCCACCACCCGCTGCCCGCTACCCCGCCCTCCGACCGCCTCACCATCGCAGAGCTTCAGGGGCTGTGGGAGGCGGGCGAACAGGTTGTCGTCCTCGACGCGCGGACGGAGCGCGCCTTCAATCACTCGCCACACCAGCCGTTGGGCGCGACCCGTTTTATCCCGACTAATATCGCGGCGCAGGCCCGCCAATTGGGCCTGCCCCACGATGCCTGGCTGGTCGCCTTCTGTGCCTGACACAACGAAGGCACGAGCGCCCGTGTGGCGCACGAACTGCGACAGGCCGGCTACCCGAAGGCGGTGGCGCTCATTGGTGGCTGGGATGCTTGGCAGGCGGCTGGTCTGCCGGTGGAGCCGAAGACGGAAAGCGAGGTTTAGGCTCTTAGGTCAATGCCCGCCGGAGTTCCCGCACCACATCCTCAACCGCCTGGGCCCCCTGGAACCCGTGGACCATTCCCGCATAACACGTATGCACAACTGGCACACCCGCTTCACGCAGCCGAGCGGCGTAGGCGTTCCCCTCGTCGCGTAATGGGTCAAATTCTGCCGTGACGACATGCGCCGGCGCCAGGCCCCTCAGGTCAGCCGCCCGCAAGGGTGAAGCATACGGGTGGGCGCCGTCGGCGGGGTCGGCCAGATAGCGATTCCAGAAATAGACCATACCGGCTCGTGTCAGACCATAGCCCTCGGCGTTCTCCTGGTAGGACGGCGTGTCGAAGTTGTAGTCGGTCACGGGCACATTGAGATACTGGTGGGCGAGGCGCGGGCCGCCCCGGTCGCGAGCCATCAGGGCGACCACCGCCGCCAGATTACCGCCTGCGCTCTGCCCGCCTACGGCAATACGGGAGGCGTCGCCGTTCAGCGCCTCGGCATTCGCGGCGACCCAGGCTGTCGCCGCGTAGGCGTCTTCGGCCGCCGCCGGGAAGGGGTCCTCGGGCGCGTGGCGGTAGTTGACCGACACGACCAGGCAGCCGATGGCATTGGTCAGTTGGCGGCAGCCAGTGTCCGCTGTCTCCAGGTTACCCAGTACCCAGCCGCCGCCGTGGAAAAAGACGAGCATGGGCCACGGTTCGGGGCGGTCAGCGCTGTAAATGCGAATGGGGATCGGGCCGTGTGGGCCAGGAATCTCGCGGTCCTCAACCTGGGCAACAGGTTGGGGCCGGCCCTGGAGATAGATCAAGCGCACCGACTGGGCGCGGGCCTCCGCCACACTCAGTTCCTCGACGGGCTTCGCGCCCGCCGCGTCGCGCTGCGCTAGAAATGCCTGGGCATCTGGATGTAGGGGCATCAGGGTCTCCTTGTGAGGTCATCGGCCTGATGATACACAAAACAGGCGGCGACGCAAACGCTTGCCCCTTCTCTCCAAGCGTGCTATAGTAAGCCCCATCTACCCAGCTAACCCACCACAGGAGCTAAGCATGCGTCTCGTGACCTTCTACGCCGATGGACAACCGCGCCTGGGAGCCATCCAGGGCGATTCGATTGTAGACCTGGCCGCCGCCGACTCGACCCTACCCTCAGATATGGTGGCCTTCCTGAGAGGCGGGCCGAACTTACTCGCCCGCGCCCAACGCGCCGCTGCGAGTTCCAATGCGCCGCGTCATCCCCTCGCCAGCGCCCGCCTGGCCGCACCCATCCCCCGCCCCCCGAAGGTGGTCGCCATCGGTCTGAACTACAGCGACCACGCCGCCGAGTCGGGGGCCGCGCTGCCCAAGCGGCCCGTCGTCTTCGCCAAGTTCTCGACGTCGGTGATTGGCCCCGGCGACCCAATCCAGTGGTCGCCCGAGGTGACGGAGCAGGTGGACTACGAGGCCGAGTTAGCCGTTGTCATCGGCCAGACGGCCCGCCGCGTGAGCCTTGAGGATGCCATGCGCTATGTCGTCGGCTACACCTGCGCCAACGATGTGAGCGCCCGTGATGTGCAGTCCGGCGCGCGCAGCGATGCGGGGCAGTGGGTGCGCGGCAAATCTCTCGACACTTTCTGCCCGCTTGGCCCGGCGCTGGTTACTGCCGACGAGGTTTCTAACCCCGGCGGCCTCGGTATCCGCTGCGAGGTCAACGGCCGCGTCCTCCAGGACTCGACGACGGCCAACCTGATCTTCAACATCCCGACGCTCGTGTCGTTTCTGTCTCACTCGTTCACGCTGGAGCCGGGCGATGTGATCCTGACGGGGACGCCGCCGGGCGTGGGCTTCGCCCGCAAGCCGCCGGTTTTACTCCAGCCGGGCGACACCGTGGCAGTGGAAATCGAGGGGCTGGGGCGGCTCGAAAACCCGGTCGGCGCGTACCTGGATTAGCTTCGGAGGTTGACGATGCATCCGTTGTTGGAACGTATCTCCATTGATCCACAAGTCTGCTTTGGGAAGCCAGTGATTCGGGGAACGCGTATCTGGGTTTCGCTGATTCTCGACTTCCTCGCCAATGGTATGACCTTCGATGAGATTCTAGCCGAGTATCCTCAATTGACCGAGACAGACTTGCGGGCAGCTATCGCCTATGGAATTGACCGGCCGCTGTTAGCCACAGATTGAAATCGGGGCTGTTGGGCCTGAAGGCCGAGCGTCCACCTTCGTGGACGAAGACACAGAAAGAGCCGCCGATTGAAAGCGTGGCTATAGGGTCGTTGGCTAAGCGGCTACCTGCGTGGACGTGGCAAGGGGCAAGAGAATGCGCCGCAATAAGCTGGCCTTGTACATTCATCTTGTGTGGGCCACCTGGGATCGCCAGCCGCTGATTGCAGCGGAACTGGAGCGACGATTGCATCGCAACATCGAGAGCCAGGCGCGTGAGTTAGGGTGTGTCGTTCTGGGATTGAATGGTACAGAAGACCATGTACACTTGCTCGTCAGTCTCCCAACCACGATTTCCATCGCGGAGTTAGTGAAACAGGTCAAAGGGGTGTCCTCTCGTTTCGTCAACGATGTCCTGAGGCCCGAAGCCTACTTCAAGTGGCAGGGGAGCTACGGCGCTTTCACCGTCAGCTCGGCGGATTTGGACCGGCTCGGAGATTATATCCAACGACAGAAGGAACATCACCGAGCCAGTCAGCTTGTTGGCGAATGGGAACAGACTTTCGAGGAAATCGAGGTGGCTAGCTAGAGTGACGTCGGCGGAGGCCGACGCTCGGCCGCAGGCCCACCAGCCCCGACTTTCAGTCGGCGGCGTGTTTAGGAGAACAGCATGGCCGACCGGTTGTTGACCGAACGCGACTTGGCTGCGCGCCTGGCAGACCGCCTGCGCCGCGAGCCGGGCGTTATCAACGTCCGCATTGGGGCACAGGGCGGGCTGGAAGTCCAGATGGCGGGACAAGACAAAGCCTACGGCATCGGCCTGGGCAACCTCCACCGCATGTACATCATGGCGCCGGCCCAGGTGGATCAACTGGTCGAGATGATGGTCCAGCAGGTGCGCAGCTTGCCAGCCCAGCTCCAGGCCAAGGAGCGCGGCTCGCCCACGCAAGACCTGTTTCCTCAGATCAAGGCGGCCGAGTTCTTGCGTCAGGCCGACAAGCAGAAGATTCGCATCGCCCGACAACCGCTGGTGGGCGATCTGAGTATCGTCTACGTGGCCGACACGCCCACCTCGATGCGCTTCCTGACCGACGAGGACATCGCCAAGAATAAGTTGACGCTGGCCCAGCTACATGAGTTGACGCTGGCGAACCTGGCCCGTAAGATCGCCAACACTGGCTACATGGTCGCAGGCGAAGGCGCTCGTACCCTCCTGATCTCGCAGTCGCGTGACAGCTACGACGCGGCCCGCATCCTGCTGCCCGATTTACGAACACAGGCGGTCCAGTATCTCGGCGGCGGGCGGCTCCTATTCGGCATTCCCAACCGTGACTTTCTCATCATGCTAAGCGACCAGGACACCGAGTTTGTGGCGGAGATCGCGGCGCAGGTTGCCCGCGACTACGAGAGCCAGCCACACCCCCTGTCGCCCCGGCTCTACACCATTGTGGATGGCAAATTCACCGAGTATCGCTAACCCTTGTGGAGGGAACCTTATGCAGTTGTGTCGCTATTACATGCCGCCTCTTGGCACGCGCGTCGGCGTCATCGTGGACGGCGATGTTTACGACCTGACCGAAGCCGAGCCGGGCCGCCCGCGCACCCTTAGCTCGCTCCTGGGGCGCATCTCGGGCTTCCCGCCCGGTGGCTTTGTCAAATGGGTGCAAGAGCGCCTGGAGGAGAGTATCCCGACTGTCACGCTGGCTGAGTTGGACCGCTATCCCGGCCACCGGGATCCCTTTCTGGAGGCGCCGATTGACCAGCAAGAGGTTTGGGCCGCCGGTGTTACCTACCAACGCTCGGTCGAAGCGCGCGAGGCCGAGTCGGGTCAGAGCGGCATCTACGACCGGGTCTATTTGGCGGCGCGGCCCGAGCTGTTCTTCAAGGCTAACCCGCATCACGTGGTAGACCCCCACTTCCCAATACGCATCCGTCAGGACTCACGCTGGAGCGTTCCCGAACCTGAACTCGCGCTGCTCATGGACGCGCGCGGTACGCTCGTCGGCTACACTATCGGCAATGACGTCAGCGCGCGTGACATCGAGGGCGAAAACCCGTTATACCTACCACAGGCCAAGGTCTATAATCAGTGCTGCGCTCTGGGGCCGGTGGTCACGCTGACCGACGACCTCGACCCGCTGACGGCTCGCATCCAGATGCAGATCGAACGCGAGGGGCAGGTGGCCTTTGAAGGCGAGACGTCGCCGGGCCGGCTGAAGCGGACCCTGGCCGAGTTGATGGACTACCTGTGGCGCGAAAACGAGTTTCCCACCGGCGTGGTATTGCTAACGGGAACGGGCATCGTCCCACCGGACGACTTCACCCTCCAGGATGGGGATGTGGTGTCCATCCACATCGAAGGGATTGGCACGCTCCGCAACCCAGTCGTCCAGCGCCGCTAACCCATACGCCAAGCTCTAGGCTGAAAGACACTCCATGCATCTCGAAACCCTGGCGATTCATGCCGGCCACGACGCCGACCCAACTACGGGCGCGGTCGCGCCTCCCATCTACCTGACCACGACCTTCGAGCGGGCGGAGGACGGGTCCTTCCCCCACGGTTATGTCTACGCCCGCACCGACAACCCCAACCGTCAGGCGCTGGAAGCGCGGCTGGCGGCGCTCGAAGGCGGCGCGGCGGCGCTGGCCTTCGCGTCGGGGTCGGCGGCTACGTTATCGCTCTGCCAGGCCCTCCGGCCGGGCGACCACGTAGTCGCGCCCAACGACGCCTACTACGGGACGGCCGCTATCCTGCGCCAGATTCTCGGCCCGTGGGGGCTGGAGACAACGTTTGTGGACATGACCGACCTGGCCCAGGTGGAAGAGGCTCTACGCCCCACGACGCGCCTGGTGTGGACGGAGACGCCCTCCAATCCCCTGCTCCGCATCACCGACATCGCCGCCGCCGCCGACCTGGCCCACCGTGTCGGCGCACGCCTGCTGTGTGATAACACCTGGGCCACGCCCGTCCTCCAGCGGCCGCTGGACCTGGGCGCGGACATCGCCATGCACTCGACCACCAAATACCTGGGCGGCCACGCCGATGTCACGGGCGGTATCCTCGTTGCCCGCCAGGATGACGAATTCTTCGAGCGCGTGCGGCTCATCCAGCGCAATGGTGGGGGTATCCCCTCACCCTTCGACTGCGGGCTCGTCCAGCGCGGCATCACGACGCTGGCTGTCCGTGTCCGCGCCCACTGCGAGAACGCGCGGCGCGTGGCCGAGTTCCTGAGCGAGCATCCGCGCATCGAGCGTGTCCACTATCCCGGCCTGCCCTCGCACCCTGGCCATGATATCGCCAGTCGGCAGATGGCGCTGCCGGGCGGGATGCTCTCCATCCAGGTGCGGGGGGGGCGGGACGCGGCCATGGCAGTGGCGGGCCGTGTGCGTCTGTTTACGCGGGCAACCAGCCTGGGCGGCGTCGAGAGCCTGATTGAGCATCGCGCGTCGGTCGAAGGGCCGGGTACGCGCACGCCCGATAACCTGCTGCGAGTGTCGGTAGGGCTGGAACACCCCGACGACTTGATTGCGGATCTGGCGCAGGCACTGAGTTAACAAGGGAACCGCCGATTGAAATCGGGGCTGTAGAGCCTTCGGCTGATCGTCCGCCTACGCGGACGGAGGCAACGTCGGCGCAGGCCGACGCTCGGCGGTACGCCCTTTAGCCCCGACTTCAGTCGGCGGCTACTTAAGCGGCGAAATTTAACCATGTTGAAACCCTGGCTTTAAGCCACATGAATTGGTAAATTCATGTTTAGAGCCAGGTTCACCCTATTGACAGCGGTCCTCAATCCCGTTATAGTAGCTTCCAACGCTATCATCTGCCTACGGGAAGGAATCCTGCTGTCCATGTCTCGTTCAAGCCTCTATCAAGCCCTGTTGATCGCCTGTCTCGCGCTCCTGGTGCTCCTCGCGCCCGGCCTCGTCCGTGCGGACGACGTCACGCCCTCTGACCTCTCCACCTCCCTCAAGTCCATGACGAGCTACCTGGCTGAACTGGATGAAGCCCTAACCAGGGGCGAGGTCCAGGCGGCTCGCCATGAGTACGACGAGTTGCACGAGCAGTGGGAAGCGATTGAGGACGGCGTCCGCGCCCAGTCCCCCGACGCCTACGCCGAGATCGAAGACTATTTGCACGCCCTGCGCGATGCGCTGGCGGCCCAGCCGCTGGCGGTCGAAAAGGCGCGCGCGGCGGCCCAGGCCCTCGACCGGGAATTGGACGAGGTGGCCGCCAGGCTGGGGCAGACCGCGCCCGCCGCGTCGAGCGCCGCCACCACTGGGCCGTCCCTGGCCGAGTTGAACGAGCGCATCGAGACGGCGCTGAGCCGGTTGGCGGCGGGTGACCGCCAGGGCGCGCAGGCTGAACTCAAGCAGTTCACCGATGGCTGGGGCGCGGTCGAGGACGAGGTGCGCGCCGCCTCGCGCACGAGCTACCGCGCCATCGAGGACGCTATCGCCGAGGCCCGCGTGGCTTTCGCCACCGAACCGTTTGACGCCGACAAAGCCCGCGCTGCCCTGCGTGCCCTGGAAACCCAGACCGAAACCTATCTCAAGGACCGCCCCAGGGATGGCGCCGCTGCCGAGAGCACAGCTACAGGGACAAGCCTGACGCCGCTCATCGGCTACCTGGACCAGGCGGCCAGCGAAGCCCACGAGGGTGACGCCGCCAAAGCGGCCGCCGCGATGAAGGAGTTTCAGACGGCGTGGCCGGGGCTGGAGACGCTGGTGGCGGCCCGCTCGGCCCACGCTTATGAGGCCCTGGAAGAGGGGATGGCGAAGGCGTATGCCCTGCTGGCCTCGACGCCGCCCGACACGGCCGCCGCCCTGGCCGTCATCACCGAGATGCAGGGCGAGTTGGCGCCGCTGACGGCCGAGGTGCGTTACGGCGTGGCCGACGCCGCCATCATCATGCTGCGCGAGGGGCTAGAGGCTCTCCTCATCATCGGCGCACTGCTGGCCTTCCTCAAGAAGTCGCACAACGCCGACAAGCAGCGCTGGATCTGGCTGGGCGGTCTGGGCGGGGTGCTGGCGAGCATCGTCACCGCCGTCGTCCTGCAGCGAGTCTTTGTCTCGGCCACGGCCGGCGCGAACCGCGAACTTATTGAAGGCGTGACCGGATTGGTGGCCGCCAGTCTGCTGGTCTATGTCAGCTACTGGCTGCACAGCAAGTCGCACCTGGGGGCCTGGCAGCAGTATATCCGCCAGCAGAGCAACGCCGCCCTGGTGCGCAACAGCCTCTTCTCACTG
>JAHCIP010000380.1 GCA_026129165.1 Anaerolineae bacterium
GTAGCGGGATGCCGCACAGAATACTCGACACAACGGAGGCGATCAGGGGCAGGACGATACCCGCCATGAGCCAGGCGATCAGGTATTGGCCGAGCCGGGCGCGAATCAGTCCCAGAACGGCGCCGATGTTAAACGCCGCGCCAATGTCGCCCCGCTCGATGTAGCGGTACGTGGCAGCCGGCGCGACGATGGAGGCGAAGAGGGCCAGCGGAACCATGATACAGGTCAGGCACACCATGAAAGCCGACATCCCCTGGCTGAGTTGCTGCCCCGCGTTGCGGCTGTCGAAAGCGCCCGCGCTACCCGCGACGGCCACCATACAACAGGCAAGCACTAGAACGGGCAGGGCATAGACCAGTTGGATGACAAAGGCAATGAGGCCCTTGACAAAGTAGCCGCCCCAGTTGTCCCAGGCCGGCAGGCGGTCGTCCCCCTCGCCCGCCCGGCGCATCGCCTCGACCTGGTAGCCGAGGACGAGGGGAGCTGGTATGACGAGGATGCTCAGCAAGGTGATGACGCCGCCGATGAGGATCTTAATCCAACGGTCGGGGTCAGTCTCGTCGGTAAAGGAGCGCATCGCGCGCGAGAAGTCCATGGGGCCTCCGGGCAGGGATGGATAGGTAGTGGATAAAGGGTGCTGGTGAGTATAGCAGAAAGTAGCGCAGGCGCAAGTCTAGACGGAGGACATAGTCTATATTGTAGCCGCCCCTCGTCCCGTCAAGCGCATTGCATTCCACCCCAACTTATGCTATAATATGCACACATGTTCTAGTCATCAATTTTCGAGCATCGGTCTTCAGTATTTATTATGCCTAAGCTCAAGACGCGCTGGATCTGCCAGCAATGCCAGAGTGTGCAAGCCAAATGGAGCGGCCGCTGCCCTGAGTGCGGCGAGTGGAACAGCCTGGTCGAGACGGTGGTGGACGAGAGCAAGCCTGCCGCGCGCGCCAAGACCCTGTTCATGGCCGGCAATGGCATCGCTCAGCCCACCCGTCTGGGGGATATCCCCCCCGATCAGCTCGAACGTATCGAGTTGCCTATCGGCGAATTTAACCGCGTCCTGGGCGGCGGCATCGTCCCCGGCTCGCTCGTCCTCATCGGCGGCGACCCTGGCATCGGCAAGTCAACGCTACTCCTCGAAGTCAGCGCCATGATGTCGCAGCGGTACAAGCCTGTCCTCTATGTGTCCGGCGAAGAGTCCGCCCGTCAGGTCAAACTCCGCGCCGACCGCCTCGACGTTAACGCCGATGATCTCTACCTGCTGTCCGAGACCAACCTGAACCTGGTCATCGAGCAGGCCCGCCAGCTCAAGCCCCGCCTCCTGGTCGTGGACTCCATCCAGGCCGTTTACCTGGACGAACTGGAATCCACCGCCGGCTCGGTCTCCCAGGTGCGCGAGTGCGCCGCCCGGCTGATGCACCTCGCCAAGGGCGACAATATCCCCATCTTCGTGGTCGGCCACGTCACCAAAGCCGGGGCCATCGCTGGCCCGCGTATCCTGGAACACACCGTGGACACCGTTCTCTACCTGGAGGGCGAACGGTTCCACTCTTATCGCCTGCTGCGCTCGGTCAAGAACCGCTTCGGCTCGACCGACGAGGTCGGCGTCTTCGAGATGCGCCGCGAGGGCCTGTCGGAAGTCATTAACCCCTCCGAAGCTTTCCTGGCCGAGCGCATGGTCGCCGTGCCTGGCTCGACCGTCGCCGTCACCGTCGAAGGCACCCGCCCGCTGCTGGTGGAAGTCCAGGCCTTAACCAGCGCTACCACCGCCCAGCTTCCCCGCCGCACCGCCAACGGCATTGACCCCAACCGCCTGCTCCTGCTCACCGCCGTGCTCAGCAAGCGCGTCGGCCTCAAGCTGGCCGTCCAGGACATCTTCATCAATATTGTCGGCGGCCTGCGTATCACCGAGCCGGCCGTGGACCTGGCCGTCGCCGTCGCCATCGCCTCGTCCCAGCGCGGCGCGCCTGTCGCGTCGGACCTGGCGATCTTTGGCGAAGTGGGTCTGTCCGGCGAGTTGCGTTCCGTCGGCCACTCAGAGCGCCGCCTCAACGAGGCCGCCAAGCTCGGCTTCAAGCGGGTCCTCATGCCCCGCCACCCGCGCAACGCTGACCTGAGCATCCCCGCCGGGCTCCAGGTCGTCAGCGCCCGATCGCTGGGCGAGGCCCTGGACATCGCCTTGCAGCCCGCCCGCCCGCCCGCTCCTGCCCACGTTGACAACCCCGCTTGACTGTGCTACACTTAACCTATCATCCATCATCATCTGCACTTATCCCGTACCTCTATGAACCTGGTGTTGACAGTCCTGGTCGGGTTGACCGTCGTATTCTTAGCCCCTAGCCGCCACCCTCGTTTGATGGCGCAGCCCCTCACCGCGCGAGCCGCACGCGCGGCCCTTTTATCTTCCCGGCAAGAACGACGCACCGGCCAGTCCAGGGTAGAGACGGGTGGGAGGTATCGTGAGCCTCACCCTCGTCAAGTGGGTCGTCCGCATCCTGGGGCTGCTGGTACTAGCCGCCTTCGGTTGGGGCATCGGCCAGTCCATTGACCTCCAGCTACCCATCCCCTACCTCCAACTGCGGCATGTCCTGGCCGTCATCGGCGCGCTGCTCGGCTTCTTCCTGATCGAGCACGTCACCCTCTGGCCGCTGCTCAGCCTCCAGCGCGAGATTGGCCGCGTCCCCATTCAGAGCCTGCTGGCCGCCACTATCGGCCTGGCCGTCGGCCTGCTGCTATCCCTGCCCTTAGCCTACGCCGCCCAGTTCCTGCCCTTCTCCCTCGGCAACATCGTCCCCGTCGTCATCGCCGTGGCGCTAGGCTATCTGGGTATCGTCGTCGGCCTGACGCGGCACCGCGACATCGCTGCCCTCTTGCCGACCCGCCGTGTGGGGGGGCACCCGAAGAGCGACTACATCCTCCTGGATACGTCGGTCATCATTGACGGGCGCATCGCCGATGTCGCCCAAACTGGCTTCATCCAGGGTACGCTGCTTGTCCCGCGCTTCGTCCTCAACGAACTCCAGCACATCGCCGACTCACCTGATACGCTGCGGCGTAACCGAGGGCGGCGCGGCCTGGACATCCTCAACAAGCTTCAGAAGAACGACCGCGTCCCCATCGACATCACTGACATGGATGTGGACGACGCCCGCGAAGTGGACAGCAAGCTCGTCCAACTTGGCAAGCGCCTGAGCTGCCCGGTCCTGACCAACGACTACAATTTGAATCGCGTCGCTGAGTTACAGGGGGTACGCGTGCTGAACATCAATGAACTGGCAAATGCCATCAAGACGGTTGTTCTGCCCGGTGAAGCCCTGAAGGTTCGCATTATCCAGGAAGGCAAAGAGGTCGGCCAGGGCGTTGGCTACCTCCCTGACGGTACGATGATCGTCGTAGAGAACGGCAAACGTTATATGAACAACAGTCTCGATGTGACGGTCACGCGCGTTCTGCAAACTGTCCAGGGCCGCATGATTTTTGCTGCGCCTAGCGCCAACGGCCAATCGAAGGAAGATGTCTATGCATGAAGCCTGCGCCGATCGGGACTGCAGGCTTCACGGTTGACGTATCAGGAGTAGAGAATGCCAGTCGTTACCCTCTCCCGCATGTTGGGTACGACCGGCGACGCCATTGCGGAGGGCGTCGCTCAGGCGCTTGGCGGCCGCCTGGTCACGAAAGCCACCCTATACGCCGCGGCTCAGGCAGCCGGTATCTCGCCCGTCGCCCTGGCCGACCTGGATGGCGCCACCGCGATGAGCCTGGCGGACCGGCTCATCGCGGCCGTGCGCAGCATGCCCATGCTCCCGCGCTCGCGGGGCGCCTCCCTGCTGGACGCCTCACCCTTGCCTGTCGCCCACGAAGGCTTCCTGCCGGAGACGCCGACACAGTACGAACTCGACGAAAGCGCCCGCCTTCTCGATCGGGTCATCCGCGATCTGGCCGCCACCGGCAACCTGGTGATCGTGGGCCGCGCCGCGCACGCAATCCTGCGCGAGCGCGGTGACGCCCTCTGCGTCCAGATCGTGGCGCCGATTGAGTATCGCATCCAGGCTCTTGCGCAGGGCGAAAACATCACCGTGCGCGAGGCGCTGGCGCGCATCCGCGCCAGTGACCGAACCCGCGCTGACTACGTGCGCCGCTACTACAACATCGGCTGGACCGATTCCGCCCAGTTTGACTTGGTGCTCAACGCGGCCCGCCTGCCCGTCCCCGTCGCCGTCAAACTCATCGTCAGCGCGCTGCCCCCAGGGCGTTAGAACCCGCCCGCTCGCCGCGTCTAACTGTTTATACACGACGCATCACGCATTACGGACTTTGCCTTATGCCCTTGCACATCTTCAACACCCTGACGCGCCAGAAAGAACTCTTCGAACCGCTTGCCCCCGGCCAGGTCAGTATGTACGTCTGTGGTGTGACTGTCTACGACGACGCCCACATCGGTCACGCCATGTCGTCCGTCGTCTTCGACGTCATGCGTCGCTACCTGGAGTATCGCGGCTACGCGGTCCGCTTTGTCAAGAACTTCACCGACGTGGATGACAAGATTATCAAGCGGGCCAACGAGCGCGGCGAAGACCCCATCGCCCTGTCACGCCGCTACTCCGAGCGCTTCCTCGAAGAGCTAGACCTGCTCAATGTCAAGCCAGCCGACGTCGCACCACGGGTGACCGAAGAGATGCCCCAGATCATCGGCCTCATCGAGAGCCTCATCGCCAGCGGCCATGCCTACGCGTCCGGCGGCGACGTCTACTTCCGCCGCGCCTCCTTCCCCGACTACGGCCACCTGTCGCGTCGGCCGTTGGACGAGATGAACCAAGGCGAGGTCAGCACCGACCTGAAGGCTGACCCAACCGACTTCGCCCTCTGGAAAGGCGCGAAGCCCAGCGAGCCGGCCTGGGATAGCCCGTGGGGGCCGGGACGGCCCGGCTGGCACATCGAGTGCTCGGCCATGTGTATGCACCATCTCGGCGCGCAGGTGGACATCCACGGCGGCGGGACAGATCTCATCTTCCCGCACCACGAAAACGAGATCGCCCAGTCTGAGTCGTACACGGGCTGCGCGCCCTTCGCCCGCTACTGGGTCCACAATGGGATGATGCAGATCGAGAACCAGAAGATGTCCAAGTCGTTGGGCAACGTGGTGACGATCCGCAACTTCCTCAAGGAGCATTCGGCCGACGCGCTGCGCCTGTTCGCCCTGTCGTCGCACTACCGCATGCCGCGCAACTACACCGCCGACGCCATCGCCGCCGC
>JAHCIP010000381.1 GCA_026129165.1 Anaerolineae bacterium
GCCTCCAGCCCCGTTCGCCCGCTATTGACGCTGGCAACACTGCCTTTGTCGCCGGTGTCGCCAGCGACCTGGATGCTAACCCCCGCGTTCTCGGCGGCGCCGTGGACATGGGCGCCTACGAGTTCCTGTGCCCCGCCACCACACCGCCACGGCTGTATGTCAACGCCTCGGTCGTGGGTGGGACAGGCAGCGGTGAGAGTTGGGCCAACGCTACCCCCAGCCTTGCCTACGCCCTGGCGCGTGCTCAAGCCTGCCCCACGCCCTATATAGCCGAAGTTTGGGTCGCCAGAGGGACGTATAAGCCCGATACCAGGGGGCTGGCGGATCCGCGTAGCGCGACGTTCACGCTGGTCAACGGGCTGGCGATCTACGGGGGGTTTGCGGGGAGCGAGACGCAGGTGAGCCAGCGCAACTGGCAGACGAACGTCACCGTCCTGACTGGCGACCTCAACGGCGACGACGGACGGCTACCCTTCTACTTTGACAACAGTTACCATGTGGTCTCAGCCCTCTCGGTACCCTGGACCGCCATCCTCGACGGCTTCACGATCACGGCTGGCAACGCAGATGGGAGTGCCCCTAACAATGCCGGCGGGGGGATGACCAACACGAGCGGCGATCCAACGCTAGCTAACGTGATCTTCAGCGGCAACTCTGCCTCTAGCGGAGGCGGCGGGATGATAAGTTTCAGCGGCAGCCCGATGCTGACCAACGTGGTCTTCAGCGGCAACAGGGGCATTGGCAGCAACAGTCTTGGCGGTGGCATGTACGCCGCTGCGGGCAACCCGACACTAAAGAATGTAATCTTTAGCGACAACTCTGCCGCAGTTGGCGGCGGGATGGTCAACTTCGGGAGTGGCAACTCGACGCTGACCAACGTGGTCTTTAGCGGCAACTCCGCCACAGGTGCGAATATCTACGGCGGCGGGATGGCTAACCAGGACAGCAGCCCGTGGCTGACCAATGTGGTCTTCAGCGGCAACGCCGCGACAGGTACGAATACTGCTGGCGGCGGAATGTCGAACTACAACAGCAACCCGACACTGACCAACGTCACCTTTAGCGGCAACTCTGCCACCTTTGGGGGCGGCGCGATAATTAACTACCACAGTAGCAGTCCGACGATCCGCAACAGCATCCTCTGGGGGGAGAGCGGCGGTGAGATTTACAACAATCCCGATCCGACTTATCCCAGCACCCCTACCGTCTCTTATAGCATCGTGCAGGGGGGCTACAGCGGGACGGGCAACCTCAACGCTGACCCGCTGTTCGTCACGCCCGTCCCCCCCCCCGCTCCTAGTAGCGGGGGCAACCTGCGCCTCCGAACTGGCTCGCCGGCTATCAATGCGGGCAACAACAGCTACGTCTCAGGTGTGACCACCGACCTAGACGGCAAGCCGCGCACCCTGCTAGGAACCGTGGACATGGGCGCTTATGAGTACCGCTCCTCTCAGACCGACTTCAACAGTGATAGTAAGGCCGACGTGCTGTGGCGTAACGCTAGCAGCGGTCAGAATGTCGCCTGGCTCATGAACGGCTTCAGCATCAACTGGCAGCTCATCAACGCCGTCCCGGCCGGCTGGCGCGCCGCCGCCCTCGGCGACTTCGATGGAGATGGCAAGACCGATGTACTCTGGAACCAGAGTTCGACCGGCCAGAACGTGGTGTGGCTGATGAACGGCTTCAGCGTCCAGTGGCAGGCCGTCAACTCGGTCCCCGCTGGCTGGCAGGTGGTCGGTGTCGGCGACTTCGACGCCGACGGCAAAACGGATGTCCTGTGGAACTACAGCTCGACCGGCCAAAACGTGGTGTGGCTCATGAACGGCTTCAGCGTCCAGTGGCAGGTCGTTAACTCCGTCCCCGCTGGCTGGCAGGTGGTCGGTGTCGGCGACTTCAACGCCGATGGCAGGACCGACGTCGTGTGGAACTACAGCTCGACCGGCCAGAACGTGGTGTGGCTGATGAACGGCTTCACCGTCCAGTGGCAGGCGGTCAGTTCGGTTCCGGCCGGCTGGCAGGTGGTGGGCGTGGGTGACTTCAACGCCGATGGACGGACCGACGTGCTGTGGAACTACAACTCGACCGGCCAGAACGTGGTGTGGCTGATGAACGGCTTCAGCGTCAGTTGGCAGGCCGTTAGCTCGGTCCCCGCCGGCTGGCGGGCGGTGAGTGTCGGCGACTTCGACGGGAACGGCACGGCGGATGTCTTGTGGAACTACAACTCGACGGGCCAGAACGTGGTCTGGCTGATGAACGGCTTCAACCTCACCTGGCAAGCCGTCACCTCCGTGCCGGCCGGCTGGGCTGTGATACCATAACGGTCATCTGTCTCGTGTGTGACCGAGCCGTCATTGAAACGCCCGCTGGTTCGATGGAATTAGCGGGCGTTTGTGTGAGTCCGTTACGTCAGCCACCCACGATGTCGAAGTAATGGCCGAAGAACCGCGCGGCGTCTACTCCGACGGCCACGCGATGAGGTGGGTGCTCGGCCGACGGGTTGAAGCAGGTTAAACCGGCCAGCGCCGCGCTCTGGGTTTCGACATCAATCTCCCCAGTCGTGTACTGGCACAACTCTGGCTCGAAGATGACGGCTGCGGCCAACGGATCATGGAACGTGATCTGCGGCCTGTCTCGAAACCAGACTTCAGCCATCGCGGCGACAACCTTCAGCGGCCCACCCACCCGCGCAAAACGCGCTCGGCATTCTTCAGCCGCCAGTTGACACCGCGTAGTGACCTCCAGACCTATGCAGGTGAAACGCGGCGGCCGAGCGCGAAAGACCATCGCCGTAGCGAGCGGATCCACCTTCGCGTTCCACTCGGTCGCCGCCGGGCCATGCCCATTGCCTGCCGTAAACACGCCGCACATCAGGACCAGTTCTTTGAGCAGCGATGGAAGTTGGGGGTCGCTCGCCAAGAGCAGGGCCAGATTGGTCAAGGGACCGATGCCCAACAGAGTCACCTCGTGCGGGCGGGCGTAGATGAATCGGCCGCAGGAACTCAATGGCCGCGCCTGTAGGGTAGTCAGCGATGATGCGTGGGTATGGAACGATGGCCTCATACTGCGGTGCCATGGGGCTGGCTCACCATGAATTGCGGCCCGCGTTCCGGCATGAGCAGGCACGTTTTCCCGCCCCGCCGACGATGAGCACCTCCGACAGGCACTCGCTGGCGATTCAGTGAGATGGTGAGATGCCGCGAAGTTCGCAGCGAGGGTGGCGGAGGAGGTAGCCGAGACACACGGCGTCATCAATGTCCGAGCCAATGTCCGTATCCAGCAAGAGGGGTATCGAATCAGGCATTGACAACTCCTCAGCCATAAGGTGGTTACGGTCGGGTGGCGGCGGGGAAGACGGTAGGGCGTCCAAAAGGAAGTCCCGCTGGTCCGGTCGAACCAGCGGGAGTTTGCTCACAAATTTTGATTGTCATCCCGAACGCAGTGAGGGATCTGCTCCGAGAATGCTTGCAAAGCAGAGTGCGTAGCCCTCCCCTGGGGATGCCTCGCTTCGCTCGGCATGACAGTTACATGACATCAGGCCCTAGCGGCTCATGGCCTTGCTGAGGGCGCGCTCGACAAAGGTGGGCGCGACGGCCATGCGGTACTCGCGCGAAGCGTGGATGTCGCCCATCCAGTCGTCCTCGCCGATGCGGTTGGCCGTGCTCTTGGCCGCGTTGGCCGCCGAACTGCCGCCCGCCACTTCCTTCTCCACGTCCACCAGGCGGGCTGGCTTGGCCAGCGCCCCGCCCAGCGCCACCTTCGCCCCGCCGTCGCTGACCGCCGCGCACACGCCAATCATGGCGTAGCCAGAGGCCGGGTTCTCAAACTTGACGTAGGCGGACCTCGGCGCGGCGGGCACATGGATGGCCGTGATGATTTCGCCCGGCTGCAGGTCGGTGGTCAGAATATCCAGGAAGAAGTCCTGGGCCTTGGCGGTGCGCTGGCCGTTCGGCCCCTGGATGCGTACCTCGCCGTCGAGGGCGACGAGGACGGTGGGCAGGTCGCTGGCCGGGTCGCCGTGGGCGATATTGCCGCCGATGGTGCCTCGATTGCGCACCTGCTGGTCGCCCACGTGCGCCGCCGCTTCGGCCAGCGCGGGAACCGTGGACTGGACATCGGCTGAGGTGGCGATTTCGTCATGGGTGGTGAGCGAGCCAATGGTCACGCCGTTGCCCTCGCGGCGGATACCGCGCAACTCGGCCAGGCGGCCAATGTCAATGAGAGTGGCGGGGGTCGCCAGGCGCAGCTTCATGAGGGGCAGCAGGCTGTGGCCGCCGGCGATAAACTTGGCGTCGTCGCGCTGGGAGGCAAGGGCCACCGCCTCCTGGACGGAGTTGGCTCGCACGTAGTCGAATTTAGCTGGGTACATGGGTCCTCCGTGACAGTACTTAAGTAGTCGGTAGTCAGTAGTCAGTACAAAGTAGTCAGTAGTCGGTGGTCAGTAATCAGTGAACCGTAATGAGTGGTCGGATTTTCTGTCTACTCTCTTCTGACTACTTTGTACTGACTACTGACATCTGACTACTGGTTCGCGTTGATGGCCTGGTAGACACGCTCGGCGGTGATGGGCATGTTGATATGGGTCACGCCGAAGGGGCGCAGCGCGTCCACCACGGCGTTGGCGATGGCAGCGGGTGAGGCGATAGCGCCGATTTCCCCGACCCCCTTGACGCCCAGTATGTTCTGCGGCGCGGGGGTGATGGTCTTGTCGGTCTCGATCATCGGGATATAGCGCGCCCGTGGCAGGGCATAGTCCATCATCGAGCCGGAGACGAGCTGGCCGTTCTCATCGAAGACGGCGTTCTCGTAGAGCGCCTGGCCGATGCCCTGGGCGATGCCGCCGTGCAGCTGGCCGTCCACAATCATCGGGTTGATGATATTGCCCACGTCGTCCACCGCTACGTAGCGCTTCACGTCCACGTGCCCTGTCGCCGCGTCCACTTCCACGACGGCGATATGGGCGCAGAACGGGAAGGTGAAGTTGCTGGGGTCGAAGAAGGTCGTGGCCTCCAGGCCTGGCTCCAGGTCCTTGGGGAAGATGTGGGCCAGGTGGGCCATGAGGGCGACCTCGCCAAAGGTCTTGAAGCGGTCAGGCGCGCCCTTGACCTGGGCGCGGCCGTCAACGTACTCCATGTCCTCCGGCGCGGCTTCCAGCATGTGGGCCGCGATGCGCTTGA
>JAHCIP010000382.1 GCA_026129165.1 Anaerolineae bacterium
TATCTCATCGCCATCGCCGCGTTCAGCCCCCGTGACGCCATCTATCAGTACCCCAAGAGTGTCGTGCCGGACCAGTTCTCTGTGGACACGATGCAGTTCTTTGTCAACTCGCGCGGCGTGCTCGACTCGACGCGCAATAGCTTCCTGGTCGGCCTGCTGACGTTGGCCCTGTCGCTGCTGATTGGGGCGCCGGCCGGCTATGCCCTGGCGCGGTTCATCTTCCCCGGCCGCGACACCTTTAAGATGCTCATCCTGACGACCCGCGCCTTCCCCATCGTCATCCTCTCGATTCCCCTGGCCGTCAACTTCATCAAGTGGGGGCTGTACGACACCCTCTACGGCGTCGCCCTGGCCCACACCGCCCTCGCCCTGCCGGTCACAATCCTGGTGACGAGTAGCATCTTTATGGGCGTGTCACGCGAGTTGGAGGAGGCCGCGCTGACTCTCGGCTGCAACCGCGTCCAGGCGTTTATGAAGGTTGCCCTGCCACTGGCCCTGCCCGGCCTGACGGCGTCGGCCATCTTTACCTTTGTCCTCTCCTGGAACGAGGTGTTCGCGGCGACCATCCTCACCCTCCGCAACCGCACCCTGCCTGCGCTGGTGATGAGCCAGTTGAACGACTCGCCGCTCTATTTCCGCTTCGCGGGCGGCTTTTTCCTGGTCTTCCCGGCCCTTATCTTCATCTTCCTCATCCGCAAGTACCTGCTGGGCATGTGGGGGCAGGTGGTGAAATAGACGGAGGCGCTATGGCTGAAATTCGCATTGACACGGTCCGCAAGGTTTTCGGCAAGTTCACCGCGCTCAAGGACGTGTCGCTGACGGTCCACGACCGCGAGTTTATGGTCCTGCTGGGGCCAAGCGGCTGCGGCAAGACGACCCTGTTGCGCTGCATCGCCGGCCTGGAGTACCCGCAACGCGGCCGCATCTACATCGGCGGCCGCGATGTGACCGACGAGCCGCCGCGCCGCCGCCAGATCGCCATGGTCTTCCAGAGCTACGCCGTCTTTCCCCACCTGACGGTCTACGAGAACATCGCCTTTGGCCTGCGCATGCAGAAGAAGCGGGATGACGAGGTCAAGCGGCGCGTGGGCCGCTCGGCCGACCTGATGCAGATCAGCCATCTGCTGGAGCGCTACCCGGCCCAACTTAGCGGCGGCCAACGGCAGCGCGTGGCTGTCGCCCGCGCCCTGGTCATGGAGCCGGCGGTGCTGCTCATGGACGAACCGCTGAGCAACCTGGACGCGCTGCTGCGCCTCCAGGCGCGCGCCGAACTCAAGCGGCTGCTCCAGGAGGTCCAGACGACGACGGTCTATGTGACGCACGACCAGATCGAGGCGTTGAGCATGGGCGACCGCATCGCGGTCATGCAGCAAGGGGAAATCGTCCAGGTGGACCAGCCCACCCGCGTCTACGACGACCCCATGAACACCTTTGTCGGCGGCTTCATCGGTAGCCCGCCTATGAACTTCCTCAAGGGGGCGCTGCGTGGGGCGAACGGCGCTTCGGCCGTCTCGGTTGGCGGGCAGACGCTCCAGGTGCCGCTGCGCCTGACCACGCCACCGCAGGGGGACGTGCTGCTCGGCATCCGCGCCGAGAATATCGAAGCCTACCGCCAGCCGACGCCGGGCAGCCTGCCGGCCCGCGTCCTGGTGGTCGAGCCGCTGGGCTCGCACCTGCTGCTGACGGTCCAGGTGGGCGAGGAGGTGGCGAAGGTAGCGACGCGGACCGACTTCCCCGTCGCCCCCGACGAGACGATTTACCTCCAGCCGGAGCCGGGCAAGATCCGCCTCTACGACTCGCAAACGAAACTGTTGCTGGGAGCGTCGGCGTAAGGAGTTAGAGTTCCTCTGTTAAAAACACGTCTCGACTGTCATGCTGAGCGAAGCGAAGCATCTCGTTTTCGTAAGGCGAGGCCCTTTGCCTTGGGCTCAGGGTGACAGTCAAAACTATCCTTGCCACACGGCAGGGTGGAGAGTAGATGAAAAAAGTGGCAGAGGTCAAGGCGTTGGATGGCTACAAGCTGTGGCTGCGGTACGCCGATGGTGTCGAGGGCGTCGTAGACCTGTCGGCCCATATGGGCAAAGGGGTCTACGCCATTTGGGAAGACCCGCGCGAATTTGCCAAGGCCCACATTGGTCCGAGCGGTGAAATCGCCTGGAATGAGCAGCTTGATATGGACGCGGACGCGCTCTATTTGAAGCTCACGGGCAAGAAACCTGAAGACATCTTCCCCAGGCTGCATAAACTGACTACGTCATGCTGAGAAATCACTTCGGAAGTGACATATCCGACCCATAAACTCCTTTGACTGCCTACCCTCCGTATGGAGGGTCACTCTGAGCGAAGCGAAGAGTCTCGCCTTTGCCAGTCGGGATGCTTCGCCTTCGGCTCAGCATGACACTCTAACCCTTCGCACCCTATGAACACTAACCCTGAGTCCTATGGCGTGCGTCACGCCCTGAACGAACTGGGAGCCATCTTCGAGGCGCAGTGGAGCAACGGGCTGCTGCCCCAGATCCGCTTCGTGCCGGGCCAGACGGGCTACCGGCCCGACGCCACCGATTGGGGCGTGACGCCAGAGATCGCCGGGCAGAGCCGCGTCACCACATCGGGTATTACCCAGCCGCCGGTCATGGGCCGCTGCGCCGAGTTGGTCTTCCGCCGTCTGGCCGACCCCACCCCCTACCGCCACGAGTTCCTGGCCCTGGTGGACGGGGTCGAACGCTTCCACGACTTCCTGCTCACCGAGCGCGACCCGTTTGACGAGGGCGTGGTGGTCTGCCTGCACCCCTGGGAGACGGGGACGGATAACAGCCCGGCTTTCGAGCCGCTGCTCCAGGCCACCCGCCGCTTCCTGGACGAGCGCCATATTCCCATTGATACCTTCGGCCGCGCCGACACCGTCCACGTGCGGGCCGAACACCGCCCCACCGCCCGCGACTACGTGGCCTACTTTGGCCTGCTCGCCCTGTTCAAGCAGTACCACTACGACCAGGCCCCCATCGCCGCCAACTCCCCCTTCCTGCTCCAGGACGTGCTGTTCAACGCCACGCTGGCCGACTCGCTCGCCGCCGTGGCCGACCTGGAGGAGGCGTTGGCGCGGCTGGCCGCCAGCCCGACTGAAGCCGCCTCTCTGAGGGATCGGGCGGCTCAGAACCGCCAGCGGCTCGACCGGCTGGCCGAGGCGATGCGCGACGTGCTGTGGTCCGAGGCCGACGGCCTGTTCTACGCCCGCGACGCCCGCCGGGGCGAGCTGCTCCCCGTCCCGACCGTGTCCTCGTTTATGCCCCTGCTCAGCGGCGTCGCCACGCCGGACCAGGCCCGCCGTCTCCTAGACCACCTGCGCGACCCGGCCGAGTTTGCCCCTCCCTTCCCCGTCCCCTCGACCGCGCTCACCCACCCGGCCTTCGACCCGATGCGCTACTGGGCCGGCCCAAGCTGGCCGGTGCCCAACTGGTTCCTGACACGGGCGCTACAGGACCATGACCCGACTCTGGCCGCGCATCTGCGCGAGCGCACGCTGACCATGATCGCCGAGGGCGAGAGCGACCCGGAACGATGGCGAGGTCGCGCTGAGCAGGTCATGCAGCTCAACAGCGTCGGCGGCCGCACCACGACACCCTCGCGCGGTCAGTACCAGCACGCCTGGCTGTGGGACAGCGCCATCGCCGCCGTCGGCTGGGCGCATGTTGACCATCAACCCGACCCGCTCGACCCGACCAGCGACGGTCCGCTGTTCTGGGAGTACTATCACCCCCAGACGGGCGAACCCCTCGGCGCGCAGCTCATGACCTGGACCGCCGCCGTCTATCTGGACTTGCTATGATACGGCGCGAATTGAAGCCGCCGATTGAAATCGGGGCTAGAGGGCCTGTGGCCGAACGTCGTCCTACGCCGACGTGGAGCCTCGTCCGCGCAGGCGGACGATCAGCCGAAGGCTCCACAGCCCCGCCTTCAGTCGGCGGCACTCTCGGCGGCCCTTGGCGGCCCTCGGAACGGACAACGACCCCATGACCGACCCCACTCCCCCACCTTTCCCCGACTTCGCCCCAGCCTGGCTCGTCGAGGCCGCACGGGATGTCCTGCGCCGCAACCTTGTCGTCACGGCCGGCGGCCACCGCTACATTCGGCCCGCGCCCATGACCTACGAGCACCAGTGGCTGTGGGACTCGTGCTTCCACGCCATTGTCAACACCTACCTGGACCTCGCGCTGGCCCAGGCTGAACTCGAAACCCTGGTCAGCCGGCCGGTGGCCGATGGACCGGACCAGGGTATGTTGCCCCACATGATCTACTGGTCCGGCGGCGGGGGCGACCTGTGGGGCCGCGACGACAGGAGCACCATCACCCAACCCCCGGTCATCGCCTATGCCGTCGAGCGGGTGTATCAAGTTACCCAGGACACCGCCTTTGTCCGCCGCGTCTACCCCGCCCTGCGGGCCTATCACGACTGGTGGGTCCGGCGGCGTGACCCGGACGGCGACGGGCTGGTGACGCTCATCCACCCGTGGGAAACCGGCTGGGACGCCGCGCCCGCCTGGGACCCCCTGCTCGGCCTGCGCTCGCCCGCCGACGCCGAGAGCCGCGCCGCCCGCATGGCCCTCGTGCCGCGCCTCGCCGCCCTGGACTACGATGTTGAGGCTGTCCAGGCAGCCGGGCTGTTCAGCGTCGAGACGTGCGACCTGAACGCCCTCTATCTGGTGAGCCTGGACGCGATGACGCGGCTGGCCGCGCTCGTCGCGCCCGACGATGTGGCGACGTTCCAGGCGCGGCGGGAGCAGACAGCCGAGGCCATCCAGGCCAAACTGTGGGACGAGCGGCTAGGGGTCTATGTGGACCTGGCGGGGGCCGACGAGACGCCCCTGCCGCCCGGTTCAGCCGCCGCCTTTGTCCCCCTGTTCGCCGGGCTCCCCACGCCCGCGCAAGCGGCGCGGCTGGTCAGCCACCTCAGCGCCCCCGCCGAGTTCTGGCCGGCCTACCCCGTCCCCACCGTCGTGCTGACCCACCCCGAGTTCGCGCCCGACCGCTACTGGCGCGGCCCCTCCTGGCCGCACCTGAACTGGATGCTCGCCCTCGGCCTGCGCCGCTACGGCTACACCACCCTGGCCGACGAGTTGACCCAGCGCTGTCTCGCCCTC
>JAHCIP010000383.1 GCA_026129165.1 Anaerolineae bacterium
TTCAACCCCGCGCGTCCCTACCGTATCTCGGCCCACGCGCCCGACGTGACGATGGACCGCATTGGGCTGGCGGCGATCCTGTTCGACCAGTACGCCCGACGGCTGGCAGAGTCGGGTTACTATGAGGCACAGGCATGGCCGTATTCGCTAGCCCATTTCGACAATGGCGTGCCTATCCCGCCGCTGGCGCGGCTGATTTACCGCCAGCATCGCGCCCAGCACACCGACTTTGGCAATCCGTTCGAGGCTGATCGCCCGGATAGCTTCTTCGCCTGGTTGAACGAGATTGTGGATGCCGACGCCGGCCGCGAAGGGTGGACGCGCTTCTGGCGGTCGGCCTACCTCTTCCGCCCCGATGTGCAGCGTGTGCTACCCGAGCCGCTGGAGGCGCAGCGCCACGACTTCCGCCGCTGGACTTTGGAGGGGGGGCGGCGCGACTTCGACGTACCCGACGGTCTGATCGTCCAACGGCCCTCGCCTCCGTCGAGTGAAAGCCCCTCCCTCCTTAGGGGAGGGGTTGATTCTCTCAGGGAGGGAGATAGACCCGCATGACCGATCAAATATCAGGCGCCAACCACTCCCTCCCCACCGACGATGCCCAGACTCGGCTTATCGCCCTGGTGGGCCAGGGGCAGCGTGTCCTCCTGGTCGGCGACCGCGACGAGGACTTGACAACCCGTCTCCAGGCCAACGGCTGCCAGGTCATCAGCCTGCGAGACGAGGCGCTGGACAGTGGCGAGATGGAACAGGTGGTGGGCGGCGAGGCGGTGGATGTGGTGGTCGCCGTGCGCTGTCTGGAGCATCTGAAAGACCCCCTGGCCGGAGTGACGCGGCTGCGCCCGCTGCTCAAGGCAGACGGTCGTCTGGTAGCCATCGTGCCCAATATCGCCCACGGCAGCATCCGCTTGGCGCTGCTCGGCGGCCACTTTCCGCTGAGCGAGGCCGGCTGGCAGGCAGCGGCCCCACTGCGCTTTTTCACTCGCGCCAGCCTGGAACGGTTGCTGGAGGAAGGGGGCTTTGTCGTCGGCCGCCTGGAGCGTCTGACGCGGCCCTTTGACCTGGATGGCCTGTCGGCGCCTCCTAGCCTCGTTCCGCCCGGTCTCTTGGAGACGTTGCGCCACGACCCCGAAGCCCTTACCTACCAGTTCATCGTGGTCGCCCACCCGCTGCCCCACCTCGACCTGCAGCGGGTCCAGGCGCGTATGCGCGAGTTGACCGACGCGCGTGAAGCGGCGGAACTGCGGCTCCAGGCTCTGGAACAGCAGCTCGCGGCGGCCCAGGCGCAGGTGCAGGCGCTCCAGGCCGACAATAGCGCCCTAGAGCGCGAGAACGCGGCACTCAAAGGGAAAATGCAGGCGCTCCGTGAGACGCTGGACCAGCAGGCCGCCGATCTCGAAACCCTGTCCCGCCAGGTAACGCTGTCTCCCCAGCGGGAGGTGGCCTTGCGCCAGGGCCTCCTGGAAGCGCACGACCAACTCCTCCAACGCGACGAGGAGTTGATCAAGCTGCGCCAGCAAGCAGCGAACGCGGTGGAGACCGTGCGCTGGATGCAGGCATCGCGCTCGTGGCAGATGATTCAAAAGTCGTGGATGTGGCGTCAGCAGGTCCGACGGCTGCTCAAGCCCGGCAAAGACAAGGCATAAGCGATATGCCGCGCTGCTCTGTCATCATCCCGGTCTATAACCACGCCGCGCTGACGCGGCAGTGCCTCGACGCCCTCATGGCGCACCCGCCGAGGGCGTGTGAGTGGGAAGTGGTCGTCGTGGACGACGCCTCGCGCGACGCTACACCCACCCTATTGGCCGGCTATGGCGAGCGGATTCGCGTCGTCACGCATCCGGAGAATGCCAGCTTCGCTACCAGTTGTAACGACGGAGCGCGGCCGGCGACAGGGGACTATCTCGTCTTCCTCAACAACGATACCATCCCGATGCCGGGCTGGCTGGATGCCCTGGTGGAGTATGCCGAAGCGCGTCCGGCCGCGGCGGTCGTGGGCAGTCGGCTGCTCTTCCCCGACGGCACGGTGCAGCACGCGGGTGTGGTCATCGGCCAGGACCGCCACCCGTGGCACCTCTATTTTGGCTTTCCAGGCGACCACCCCGCCGTCCTCAAGGCCCGCCAATTCCAGATCGTCACGGCGGCGTGTATGCTGATCCGGCGGACGGCATTCGAGGCGGTGGGCGGCTTCGACCCTGCCTACCGCAATGGCTACGAGGACGTGGACCTGTGTCTCAGCCTGGGCCAGACGGGCCACGAGGTCCACTACTGCCCGCGCAGCGTCGTCTACCACCTGGAAAGCCCGACGCGCGGCCGGCGCACCGAAGAGGTCGAGCACAACGTGCGGCTCTACCGCCAACGCTGGCAGGATCGGGTTCAGCCCGACGACTTCGACTACTACCTGGCCGACGGCTTGATCCGCGTCGCCTACCCCTACCCCTACCCGCTGGGGCTGACGGTAGACCCGCACCTGGCCATTGTGGCGCAGAGCGAGCGTTTGCCCCGCTTGGAGGAGATACTCGACCAGCGCGCCCGCCAGGTCACGGGGCTGCTCAAGGAGAATATCCGGCTGGGCGTCCTCCTCGGCCAGCCTGAGACTGCCCCCCCATCCCCCCGCTTGCGGGGGGAGCCAGAGGGGGGTAGGCCGTCCCTGCCGCGCCCGGTGGACATCGTTGTGCCGGTCTACAATGGCCTGGACTACCTGCGGCAAACGGTCGAGAGCATTCTGGCCCACACCGACCTGACGCGCCATAGCCTGACGCTGATTGACGACGCCAGCCCCGACGCGAGCGTGCGCGACTATCTAACGAGCGTGCGGCAGACGACGCCGGGCCATCTCCGCGTCATCTTCAACGCGCCGAACCAGGGCTTCCCGGCCACGGCCAACCTGGGGCTGCGGCTGAGCCGCGACGATGTGATACTGCTCAACGCCGATACCGTCGTTACGGCGGGCTGGGTGGACAAGCTCCAGCGCGCCGCCTACTCGGGGCTGGACGTGGCGAGCGCGACGCCGTTCTCGAACCACGCGACCATCTTCTCCGTGCCGCGCTTCAACGAGCGCAACCCGGTCCCGCCCGGCCACACGGTCGCCTCGTTTGCCGGGCTGGTAGAGAGGGTCGCCCGTCGGGCGTATCCCGAGGTACCGACGGCGCACGGCTTCTGTATGTACCTGCGGCGCGACGCCCTGGACGCGGTGGGGCTGTTCGATGAGGCCCATTTTGGCCGCGGCTATGGCGAGGAGAACGACTGGTGTATGCGGGCGCGCAAGGCCGGCTGGCGGCACGTCCTGGACGACGCCACCTACATCTACCACCAGGGGCAGGTGTCATTTAGCCCCGACACCGAGGCGTGTGATGTACAGGACCACCTGGAGACCCTGAACCGTCTGCATCCGGAATATATGCCGCTGGTGGAGGAGTTCTGCCGCCGCAACCCGCTACGGCCCTGGCACGAAGCCATCCACATGGCCCTCGCCCGTGAGGCGGCTGAGACTCGACCGTAATATGCGTGTACTCATCGTGACCCACCGCTTCCCGCCCGACGGCATTGCCGGCGTCGAGCGCATCACGCAGACGCTGGCCTACGAGTTGGCCGGTCAGGGCGACGAGGTGCGGGTGGTATGCTGTCGGCCCCAGCCGACCTACGATCCTCAGCCGGTGCGAGAACTCCTGCCGAATGGTGTGCTGGTGGAACGCTATCTCGGTGGGCCCGTGCCGCTGGACTTCTTCCTGTTCCATCACACCGATATGGAACGCCACTTTGAGCGAACCCTGCTGGAGTTCGCGCCCGACGTCGTCCACGGTATGCACCTGCTTGACCTGTCACCGCGTTTTGTGGAGATCGCGCACCACTATCAGGTCGGGGTCGTCCTGTCGCTGCAGGACTTCTTCCTGGCCTGCCCGCTGATCATCCTCCGCAAGACAAACGGCGCGCTATGCGCGGGGCCGGACGGAGGGCGGGAATGCGCCCGAACGTGCTTCGCGGCTGAGGGGGACAGGGCGCTGCTGCGCTGGGGGCTGCGCGCCGTCTACTATCGGCGGGTGCTGGGCATGGCCGAGCGCCTCATCGCGCCCTCGCAGTACGTGGCCGACTATTTCGTGCGCTATGGCGCGGAGGCGGCGCGGATGCGCGTCATCCCCAATGGGGTGTCCATCCCACCCGCCCCCAGCGCCAACGGGTACGTCACACCGCGCCAGCGCGGTCAGCTCAACCTCGCCTTCCTCGGCTCGGTCATGCCCCACAAAGGCCCGCACCTGATTCTAGAGGCGCTCAAGCTGGCCGGGCTGGACGCGGTGGACCTGACGCTCATTGGTCAGTCGCCCCATGCGGGCTATGCCCAGGCACTACGCGAAACCGCCGCCAAAATACCTGGCCTGACGCTGCGCCTGTACGGCGCCTATGAGCCGTATGAGTTGCCCTGGCTGCTCCACGCTGTAGACTGCGTGGTTACGCCGTCCATCTGGCCGGAAACGTTCGCCATTGTGACCCGCGAGGCGCTGCGGCGGGGGATTCCGCTGGTGACGACGCGGGTGGGCGCGCTGCCAGAGGCGGTGGTCGAGGGCGTGAACGGGTTTACCTTTGATCCCGACCGGCCTGGGGAACTGGCCGTCCTTCTGCGGCGGCTGGCCGAGGACGAGGCGCTGGTCCACCGCCTGCGGGCTGGCGCGCGGGCCACGCCCATTGTCACCGTGGCCGAACACGCCGCCGCCGTCCGCGAGGTCTACCAGCAGGCCGCCGCTGATCTAGCCGCCAACCCCGCCACGCGGCCCGCGGACCTGGCGGAGTTCCAGTTTTTGCATCAGGCGCTGATTCGGGTGGGCTTTAGTGGCGCTTGAGTGTATCAGCGAGGCGAGGATGGAGACACCCGAGGTGCAACAGCACATTGAAGCCTGGCTGCCGCCTAACCTGGTCGGCGCGTTTGGCTTGCCCTACCAGCCGACCTTCGGCCGGGCCAGCTACATCAATGACTATCACCGCCGCCTGGCGGCCGGGCCGCATAGGGACGTGGACGGCATGGCAATCATCGCCTCCCCTATTCCCGGCTGGCTGCGTGTCGAGGAGGCCCTCAAGCTCTACGAGATGGCCTACTACAGCCAGGGCGACATCCTCGAAATCGGGACCTACCAGGG
>JAHCIP010000384.1 GCA_026129165.1 Anaerolineae bacterium
CCAACAGCTGTCCCCGGGCCGTCCCCTGGCTGTCCCCCGAATGTTCCTCGGGCGTGAGTTAGCCGTCTATCACGCCCACCGAACTCATGAACCGTATGATCACGCCCCTATTGAGACACCCCTGCTCACTCCTGCGCTTAAGAAGTTGGTGGGGCTGATAGGCAAGTGGGACGTAGAGCTACGATTGGGCGGCAGTAGGTGGATTATAGGACGGGATGATACGAACGAGACCTATTACGTTCTCTACCCCGACGACCGGAGTGTGTGTCGCGTGTACCAGATGAGTCTCGTTCGTATCGTATCGGCTGCTTTTTTATGGCAACCTCCTGTTGCACGTTAGGCGCGCCCATAGTATAATTGGCGCACGCATGTGATGTCCGGTCCAGACCCCACAGCCGGCCATGATGGCGAGGAGGGCCTATGGCAGCCCTGTCGCTGGCTTTGTTAGGGTCGCTGCAAGTCACGATTGCGGGCCGAGCCGCGAAATTCGAGTCCGACAAGGCCCGCGCCTTGCTCGCCTACCTCAGCGTCGAAGCAAGCCGCCCCCAGCGTCGCGAGATTCTTATGGGCCTGCTCTGGCCCGAGAGCACCGAGGACGTCGCCCGTCACAATCTGCGTCAGACCCTCTACGCTTTACGCCAGGCCATCAGCGACCCCACAGCCCAGCCTCCCTACTTGTTTATCTCCCGTGACGAGATCCAGTTTAATAGTGCCAGCGACTACGCTCTTGACGTCGTTATCTTCAACGCTCTCCTGGCAGCGTGCGACGCGCACCCGCATGAGAACATAGAGAGTTGCCTGGCGTGCGCAGAGCGATTACGGCAGGCAGTAAACCTATACCGGGGCGAGTTCCTCGCTCAGTTCTTCCTCAGTGACAGTGCCGCGTTCGAAGAATGGGCGTTAGTGCAGCGGGAGCGGTTACATCGGCGCGCACTCGACTCACTTACGCAGCTAGCCGACTACTACGAGCAGCGGGCAGAGTATGACGAAGCGAGACGCTATGCCCTGCGACAGCTGGACCTGGACCCGTGGCGCGAGGAGGCTCATCGGCAGGTCATGCGAGTGCTGGCGGCCAGCGGCCAACGCAGCGCCGCCCTCGCCCAGTATGAGAAGTGCCGCCAAGCCCTCGCCGGTGAGCTGGGCGTTGAGCCTTCCTCCGAGACGCGAGCCCTCTACGAGAGGATAAGTCGCGGCGAGTTCAGCGCGAGCCGGTCTGATGAAGGTACGGCGGAAAGCAGCCACCGACCCCATCTACCCGTGCCATTGACCCCTTTCGTGGGCCGGGAACGGGAGTTGGCTGAACTGGCGCACCTGATCGGTGATCCCGAGTGTCGGCTCCTAACGCTCGTCGGACCGGGCGGCATCGGCAAGACGCGCCTCGCCCTCCAGTTGGCGATCCGGCAGGCGGACAGCTTCGCGCACGGGGCGGCTTTCGTCTCACTCGCCTCGCTGGACTCCCCGCCTCTGATGGTCTCGGCCATCGCCTACGCAGTCGGCCTGGCATTCGCAGGGCAGACTGACCCGAAGCTGCAGCTCATCCACTACTTGCGCAGCCGACAGATGCTCGTGGTGTTGGATAACATGGAGCACTTACTAGACGGCGTTGGGTTGTTCACTGAGATTCTCGAGCAGGCGTCTGAGGTGAAGCTGATGGTCACCTCACGCGAGCAATTGAACCTGAACGGCGAGTGGCTGTTTGATGTTGGCGGTTTGGAGCTGCCAACGGACGAGAGGGGGACGAGTGTTGAGCAGTCGAGTGCGGTGATGTTGTTCCTCCAGCGGGCGCGTCGGGCGCAGGTGGGCTTTAGTCTACACGACGAGGAGAAGGCGACCGTGGCGCGCATTTGCCGACTGGTGGGTGGCATGCCGCTGGCGATTGAACTGGCCGCCACCTGGGTGCGCACGTTGGCGCTGGACGAGATTGAGCGTGAGATCGGACGCAGCCTGGACTTCCTCGCCACGTCGATGCGCGACCTGCCGGCGCGCCACCATTCGATGCGAGCGGTGTTTGATCACTCCTGGCGCCTGCTAAGCCCGCAGGAGCAAGCGGTACTGGCGCGCTTGTCGGTGTTTCGAGGAGGTATGCAGCGGGAGGCAGCCGAGGCCATCGCTGGGGCATCCTTGCCGTCGCTCTCGTCGCTGCTGACCAAGTCGCTCTTGCGGCGCACGCCGAGCGGCCGATACGACCTGCATGAGTTGGTGCGACAGTATGCGGCCGATTGTCTGCATGAGAACCTGGCAGAGGAGGCGGCTGCCCGTAACCAGCACAGCGACTATTACACCGATTTGGCCGCCCTCCAGCAGAAACGCCTCCGAGGCCCTCATCAGCTTGAGGCTCTAGCGGAAACGAGCATAGAGATGGAGAACATCCGCCTCGCCTGGCGCCACGCCGTGAGGCATAGGCAGAGTGAGGCTATCCGTAAGCCAATCCGAGCCTTGTGGTCACTGCACGAAATGCGGGGGTGGTTCCAGGAGGGATACGCGCTGTTTAGCTGGGCAACCGATGAGCTTCAGCATGGGCTTGACGTGCCAGTTCAATCTGATACCAGCGACGCGGTGGTGCTTGAAGTCGTGCGGGGCAAACTGGGCTGGTTTGCTGTCCGGCTCGGCAGGCGCGAAGAAGCGCGCAAGCTGTTGGAGCACAGCGCCGCAACCCTTCGCTCGTTTGAGGCACAGGGTGAACTCATGCAAACTCTTCACCATCTGGGCGTGCTTGATTGGCAAGCTGGTGATGCTGTACGAGCGCGAGCCGCATTTATGGAAGAGCTTGCTCTAGCCACGCACATCGGCGACGAGTGGGAAATGGCGCTAGCCTGCGGGAACCTCGGCATCGCGGCTCAAACGCTGGGAGAACAGCGTGAAGCTCTCGAAAGGTTTCAGACCGCGCTGGCTGCCTATCGGTCGCTCAAGGACCCGCGCATGGTGGCCGTCGGCCTCTTCTATCTAGGCGCGCTCGAATCAGAGCTAGGCATGTATGATGCAGCGCATGCCTCGCTAAGAGAAGGCATCGCGCAAAGCAGGCTGGTGGGTGACCGGTGGGTGCTGGGGATGGCATTGGGCGCGCTCGGGACGGTGGCGCAGGCACAGGGCGAGTTCGGAGAGGCCGTCGGATTGTACCGAGAAAGCCTCGCACTGTTTACCCAACTGGGCGAACGTTGGAGCACCATTGATACCCTCAACCAACTCGGCAGCGCCTTGTTGGCCTCGAATCACGATGCCGAGGCCCACGTGACCTTCTCCGAAGCTCTCAAGCTGGCAACTGAGATCGAACTCCGGCCGGGGATGCTGAACGCGCTCGTCGGGTTAGCGCAGTGGCAAATGAAACAGGGAGAGATTCATTCTCCGTTAGTGTTGCTCTCACACGTCCTAACTCATCCTTCAAGCAGCAGGTCACTAAAAGACCGCGTCGAGCAGCTGTGGATGAAGGCCGCACACCAAATTCCGCAGGAGCAGCTTGCTGCGGCCGAGCAGCAAGCCCGGAGTGAGCCGTTCGAGGCGGCGGTGCGAGCTGTACAGTCTCCCCAGCAAGCATTCGGTTGATTGTCCACCCCGGATCGAAGCGGCCCAGGTACCTCCGCGCCGCGGCCTCGCGTGCCCTGGCGCATCGGGTTCTGAGAGATCAAATCTGAACGGTCCTACCTCGGGCCGACCACCGCTTCGCTGAACCTCCCTACATCGCGAGCGATCCCAACCTCACCCACGATAGCCACCCGAAAAGGTCGCCCACGGCGGCATATACCGTCTGGACCCGTTGCACCGGTGCCTCTTGGCGAACCCGATACGCAAGCCTGGCTGTAGTCTACCGCGTCACCGTCAGGACAAAGCCTCTCTGTTCCTGACGATCTCGCGACACGCGCCTGACGGGAACTCGCTACACTGTCCATGAGGTGAATGCGACGACGAATAACCGGCGCCTCAAGACAGGACCAGGAGGTCAACATGGGCGCCATTCGATACATGACCGTGTTAGTGGTAGTGACGCTTCTCTAAGTTCTCGGAGATCACCGTCCAGGCGTCCCACTCGCGACCGCCTACGATGGGTCTCACCTGCTCGCTGCCTAACTTCGCCGTCGGTAGTACAGGCGTTCGCGGCTGTCGCCAGTACCTGCCAGGCGGCCAGAACCCGTCGTCAGAGCATGTCATCTTCCAGCGCGGCCAGTCGTACTTCCAAGTCTCGATTATCTACAGTGGCGGCATGGGCGCGCAGCAGAACCAGCAGTATGTGTTCAACCAGATCCTGCTGAACTTCATGTTCCTGCCCTGAAGGTGCCCTGGGTTGCGCAGAAGTTCGTCGTTGCGAACGCCGTTCACACGCCAGGTCACAGGCTCCATTCCCGCCACGATATCCGACACGACGGCGGCTTCCTCTGGCGTCATCTTCGCCTGCAGAGTCGGGGTGGCATCGTAGATGGTCGCCAGCCGGGGTTGAGCGACCTTCTCCAGCGCCCAGTAGGGAAAATCCGAGCTGAAGAGGGCCTGGTAGACCCAGAGGGGCATCGGCAGCTTCTGGTCGGGGATGGCAAGCCCGGTGTAGGGCGCCCCAGACATTACGACCAGGGCCGATGTACGGTCCGGATGGCGTAGGGCGAACTGGAGCGCGGGCGGGACGCCGCCCGAATGTGCAACAAGCGCGACGCGCTGGATGCCCACCGTGTCCAGGAGATCGGCGAATGCGTCCGCCTGGACGGCGGTGGAGGCGTCCGCCGGCAGCGGCGTGCGCAGATAGCCAAAGCGCGACGGGGCGATCCACTGGAAGCCGTCGCCGCCGAAGGCCCGGCTCATCACAAGACCCTGGTCATAGCCGCCGCCCGCGCCGTGGACGACCAGGGTCTGACCGGGCTGGAGGTCGAGATGCCAGCGCAGCGCGGCGTGGGCCGTGCCGTAGGTCACCGGGAAGCCGGCGGCGACGTCGAAGTCCATGGAGTCCGGAATGACGAAGCTGAACTCCTCGCGCGAGGTCGCGAACTCGGCGAAGCCGCCAAAGGGCGGCGTCGTGAGGATGCGGTCGCCGACCTTCAGGCGCTTGATGTCGGGACCGAGCGCCACCACCTCGCCGGCCGCTTCCAGGCCCGGGGCGAAGGGCAGCGTGGGCTTTTCCTGGTACTTGCCCTGGAC
>JAHCIP010000385.1 GCA_026129165.1 Anaerolineae bacterium
TCCCCCACACCAGCGTGCCATGCGCAAGGACTCGATGTCTTTCATGTAACGACGCCCCCTTGTAGCCCAAGCCCCGCCGCTTGATAATTTCTATACTGTCTAGTATACTATATACTGTCCAGTATATAACCCGCGGATGGTTGACACATGGATCCAGCTTCTTTCCCAGAGCATGAGAATGCCCGGCGTATACTCGACGAAGGGTGGCGACTGTTTCAACAGAAAGGCTACCGTGGAGTGACAGTGGATGAATTATGCCGGCGGTGCGAATTAAGCAAGCCAACGCTGTACTATTACTTTGGGGACAAGGAGAACCTTTTCGTACAGGTGCTCCGCTACAAGCTGCATGGTTTTCGTGAGGTGATCGAGCTTCCTGGCACGTTGGCGGAGCGATTGCAGCGCGTGGCTATGACCATATTGTCTGGCTTTATCGCGAGTTATACTACCCTGCTTCGGGACTGTGAGTACCTGAAGCGGGCGGAAAATCTCGATGTGGTGCGCAGCGCGTTCCGCCGCGAACTGTTTGGGCCCCTCGCGGCGCTGATGCAGGATGGCATGACCCGCGGCGAGTTGCAGATCGATGACCCCGACACGTTGACTCTGTTGTTCCTGGGCGCCATCAATAACTTTATTGGCCCCGATGCCAGCACGGGGCTAGACGATGCCGTGCTGGCACAGAAATTGACGGACTATTTTCTGAAGGGAGTACAAACGCGAAGCGCCATCCATGAGAGGTCCATCGACACAATTGCGGGGAGGTGACAGATGAATATGCTGAGTCGGCCATCCCCAAACAGTATCTTGCGATCCTGTACGCGGCCATGGGCGATGCGCTGTTCCTGTCTAGCTCTGTGTACTACGGGCGCTTGCACAGGAAGGCTGGCATTGCCTCGTTGGATTAACCCATTATAGGCAGGTGTCATGGCATACTTTCTCCTTCGTGTTGTTGTAAATGCATTGGCAGCCGCCATTGTCATGAACATCGTACCGGGTCTTCAACTGGCCCCGTATAACTACTACGGAGAGCCGCTCCCGAAAGTGTTCTCCTACATTCTTATTGGGCTTATCTTTGGGGTTATGCACGCCTTCGTCCGTCCAGCGATTCTGTTCTTGACGGGGCGGCTGTACATCTGGTCGATGGGGCTGTTAGCGCTGGCGACCGATACTTTCATCTTCTTACTCTTGTCCTACCTGGCGCCCACGATTTGGGAAGTGGGCGGGACTCGACTATTTTCAGCGATCTTTGGCGCAATGTTGATGGGGCTGATTGTCATGACTCTGGAGGCGCTCACCGGCCTGGACAGCCCATATATCATGGATGAGCGGCGTAGCCCCTTCTATTGGCGTTGGCTTGGGATGTTGCCTACCGGACGACGCAATCGTATCGTAGAGAACCTGCGAACTCAGCAGATAATTAGCATTATCCGTCGCTATGTGGTGGATATCCTGGTGGGTATTTCGCCTATGGGCGGCGTGCGGCGCTCTTTTCAGCGGCTGATTTATCGCCGCCGGCAGGTGTTGATTGACCAACCCCCAGCCGCGAAGGTTCGCCTGATGCTCCAGGAACTCGGTCCCACCTTTGTGAAATTCGGGCAGATGGTGGCTAGCCGTAGCGAAATCCTGCCAGCCGACTGGCAGGCTGAGCTGGAGAAGTTGCAAGACGATGTCGCGCCATTCCCTTACCGAGAGGTCAAGGAGATCATCCGTAGGGAACTGGGCAAACCGCCCGAAGAAGTCTTCGCGGTGTTCGAGGCGGAACCGCTTGCTGCCGCCTCAACGGCGCAGGTTCATGCTGCCACGCTCCAAACCGGAGAGCGTGTTGTTGTCAAAGTACAGCGTCCTAACATCGAAGTTACGGTTAAGGGCGACCTCAATGTCATGCAAGACATACTGGATCTCGTTGAGCGGCGGGTGTCGTGGAGCCGCCAATTTGGAATGAGCCCATTGTTCCGCGAGTTTGCCGAGAACGCCGTGACCGAACTGGACTTCGGGAATGAGGCATACAATGCTCGCCTCCTGCGTTACAACATGCGTAACCTGGCTTTCGTGCATGTTCCGCTCATCTATGGTGCGTATAGCACGACCCGGGTGCTGACCCAGGAGCGCGTTGACGGGGTCAAGATTACCGATATCGCCACGCTGGATGCCCCAGGCCTCGATCGCGAGCAACTGGCGATCAATTTCTTCCGCGCGCTGCTCCAGCAGGTGCTTATCGATGGCTTCTTCCACGCCGATCCGCACCCGGGCAACGTATGGGTCAACCCTGCGACTGGCCGCATTATCTTCCTCGATATGGGGTTGATGGGTTATCTGGCCCTTGAAGACAGGTTTGCTTTAGGGGAGCTGATCTGGGCGTTGCAAGACCATGACGCCCAGTCGGTCACACGGGTCCTGGTTGCCATTTGCATGCCCTCGAGGGGCTACAACCCCAAAGCTCTCGAGCGCGACATCGAGCGACTGGTAAACCGCAGTCTTCTCTTTGAGGAATTTCCTGCCTCTCTCACCTCCATGATGAAGGACTTGATTGACGTGCTCCTACGTCACGGCCTACAGGTGCGCAAGGAATTCACCCTGGCCATCAAGGCCATCGGTCAGGGCGAGTCGATTATGCGCACTTTGCTGGGGGACCAGCCGATCGATTATATCCTCAATGTTTCTTACACCCAGCTGAAGGGGTTGTTGCGTGAACAGCTCACACTCGACAACGTCCTAAGTCATGCGGGCAAACCACTCGCCCGGGAATTCTTGGGGCGATTGCCAGCGCTGCAATCGGCCACTATGGCGTTGCTCGACGAATTCCAACGAGGCCACCTGGCGTTTCAGGTCACTACCGACAGCATTGATCAGCGCATGAGGGTATTTAGTGCGGCCCTGGACTTGGGTATTCGCCGGGTTGTTCTCAGTGTGTTGTTGGTGGGGTTGTTGCTTGGCTCGACGCTCACTTTGCTGATCCCATTTGAAGGGAAGGTTAACGAGGTCGAGGGCCGCCTCATTCGACTGGTTGCGGAGACCGGGTTTGTCATCGGCGCAGTGCTGATCACAATCATTCTGTTGTATACCCTGTGGCAATCCTTCCGCAAACCGGATAGCGCCTGATACAGACCAATCAGAACTCGGCACAGGCATCGATGGCCGTACGTCTCGGCCACGCCGCCGATGCGGTGGAGCTTCGTCTGCCGCAAGACCTGGCTGCCAATGTATGCATCCTTTTTGCGCCTTTTGGGACCTATGGGGTCTCATCGGTGTCTGGTATAGTAGTCCGTAATTCCGCGCTCCGCCCACATAACCCTGAAAACGACATCGGTAACCCCGATGGGCGATCAGGTTGACACGGACGCCAACGATAGGAGGCGCAGACGATGGAGGAATTGCTGCTCTTGGTGATTGGCGCATCCGCGCTGGCGTTATTGCCCGTGGTGCCATCGCTGCGGCCGGCGGCGAAGGCGGCGGTGAAGGGTGGCCTTGCCGTCGCGGATGGCGCCAAGGCCGCGGCCGTGGTGGTTGTCTATCAGGCGGACAAGGTGCGCTCGCGATCCAGATCAGATGAGGAGGCTGCAGCGGTGGAAGCTCCGGCTACAACGGTGGCTGGGGATGCAGCGTCAGGCGAGGCTGCCACCGACACGGCCCAGGCTGGGGATGCAGCGTCAGTCGAAGCTGCCACCGACACGGCCCAGGCTGGGGATGCAGCGTCAGGCGAGGCTGCCACCGACACGGCTCAGGCTGGGGATGCGCCAGCGACATGGTCGATGGCTAACACGCCGACGCCTGGGTTGATCGACATTGACGGGATTGGCCCCAAGGTGGTTGGTGTGCTAGAGGCCGCGGGCGTCACCAGCCTGGAGCAGCTAGCGAATATGGACGAGGCGCAACTACGCAATATCCTCACCGATGCCGGCCCCCGCTATCGGCTTTTGAACCCCGCTTCCTGGCCCGATCAAGCGCGGCGACTGTTGGAGTCCGACCGTTAGCTGAAGGAGATACGACGTTGCAGGACATCCTCGTTGTTATCCTGGTTCTCGCCATCCTTGCGATGTTGCCCTTCGTGCCTGCCACACGGCCCATTGCCAAGAAGGTGATCATGCTTGGCCTGATGGCGCTAGCTGCCACCGCCACAGCGGCATCGGTCGCCAGTGAACAGTGGAAGGACGTGGTCGCTGAAGCGCAGGCTGAGCATGAGACTGAGGCGCAGGCAAAGATGCTGGCGGCCGAACCTGAGACTATCACCATCTCCCTAGAATAACCTGCCGTCTTTCGCTAGATTGGCGCCGCCTCTGGCGGGGGCCATCAGGGATAGCGGTGTGCCCTCAACAACGCCGCTGTCGCTACGTCCGAGGAGCATCGCGCTTGCCCGTCCACTTTGACTTCATAAAGGAGACCTAGACATGGAAGCTATCGCTGCAGCCGTTGTCGGACTTGGCATCGTCGCCGTGTCCCCCTTTGTACCTGGTCTGCGTCAGGTCGCTAAGAAGACCGTCGTTGTTGGTATGGCCGCTGCCTCATCGACCGCTGCGTTGGCCGCGACGGCGGGCGAGCAGTGGAAGGACCTGGTCAACGAAGCGAAAGCTGAGCGAGAGGCGGATCAGACGGCAAAGGTGGCGGCGACCGAGCCTGAGACGATCACGATTACAGCCTCATAGAGCCATCGGGCAACGCAGCCACGCGAAGCTACCGGGGGCGATGGGAGACAGACCAGCATGAACGCCACCTGTCAGGTGACATACCTCGACTCCGGGCGAACTCGCCTGCACATATCGAACGTAGCGACTCAGCCAGAAGCCTACCATCGTCTCGTCCAGCTGGCGCTGAGTCTGCCACAGGTGACGCGAGTCGAGCTTGAGCAAGGCAACGGGACCGTGACCCTGATTCACTCCAGCGCGCCCCAGTCCCGCCAGGCCATCCTGCAGACTCTGCGCGGCGGCTCGGCCCAGAAGCCTGCTCCTGCTGTGGAGGCGACCGCGCCCCCTATGCTGCCTGACGCGCCCGTACCGACCTGCCTCGCTGAGGCGTCAGCCCCTGCCGCGGCTGTTGCCCTCAGTGGGCCCGGAACGCTAACCAGTG
>JAHCIP010000386.1 GCA_026129165.1 Anaerolineae bacterium
AACCCGTGGTTGGAGAATACAACCCTCTGGCGAGATTTCCATCATCGGCTGATTACCGCGCTCGCCGATGAGTTGGGTAATCGCCTGCGGCCGCGTTACTTCGTTGCCGTGGAGACGCATACCCTCGTGACAGCTCGCCCCGACGCGCCGACCATGCCCCGCTATCCCGACCTCATGGTGATCCATCGCGGCGGTCCGGCGGTCGCCACAGCCGAAGTCGAGGAAGTTGACCAGTACGTCTCAGTGGAATTGGAGTTGGAGACGATTGAGGTGGGCTACCTCGAAGTACGCCTCGTCCCGCACGGCGAGGTCATCACCGTCATCGAGGTCCTGTCCTACAGCAACAAGTTGCCAGGCCGTGACCGTGAGGCTTACATCGCCAAGCGGGAGGAGTTGCTGCGGACGGACGTAGGTTTCGTGGAGATAGACCTATTGCGCGCTGGCCAACCGATGCCTCTCACCGAGGTTCCTGCCAGTGACTACCGCCTGTTCATCCGCCGCCGCGAACAGTCCTTCCGTGCGCGGCTGTACCCCTTTGGTGTGCGCCAGCGCATCCCGACCTTCCCCTTGCCCCTGTTGCCCGACGATACAGAACCGAAGGTGGACCTGGGCGGCGTCATCAAGGGGGTCTACGAACGCGCGGGCTATGATCTGGTCATAGACTACCACCAGCCGCCCGTCCCGCCGTTGAGCGACGAGGATGCGACGTGGGCGGCGGAAGTCCTCAAGGCTCAAACCTAACCCACCCTCTACCACCCACTACCCTCCCTTCATTCCCATACCCGCTCATCTATCAAGGGCTTCGCGTCGGCGGGCAGGCTCTCCACCGGCTCGACGTCGGCGCGGAATTTGAGGCCATCGCGGATGGCGGCCTGGACGGCGAGCGCCACCTCGTCGGCGGCCACGCCGGGCGCAGGCACAATCCGGCACGTCAGGTGATCCAGATGGTTTTGCCGGGTGATGACGAACTGGTAAGCGGCCAGCCCCGGCAGCTTGCCGAGCACAGCCTGGGCCTGGCGCGGGTGCAGGAACATGCCCCGCACCTTGACGGCATCGCCGGCTCGCCCCAACCAGCCCACCAGTCTCGGTCGCCCCGTCACCGGGCAGGGTTCAGCATGGAGGGCGGATAGGTCGCCGGTCCCAAAGCGAATCAAGGGGTAGGCGTGTTCGAACAGGGTGACGACCACTTCCCCCGTCTCGCCCGGCCCCAACGGCTGGCCGCTGTTGAGGTCACACACCTGGACCAGCGCATCGTCGGGCACGGTCCAGCCCGCGTCCGGCGTCACCTCGTAGCCCAGGTTGCCCGCCTCCGCCGTCCCGTAGCCCTGGAACACCTGGACGCCGTAGCTCTGGAGCAGGGCGCGCAGCGAGGGGGGTAGCGGCTCGGCCGACACGAACGCCTTCTTCAGCGTACGCCGCAAGCTCTGCCCCATCGCCTCGGCCTTCTCCAAGAGCGCCTTGAGATAGCTCGGCAGGCCGATATAGCCTGTCACGCCCAGCGCGGCCATGGCCTGCGCCTGCTGCTCCTGGCTGCCAATGCCGCCAGGGATGACGGCGCAGCCCACGGCCCGCGCGCCTTCCTCGAACATCGCCCCGGCCGGGGTCAGGTGGTAGCCAAAGGCGACCAGGACCAGGTCGCCGGGGCCGAAGCCGGCGGCTTGCAGAGCCGGCGCCCAGCGCCACGGGTCGGGCACATTCGCCTCCGGCTCGTACATCGGGCCGGGGGACTGGAAGACGCGCCGCAGGCTGCCCATAGGCACGGTGAGCAGGCCGCCAAAGGGGGGGTGGGCCTGCTGCTGGGCCAGCAGGTCGTCTTTGCGGAGGATGGGCAGGCGGGCCAGGTCGGCGACGGTCTGAACATCGGAGGGTGTCAGACCGGCCGCCGCAAGCCGCTGGTGGAAGGCCGGCGCGTGGGCGGCGGCGTGGGCGACAATGTCACGGACGCGGGTGTCGAAGGTGGTGTAGAAAGCAGTAGCGTCAAACATAGCCAGGTTCCCTGTAGCAAGGCACAGTCAGCGGAAAAGTTATAGCGCCAACATGCGTCGTAGACGGATCTCCACATTCATCAAGTCGGAATGTGAAAGTGATCCCACTTGAAATATGACACGTGAAGGCTCAAGGGTAAACAGCACGGGCTTGAAAGCAGACGGGAAGCGCAATCCGGCCGTCTGCCAGTCTTGGAGAACGCAGTCAAGCGGGCCGATAGTAGTAATTTGTGATGTAATGGCAGCGAGGATAATGTCGGGTTCGTTGGCATGATAGAGCGGGCTACTCACCACAATCGCTGGTCGGACCTTTGTAGCACTTAGATCGCTAAAGGGAAATGGGACCAGTAGAACTTCACCGCGTTGGTATGCCATACAGATCCTGCCAGTTATCGTAGGCGGCATCTAACTCGTTGTCCCAAATCCGGGCGAGAGAAGCCTCCGACAGGATAGACCAGCCCTGGCCCTCCGCCTGGCTGTTTAGAACATCGGTGAGGCTGAAAAGAATGTCCAACGCTTTGGAAACGACCTGATCTTCGCTGAGTTGCTTTGCCTGAGCTAGACTAGCCAGCCGTTGGGCTTGTGGGACCGTCAGGCGGACAACTCGTTCGACCGTTGAGACTGACGTACTCATGGTTCACATTCCCTTTCCCACGAACCTCCCTACCCTCCTGCTACTTTCGCAATTTTAGAGAGTAGGGAGGTTGCGTAGAATTTAGCCCTCCAGCAGCAGCGTCTCCGGGTCTTCGATGAGTTCCTTGACCTTGACCAGGAACTGCACCGCCTCGCGGCCATCCACGATGCGGTGGTCGTAGGTCAGGGCAACGTACATCATGGGCCGGATGACGACCTGACCGTCCCTGGCGATGGGCCGCTCCTCGATCTTGTGCAGGCCCAGGATGCCTACCTGCGGCGGGTTGAGGATGGGCGTGGATAGGAGGGAGCCGAACACGCCGCCGTTGGTAATGGTGAACGTGCCGCCCTGGAGGTCCTGGATGCTGAGCGTGTTGTTGCGCGCCTTGACGGCCAACTCCTCGATGGTCTTCTCGATCTGGGCGAAGGTCAGGCGGTCGGCGTCACGCACGACCGGCACGACGAGGCCGCCCTCCGCGCCCACGGCCACGCCGATGTCGTAGTAGCGCTTGAGGATGATGTCCGTGCCGTCAATCTCGGCGTTGAGGTTGGGGAACGCTTTGAGCGCGCCAATGGTCGCCTTGACAAAGAATGACATGAAGCCCAGGCGCACGCCGTTGCGCTTCTCGAACGACTCGCGCCGCTTCTTGCGGATGTCCATCACCGCCGTCATGTCCAATTCGTTGAACGTCGTCAGCATGGCCGCCGTCTGCTGCGCTTCGACCAGGCGCTGGGCGATGGTCTGGCGGCGGCGCGTCATGCGCACGCGCTCTTCCGGACGGGCCTGGGTACCAGGGGCGGCTGCCTGAGCGGCGGGCGTGGGAGCAGCGGCCGGGGCTACGCGAGCCGGGGTCGGCGTAGGGGCCGGAGCCGGTGCGGGCGCGGCAGCGGGGGCAGCCGGTTGCGTTGCCCGCAGCACATCCTCCTTGGTCGCCCGCCCACTCAAGCCCGTCGGCTGGACGCTGCTCAGGTCAACGCCCTTATCCTCAGCCACGCGGCGGGCGACCGGGGTGACCCGCACCTCCTCGGCCGTCCTGCCGTCTGTGGGAGGTGGCGTGGCGGAGGCGGTTGGCGCGGGCGCTGGCTCAGGCGCAGTGGCTCCCGCTTCACCGGCGGCGATAGTCGCCAGCACGTCCCCAATGGCCACCGTCTCGCCCTGGGGCCGCAGGATGCGCTCCAGGACCCCCGCCTGGTCGGCGGCGACTTCCAGGTTGACCTTATCAGTTTCCAGTTCGACCACCGTCTCGCCCGCCTTGACGGCGTCGCCCTCGTTCTTGAGCCAGCGGCCCACGGTGGCCTCGACAATCGACTCGCCCAGCGGCGGAACCTTGACTTCAATCGCCATGCTGCACCTCGGAAGTATCATGTTGGGTGATCGGCGTAAAGGCGGCTTCCACAATGCGGCGCTGCTCGGCCTGGTGCCAGGCAGCCGAGCCTTCGGCGGGGCTGGCGCGCTCGCGGCGGCCCATGTAGCGCGGCGTCAGAGGCCGACCGAGCAACTCGCCTACCCCGGCGAGTAACTCGCGCAGGCGCGGCCGCATAGTGCGCCAGGCGCCCATGTTGGCTGGTTCCTCCTGGAGCCAGACCACCTCGCGCAGGTTGGGGTAGCGGTCCAGGACGCCGCGGATCTCGGCGGCCGGGAAGGGGTAGATCTGCTCGACGCGGACTAGGGCGACATGCTCGGCGTTGGGGCGCTGGCGGGCAGTGACCAGGTCTACATAGACCTTGCCACTGCACAAGATGACGCGCTCGACCAACTCGCGGTCGGCCACGTCGTCGTCTATCACCGGCTGGAACGCGCCCTGGGTAAAGGCCTCGACGGGCGAGGCGGCCAGCGGGTGGCGCAGCAGGCTCTTAGGCGTCATGAGGACCAGCGGGCGCGGGTCCACCCGCAGCAGCCCGGCCTGACGGCGCAACAGGTGGAAGTACTGAGCCGCTGTCGTGCAGTTGGCGATACGCAGGTTGTTCTCGGCGGCCAATTCGAGGAAGCGTTCCAGACGCGCGCTGGAGTGCTCTGGCCCCTGGCCCTCATAGCCGTGCGGCAAGAGCATCACCATACCTGACATGTCGGCCCACTTGACCTTAGCCGAGGCGATGAACTGGTCTACAATCACCTGCGCGCCGTTGATGAAGTCGCCGTACTGCGCCTCCCACAGCACCAACACCTCGCCCGCGTGCAGGGTGTAGCCGTACTCGAAGCCGAGGACAGCGTTCTCCGAGAGCGGGCTGTCGTGGATTTCAAACGAGGCGCGCGCGTCGCGCAGGTGCTGGAGGGGGATGTACAGACTGCCCGTCTCGTAGTCGTGGAGGACGGCATGGCGCTGGCTGAACGTGCCGCGGCCTACGTCCTGGCCGGTCATACGGATGGGCGTCCCCTGGGTCAGGATGGACGCAAAAGCCAGCGACTCGGCATGCCCCCAGTCAAT
>JAHCIP010000387.1 GCA_026129165.1 Anaerolineae bacterium
CTACCCCTCGGGGAGTGGGTTGGGTTGTGGGGCATGCCCCCCGGATTTCTGGCTCACGTTAGCTCCCCTTCCAGATAGCGCCGCAGCAGGTCAAGCGCCGCCTCGGCCGACTGCTCCTTGACGGCCAACCTATCGCCCGACCAGACGTGCCGTTCGCACCACTCGCCCGTCGGTGTCAGCAACGCGATGTATGTCAGCCCCACCGGCTTGTCAGCCGTGCCGCCGCCCGGCCCGGCGATACCCGTGACGGCCAGCGTTACATCGGCCTGGAAGACCCCCTTTGCGCCGCGCGCCATATGCCGCGCCGTTAGCTCGCTCACCGCGCCGTAGGCCATCAGGATGGCTGTCGGCACGCCGAGCATGTACTCCTTGGCGCTGTTGGAATACGACACAATCGCGCCCAGGAAGTAGTCGGACGAGCCAGGCACATTGGTGATCCGGTGCGAGATCAGCCCGCCTGTACACGACTCGGCTGCCCCCAACTTCAGCTTGTGGCCCCGCAACAACTCACCCACCCGCTGCTCCAACGTGGTATCCATCTCACGCCCCAATCGAAAACATGCGCTCCAGGTCGAACGATGAGTAGACCTTAAACGCCATGAGGGTCTGGGTCTGGGTGATACCAGGGACGGCGAGAATCCGATGGGTCACAATATCCGCGATACCCTCATTGTTGGGCGTGCGCAGGATGGCGACCAGGTCAAACGACCCGGCCACCGAATACACCTCGGTCACGCCCTTCAGAGCTACCAGCGCCTCTGCGATACGGTCAAACTGACCATGCTCGACATTTACCAGGACAATGGCGGTTACCATAGGATACCTCCACACAGGGAAACGGAAAGAGGAATGGGTTAGGCGGGTGCGGGAGCGGCCTGGCGCAGGGCGCGCTCCACGACGGCGAAGTCGTCGGCGCTGACCTCGCGCAGGTTGCCCTGGAAGGCCAGCGTCCAGTTCTCAGCCGGCCACTTACGCACGTGGGCCAGATCGCGGGCGATGGGTTCCAGGGGCAGCCAGTCAGCTTCGGCCAGGACCAGGTCGGGCTGAATATGCACGCGCCAGGCGTAGTCCTCGTCGGGCTTGCCGTCGCTCACCCAGACGCGGCTATGGTCCTCGAACGGCTCGGATGTCACCGTCGCCAGCGCGCCCAGCGCCTTGACGCCGGTTAGATACCAGGCCAGGCGGTCGCCGGGCCGCATCTTGTCCATGACTTTCTTGCGCTGGCGGCTCTTGAAGCCCTGGACCGTCCAGCCCTGCGCCGCCGTGCGGGCCAGGTTGTCCGGCGAGGTGGTGATGATCCAATAGCGGGGCATGTGACCTCCTAAATCGTCCACTCGTCACGCCGCCCTGCTTCCACCCCTTCGATCTCGGCCCGCCGCGCCGCGTAGCCTGGTCGGTTCATGAGGGCGTAGGTGGCGATTTTGACCGCCTCGACGCCGGGCTGGTCGTAGGCGTTGACGCCGAACAGTTCCGCCGCGTAGGCCGTCTGCATCTGGAGCAGGTACAGGAGTTGGCCGACGGTAAAAGCGTTGATCTGCGGCAGGCGATGGGCGAGGGACGGCCGGCCCGCCTCAGTCAGCGCGGTCTCGGCGGCCCGCGCCTCGGCCTGGAGCAAGTGGCTCATCAACTCGCCGCCCAGGTAGCCCAGGTCCGCGACGACCTGGTCCCGCGCCGCCCGTGCCGCTGCATCGGGCAGGTTGACGCGCGTGCGCAACTCCGGGATGGGCGCCTCACGGCCATACTCGTCCACCAGGAGGAAGTGGACCAGCTTATCGGCCGGCCCCTCGAGATATAACTGCGCCTGGGAGTGTAGGTCCGTCGCGCCCAGCGCCCGAACCGGCGTCGGGCCGACATGGACGACGCGGCCTTCGCGGTCGAGCCGCTTGCCCAGGCTCGCCGCCCAGAGGTGGCGGAACCAGTCCGCGACACCCGTCAGCGCGGCGACAAAGGGCATCAGGACGGCGACTGTCTGACCCTGCTGGTAGGCCAGCCAATGCAGCGCGGCGGCCATCAGCGCTGGATTGCGCCACGGATCGGCGTCGCGTGTCACTTCGTCGGCGTACCTCGCGCCGGCCAGCAATTCGGCCAGGTCAACCCCACCCGCCGCCGCCGGCAGCAGCCCCGCCGCGCTCAGCGCCCCGAAGCGTTCGTCCACCTCGGCTGGCATATCGAAGGTCAGGTAGCCTTCCTGGCGCGCCAGGAGGCGTAAGACACCCTCGGTGGGATGCGTTGTGACGACGATGTGCTCGCGGTAGCGCTCGCCCAGCAAGTTGACCAGGGCGCGGCGGAAGACGAGGAACTGGGCCATCGTCTCGGCCGTCGTCCCCGACTTCGAGACGACCTGAAACAAGGTCCGGCCCGGGTCCACCAGATCGAGGAGGCCACTCACGGCGACCGGGTCCCCCGTATCCAGGACAAACAGCCGCGGCCCAACGCGGCTGACGGGCGGTAGCAGGTTCCAGTAGGGATGAGTCAGGGCCGCGTGTAGGGCCGTCGCGCCAGCGGCTGCGCCACCCATGCCCAGGACAACCACGTTCTCGAAGCGGCTGGCGGCGTAGCGGCCGAACTCGGTCAGTTCCCGCGCCGTGTCCGTCTGGTCGGGTAGGCTCGTCCAGGCCAGGCCACCCGCCTCTCGGCGCACCTCCAGGCCAGCGTGAGCCTCGGCCCAGCGCCCGGCCTCGGCTTCGAACCGCGCCAGTGGCAGGCCATGACCTCCAATGCGCGCGTCCCAGACCCCATTGACGTCCAGCCGCACGCGCATCTTCGCCCGCCACGCCTCATCTTCCCACCGCATCCCGACTCCTGGTATCAGCCATCAGCTTTCAGCCGTCAGCCCTACTCATCATGCATTACGAAATACGCATTACGCACTACGAAATACGTATCACTCATCACGTCACACCGTCGCCCCACTCTCCACATTACCCTTGAACGCCGACGGCCTCTGGTCAGGTCGTATCAAGACATTTCGTCCGACGTGGATCCCGCCGGCCACGTGCGCGTTCTTGCCAATCAGCGTGATGCCCGTGTTGACCCGGTCCGGGAACTGGCGGTTGGGGACATCCAGGGACCCTTCGCCGATCACCGCATTCTCCCCAATCACCGCCCCCTTGTCGCTGATGACGCGGTCCACCACCGCGCCCGCCTTGACCACTGTGTGGCTAAACAGGATCGAGTCGCGTACTACCGCGCCCTTCTCGACGATGACCCCAGGCGACAGCACCGAGTGCTCGACCCGCCCCTCGATGACACAGCCGTTGGAGAGCAGGCTGCGGTCCAATGTGGCGTCAGGCCCCAGGCGGACGGGCGGCTGTTCCTCGCTGCGTGTGTGGATGGTCCAATCGGGCGTATAGAGGTCCAGGTCCGGCGTCGGGCTGAGCAAGTCCATATTGGCGTCCCAGTAGGACTGCACCGTGCCGACGTCCACCCAATAGCCGCCGAAGGGGTAGGCGAAGACGCGGTGAGTGCGGATCATGCCCGGCACCACATCCTTGCCAAAGTCTACCGGCCGCGAGCCGTTCGTCCCAAGCAGTACTCTCTGCAGGACATCGGCGTTGAAGACATAGATGCCCATCGAGGCCAGCGTGCTGGTTGTCTGCTTGGGCTTCTCCTTGAAGTCAATGATCCGCTGCTCGGCGTCGGTGGTCAGAATGCCAAACCGATGCGTCTCTTCCATCGGCACGTGCAACACGCCCACCGTCAGGTCGGCCTGGTTGGCCTGGTGGAAGGCGAGCATGGGGCGATAGTCCATCTTATAGATGTGGTCGCCGCCCAGAATCAGGTGCGTGTCCGCCGTCGGGTCGAGGAACGGCAGGTTCTGGTACACGGCATCCGACGTGCCGCGATACCAATCGCCTTCGGTGCGGCCCTGGTATGGCTGGAGCAGGCGCAGCCCGCCACGCGTGCGGTCCAGGTCCCACGGGCGGCCATTGCCCAGGTGCTGGTTGAGCGAGTGCGGACGATACTGGGTCAGCACCGCCACATTATAAATGTCGGAATTGACACAGTTGGAGAGAACAAAGTCAATAATGCGGTATTTGCCGGCAAACGGGACGGCCGGCTTGGCCCGTTTTTCGGAGAGGATGCTGAGGCGGGTTCCTTCCCCGCCCGCGAGGATGACAGCCAGTACGCGCATAGGGCCTCCCGAAGCCTGGATGAGGTGGGTCGAGTCGCTGCTGCCAGTATAGCCGAATCTGGGCCAGGGGGCAAGTAGCTCTGAAGTAGGCGTCCCCAGGCGACATATCGTCCAACAGCAAGAAGCCCCCTATCGGCATGATAGGGGCTTCTTGCTGTTACGGTATCAGACTGGCTTACCACCACCCGTACTTGAACATCAGCCGCGCGTCGAACCACTCATTCATGGCACGACGGGTAGCTTCTTGCTTCTCAGCCCGCGCCAGGACTGTTTCGATGTCATCCTCCCCCCACCTGTACTCGCTTCTGAGCGGCTCGTAGACCATCTCCTCAAACTCCCGGCGGAACTGGGCCATCACGCGCGACCGGTCTGCGGCCCGGACCAAGCGCCCCTGCTCAAAGTCCAGTTCATGGACGGTCTTGAACTCGTAGACGGGATGGCGGAAGTCCAGGTAACCCATGAACTCCGGGATAAAGTCCGTAGCGAGCAACAAGCCGCCGCTGAAGGGAATCACCACGTTGCGGAAGCGATAGCGATGGCCCCGGTAGACCGTTAGCTCTTCGAGCTGCATCTCCTTGCCCAGGTTATAAGCGGATATGGTCACTTTGTCGTCTTCGGGAAGCGTACCAAAGAGAACCGGCCCTTCGCCACGCGCAGCCCTGGCCCGGTCCTCCTCATTGAGGCCAATATTCACCTGGCTTAGGTAGAGTTTGCCCCACGACACGCGGTAGTGGCAGAGATAGCCGCGCGCGATGGATGAGTTGATGTCACCCGGGTGGATGCCATAGGCGTGCGGGTCGAATAAGTCACTCCCGGCCGCGCCCAGCAGGCCATAGTTCCGCCATCGGTACCTCACACTATGCGGCGCCTGCGTTGTCATCTGCCCTCCGT
>JAHCIP010000388.1 GCA_026129165.1 Anaerolineae bacterium
CTGCTTGACGCGCACCTCACCCACGTAGGAGCGGCTACCGATACCCGCGCCCGTCGCGCCCGTTCCGGCCTGGCCGCTCGTGGGCAGGCTGATGGTGGGCAGCGGGGCGACGGTGGGAATCGGGGTGGTCGCGGCGTTTGGCTGCGCCGGCGCGGAGGCTGTCTCGGCGCTTGGCTGGCAGGCGGCCAGCAGGCCGAGGGAGAGGAGAAGGAGCACCCATGCCACGGCGGAGGTGGCGCGAATACGATGGCGCATCTCGGCTATCCTTGTGCCACACGGCACACAAAAGTCTCCCCCTATCCTGAGCGGCTGGGGGCAGCGCGGCAGGCGGGAGAGTGGTCCGAACCCTGGTTGTTAGGGTCACAGGGCGTGAGCGTGGCCCACTGGTCTAGAGTGGGACCACGAGGCTCATCTTTCCCTGGCTTGGCCCCGTCGCATCTATTAGTTAGACGGTCTAAGTATTATAGCAAGAAAGGAGGGGATGTGCAAGATTTCTCTGCAAATAGTAGACCTGACAGGTTTGCGAAAACCTGTCAGGTCTACCTGATGACGCGCAGCAGGGTGACTAGCGCAGCAGGACGGCGGTGGTAAAGAGGAGGCCGAGGAAGATGCCGAGCAAGAACACCGCGGCGAAGACGCGCGAGTCGTAGCGCAGGTGCATGTAGTAGAGGACGATGTAGGCGGCCTTGGCGAGGGCCAGGACCAGCAGCACCGGTATCTGGATGGGCACGAGGAAAGGCAGGAGGTCATGGACCGGCTGCAGCGTGACCCCCACCTCTAGCAGGGTGATGATCAGCAGGATAAAGAAGACGGATAGGTAATTCGGCGTGGGGTGGGCGTGGGTCTGTTCCATGATAAATACCTCGACATAATCCAGACTACGGGTGAACGACGTTCGGGTGGAGGATTGGCGGGACGAGGTAGACAAACATAAAGATGAAGACCCAGACCAGGTCCACGAAGTGCCAGTAGAGAGCGGCCATATCCACAGGGACCGCGTTCTCAGCGTTGAAGCGGTCGCCGTAGGAGAACAACATCACGCCGATGAGCCAGAGCACGCCTACCAGCACGTGCGCGCCATGGATGCCCGTCAGGATGTAGAAGGTCGTGCCAAACTGGTTGACGGTGGGCGTCAGGCCCTCCTCGACCGCCAGCTTGTAGTACTCGATGCCCTGTACCGACAGGAAGAAGGCCCCGAAGACGATAGTGGTCAGCAGCCACATGCGGAAGCGGCCCTGGTCGTTGCGGGTGATAGCATCGTAGGCCTTGACCATGCTGAAGCTGCTGGTCAGCAGGACAAAGGTGTTGAAGGCCGTCAGCGGCAGGTTGAGCGTGAAGTGGCCGTTGCCTGGATAAGGACCGGTCTCGGCGCGGCCCAGGTTGACCAGGAAAGCGCCAATGAGGGCGATGAAGAGCATGTTCTCGGACGAGAGGAAGATCCAGATGCCGAGCTTGCGCATGTCGAGGGTCCAACCGCCCTCGGTCTCGGTGGTCACCGCGTGGGTCGAAGCATGTTCCATGCGAACGGTCTCCTTACTTGGACGTGGCGCAGGCTTGCCCGCCTGGGCAGGCGTCCTTTTCAGACTGCCCCGCCAGGCACTGAGGTCAGGGATGAGGCCAGGTACAGATGCGCTTCATGATAACCTAGACAGGCCGAGATTGTCAAACTGAATTAGCCGTTCGTGGCGAAATCTCCACGCGGCGTGGTGGTTTCTTTTCAAATGCGACCCATTTTGGACCCGGTCCGATTTGTTCTACCTTGACACCGCAAAACAAGCCTGTTATAGTTAGGCTAAGTCTTAATATCTCTCTCATCCTTATCAGTGGCGTCGGCCTTGTCAGGCACGGTGTGAGCCGCCGCCACGCACCACCCGCGAGCGCATCCCAGTTCGGAGGACGCATGCTGTTGTCCCGGATACGGCAGTTCCTCTGGCTGACGGCTGTTCTGGCGCTGGGCTTTGGCCTGTTACCGGCCGCCGCCTTCGCTCAGTCGCCGTCGCCTCTTCTCCCCGCTTCGACGAGTGCCGACAGCATCTCAAGCCTGTATTGGCGCATCTTCCTCACCGCCCTGGTCATCTATGTCCTGGTCCAGGGACTGATTCTGTTCTCGGCGTTCCGCTTCCGGCGTCGGTCCGAAGCCCTGCCCCCCCAGATTTTCGGCCACACCCGACTAGAAATCGCCTGGACCCTGGCGCCGTTTATGGTCCTGCTGGTCATCCTCTTCTTGACCGTCCAGGTGCTCGGTGTGACTCGCTATACGGCTGAGGCGGGGGCTGACGAACTCCAGGTTGAGGTCATCGGCCACCAATGGTTTTGGGAGTACCGCTACCCTAAGCAAGGCGCCATCTCCGATGAGATTGTTACAGCGGCTGATCTCGTCGTGCCCGTGGACCAGCGCGTTCACCTGCGCATCTGGTCGGACGACGTCATCCACTCGTTCTGGATCCCCCAGCTGGCGGGCAAGACGGACGCCAATCCGGTGAACTTCATCCGTGAGGGGCAGGTGGGGCCAGGGGTCAAGCAGTTGAACACCTGGTTCCAGGCGACCAAGACCGGTGTATATGAGGGCCAGTGCGCCGAGTACTGCGGCGAGCAGCACGCGATTATGCGCATGCGGGTCAAGGTCGTGGATAAGGCTGGGTGGGACGAGTGGGTGAAGCGCAATGCGGCGCCTGCCCAACCGACGGCTACCGGCTTTGCCATCGAGCGCGGCAAGCAAGTGTTCCTGGATGAGCGCAACCTGTGCGTGAGCTGCCACACGATCAAGGGCACAACGGCGGCTGGTAAGGTCGGCCCAAACCTGAGCAATGTCGGGGGCCGGCAGGAGATTGGCGCGGGCGCGCTGACCAACTCGCCTGAAAACCTGCGGACGTGGATTCGCAACGCGCCGGGCGTCAAGTCCGGCATCAAGATGCCCGCTTTCCCCCAGTTGACCGACGCCGACCTGGACGCCCTGGTCGCCTACCTGTCCAGTCTGAAGTAAGAGGAGAGCAGTATGGCTGTCTGGCCTGATTTTAGAGCGCCCGCTCGCCCGGTCCTGGTGGAGGATACCAGCGTCTGGAGTTGGATCACCACCGTTGACCACAAGCGCCTGGGCATCATGTACATGGTGACCGCGTTTAGCTTCTTTATCCTGGGCGGCATCATGGCCCTGCTCCTCCGTACCGAGCTGGCCTGGCCCGGCCGACAGGTCCTGTCGCCCAGCGTCTACAACCAGCTGTTCACCATGCACGGGACGACGATGATCTTCTTGTTTGTCATCCCCATGCTGGCCGGCCTGGGCAACTACATCGTGCCGCTGCTCATCGGAGCGCGGGACATGGCCTTCCCCCGCATCAACGCGCTGGGCTACTGGACCTTCCTGTTCGCGGGCATCATCCTCAACCTGAGTTGGTTGGGGGGCAACGCGCCAGCGGCTGGCTGGACGGGCTACGCGCCCCTGTCCGAGGCGCAGTTTAGCCCGACCAAGGGCATGGATTTCTGGACTGTCGGCCTGCTGATTGTCGGTATCTCGTCAACGATGGGCGCGGTCAACTTCGTCGTGACCATCTTCAACATGCGCGCGCCCGGCATGAAGCTAATGCGAATGCCCCTGTTCGTGTGGGCCGCCCTCACTCAGCAGATTCTTGTTCTATTCGCCACGCCCATGCTAGCTGGCGGTTTAGCCATGCTCCTGGCCGACCGCAACTTCGGGACGACGTTCTTCAAGCCGGGCCTGGGGGACGCCGTCCTGTGGCAGCACGTTTTTTGGTTCTACTCGCACCCGGCCGTGTACATCATGATCCTACCGCTGTTCGGCGTGATCTCCGAAATCCTGCCCGTCTTCTCGCGCAAGCCTATCTTCGGCTACCGCGTCATCGCCCTCTCGTCGGCCGCCATCGGTGTCCTCGGCTTCCTGGTCTGGGCGCACCACATGTTTACCACCGACGTGAGCGTGGCCCTGCAGACGTTCTTCATGCTGGCGACCATGCTCATCGCCGTACCGACGGGGGTCAAGTTCTTCAACTGGATTGCTACCATGTGGCAGGGCCAGATTCGCATGGATACGCCGATGCTCTTCGCCGTCGGGTTCCTGTCCATGTTCCTCATCGGCGGTATCACCGGCCCGATGCTGGCCGCCATCCCGGTAGACACCCAGGTGCACGACACCTACTTCGTGGTGGCCCACCTGCACTACGTCCTCTTTGGCGGCAGCGTCTTCGGCATCTTCGCCTCGCTGTTCTACTGGTGGCCGAAGATGACGGGCAAGCTGTTGAATGAACCGCTGGGCAAGCTCCAGTTCTGGGGTATGATTGTCGGCTTTAACATGACCTTCTTCCCCATGCACATTCTGGGCCTGCTGGGCATGCCGCGCCGCATCTATGACTACGCGCCCAATCGCGGCTGGACCGGCTACAACCTGTTCGAGAGCATCGGCTCGTATATCCTCGGCTTCGCCATTCTGCTGTTCGTGGTGAATGCTTACATTACCTGGAAGCAGGGCAAGGTCGCTGGCGACGACCCGTGGGAGGGCAACACCCTGGAGTGGATGACCTCGTCGCCGCCGCCCGTGCATAACTTTGACCACATCCCCACCGTGCGCAGCGTGCGCCCCGCCTGGGATGTGCGCCGCATTCGTGAGTTGCAGGAGAATGCCCGTCGAACAGGCGCACCCGTGCCTGAGTATCGCTACGATTCGGAACACTAATGACTGCTTCATAGTAAAGGATTAGAGGCCCGACTATGGTTCGTGTGGCTCGACTGTCGTATCGGATTGCCCTGACCCTCTACGGTCTACTCGGCTTAGTTGTCTTTGCCAATATCGTCGGCGCGGAACTTGGCTGCGCGACGTGGCCAGTGTGTGGCGCCTCGTCTGGCCTGGACTGGCTCCCACCCATCGCCTCGCTCCTGGCGGTCCTGATGGTCACCGGCGCGGGTGTCTACGGCTTGCTTGCTCAGCGCGGCCGTGACTGGGTCGTACGCCCCACTCTGCTGGCGGTGTTGCTCGTCG
>JAHCIP010000389.1 GCA_026129165.1 Anaerolineae bacterium
CGTGCGCCGTCTCGTACCCCGTCAGTTCCTACCCCTTATCGAGCGACATCCTTAAATCTCAGCCTCGTCAATGAACGCGGGCGATAAAAATCGTCAGGGATAGCCCCCCGGCTACCCCTGACGATCGGATTGGATCCTGGGCCTGCTGGGTGACAGAGGCTAGCGCGGGGCGCTAAGATGGACGGCGCCCGTCCCATAACAGGTCATGCTCGCCCCTTGACCTTGCTCCAGGCGCTCCCATTCCGCGATGAGTTGCGTCTGGTAGTCGGCCAGCGAGCAGCGTCGGTGCTGGGTGGCTGTGCTTATCTCTACCCAATAGACCGTTGACTGGTTGTTGCCCGTCTCGACCCACTTCCGCGCGACGGTCCCTTCGATGTCGGTGACGGTGGATGGCGAAAGCGCCAGCCAGGTAGCTCCTCCAATGATGGCCAGCGCCACTAAAATGACAAGAAGCTGTCGCAGCCACCAGTGGGCATCGAAATGAGGGGTGAGTGGATGGGCTTGAGTCGTCATGGCTAGAGTATGATGATTAGCAAGGATGGCTGGATATTATCACTCAATGCAACGCGCGTTGACCCCTGGGCGATACGCCTTGGGGTGTGAAGAAACGGTGAATTATTAATATTGGGAGAATTAGGGGCGAATTGAGGGCCAGGCGGGGGTGAAAACGTGAAAAAGGCGGGCGTTCCCCGAACTTGCGGGTCTTGTCCAACGTCCTATAGCTAGAGGCGGTAACGCCGACCGTGGTGGCACTATCCTTGCATTGTAGTGTTTAGGACAAAGTGGAATTGGATGGATGGGAGGCGACGTATGGTGCGAAAAATTGTAGTCGTCGTATGGGCCGTGATCGCGTTTCTGGTCATGGCCCCGTTGAGTTGGGCGGAGTCGCCCACCGCCCCGCCGAGCACGGGGCCAGCCGATAATGGGGTCAATGTGCCGGCGGTGTTTACCCAGTGGGCGCGAGTGACGCGCAAGACGTACACCTATAGCGCGCCTGGCGGGACGCCGGTGCGCTATCTGGACGATTGGGATACCTGGCTGAGTATCCGGGGCAGGCAGGTCGCCAACGGTCAGACGTGGTATCTGACCTCGCAGGGAACGTGGGTGAGTGGCTATGATGTGCGCTTCTTCCCCGTGACCCAGTTCCAGGGCTACCACTTCCAGGGCGATGAGCAGGGCGACCTGGGCTTCATCCTCCAGGACGCTACCCATATCCACGACAAGCCGGTGGACAACGCCAACGACCTGGGCTACCTGAGCCGCTATACGCCCGTCGGCCTGGTGGGGATGGATAACGGTTGGTGGCGGATCGCCGACGGCCAGTGGGTCAACCCGCGCTTCGTGCGACTCGTCAAGCGGACGCCGCGCCCAGCCAACATTGGGCCGGCTGAGAAGTGGATAGACGTCAACCTGACCCAGCAGACGCTGGTGGCGTATGAGGGCGACCAGCCGGTGTTCGCTACCCTGACCTCGACGGGCAAGGGGACAACCCCCACGGCGACGGGTCTCTTCCGCATCTACCGCAAGCTCATCAGCCACACCATGGCCGGCGGCACAGAGGACAAAGACCCCTACACGCTGGATGAAGTCCCATGGTCCATGTACTTCTACCAGGGCTTCGCTCTCCACGGCGCCTACTGGCACGACCAGTTCGGCGCGGTGCGGAGCCACGGCTGCGTCAACCTCTCCCCCGCCGACGCCAAGTTCGTCTTTGGCTGGACCGGGCCGGTGCTGCCGGCTGGCAGTAACGCGGTTGGCGCCACCAACGATAACCCCGGTACCTGGGTCTACGTCCACTACTAAGACCGAGAACGGAGGACGGAGGAAAAAACAACCCTGACAGGTTTTTAGAAACCTGTCAGGGTTGTTTTTGGGGGGCGGAATTACGGCAGCTGGCGCTGGCTCTGCGCAGCCGGCGCTTGCGGTTGCGCCTGGCGGCGGGCTTCGCTAAGACTTAGCGAGTCAGGCTGTCCGTACAGCTCTGGCGCCAGGTAGGTGCCGCGCTCGCTGGCCGGCTTCGGCTGCTCGACGACAATCGGGTGCGCCGTCGCATACGGGTCGTGGCGGATACCGGTCACCTGCCACGATACCTTGACGTTGGGCTTGTCGGTCTGGATGACAAACTGGTTGTCTTTGATCTCCTCAGCGACAATCGCCTGGGCGAACTGACCGATGACAGTCAACTGATAGCGGAAGTCGCGGTTGAGCGCCTCAAAGTACTTGGGCATCGTCACTGTCGCAAATCCTTTGCTATCGGTGGTGATGTTGCCGTTGTAGACGTTCATCATGTCGGGGCTTTCGACAAACGAGTGGCTCAGGTACTGATTGGCCGGGTCGAGCGGGTGGTCAATCTTGAACGAACCCGCCGACTTGCTCAGCGTGCCTACCACCTCGACGCCACCTTCGAACAGCGCCACGCGCAAGTCTCGGTTACTGCGGCGGGCGTATACGGCCACGCCATCGCCCGTGACATAGGCTTCGATTCCATCGCCGCCACGCCGCCCTTCGGCGTACATGCCTGTGCCGTTCTCCGAGACGCCCTGGACGCCGTAGCCGTGATCGGTGACGGCATAGATGGCGTTACCCTCATTCCCCTCGTCGTGATGGGCGTAGATGGCCGACTTGCCGCTGGCCGTAGACTTAGCCTCCAGGCTATCGTTGTTCGTCGATTCGGCATAGATACCCACGGCGCTGGTGCTCAGCCCTTGCACGCCGATGCCGGCCGTGCCGGTTCCCTTGACGCCCACAGTCGTTCCGATGCCCAGCACACCCTCGCCATTGGACGAGACGCCGCGCACCCCGTGCCCGTTCTGGGTGACACCAATGAGGCCATAGCCTCGCTCCGTGCCTGTGTGTTCCGCGAACAGCCCGCTAAAGTCGCGGGCCGACGTGGCGATATAGGCGCCGTTGTTGTTGACGCTGTCTGCGCGCAGGGCTGGGCCGCTGACGCTGCGCGCCCACACGCCCACCCCATTGTCTGCGCGGCCCAACACGCCGATGCCGCTGACTTCATTGCGGCCAAAGACACCCGCATCGCCATTGGAAACGCTGATGCCGAACACACCGTAGCGAGTCTGGCTGAAACCGACGACGCCCGCGTAGCCGTTGTCGGACCGACCAGCCAGACCTATGGCCCCGCCGCCTGCGCCGGTATTGTTGACCGCGAAGCCGGCCCCTGTCGTACTCACCGTGCCCTCGAAGGGTAGTGTGACCTGGCTCACCGACTCGGGCAGTGGTCCCTGGGCCGCCGCCACGCCCCCCAGAAGGAGGAGGCAGGCCAGGGCGCCAATGAGAATGATTGACCATCGAGTGGACATGATTTGATACCCCTTTCGTGTGATGGCGGCATGACCGGCCGCCAAAGAGTGGCCCAACAGCCCGATTGTAGCACGGGCAGGGAAAGCGTGCAACGCGCCGTGGGACCGCCTTGGGGGCGCAAGGTTTCCTCGCCCTAGAAGCGGGTCCTGCGTTCAGGGCCCTACCCCCCAGCCCCCGTATACGAGGGAGCAGAGGGGGTAGGGGTAGGGAAGGGCTGGGGGGTTAGGTTTAGGTGATGTCCGATGACTGGGCGAGTTCGAGCAGGGGGGGCCGGGTGTCTAACTCGGTGGGGTCGGGCAGGTCGTGGTCAGCCACGCGCCCTCCCTCCAGGCGGATGCGATAGGTAAAGGCCGCGTCGTTGACGCGACCATGGCTGATGAGGAAAATCTGGCCGAAGGCGCGGCTGACTTCGCTCTCGCTGTCGGTCAAAAGGGCCAGCAGGGCGTCGGCGCGTTCGTCGTCAAACGCGCTCAACGGCTCATCCAGGAAGATGAACTGCGGCGCGTGGCCGCGCTCGGCGGGCAGGGTCGCCAGGGCGAAACTCAGGCGCAAGGCGAGCGAGAGTTGGTCGCGGCAGCCGCCGCTGAAGATTTCCTTCGACTTGAACTCGCCTCGGTCGCCCGCCCGTTCATCCAGGACAATAATCTTGTAGTCTTCTGTCAAGTCGGCCATCATGTAGCGGCCGCTGGTCAAGCGGGGCAGGATGCGCGTCATGTAGTCCATCGTGTGCGGCATAATCTTCTTGACAATGCGCTCGCGGGCCTGCGCCACCAAAGCCCGCGCTCGGTCACGGACAGCCTGATCGCGCTCCAGGCGGGCCAACTCGGCCTCGGCCTCGGCCACATCTATGTCGAGGTCTCCCAGACGGAGCTTCTCTTCGATCTGGTCGCGCTGCCGGCGTAACCCGCCGATGTCGCTCACCAGCCGGTCCCGTTCCTGTTGGAGGGCCGAGGTATCCAGGTCAAACTCGGCCAGCCGTTCGTGCGCCTGGGCCACTGTCGCGCGTTCGACGCCGGGCAACGCCTCCCGCAGCCCGGCTGCGCGGAGGTGCGTGCGGGCTGTCTCCAACGCCGCGCTCAGGCGGGTCTGGGCGTGCTCGCCGCGGGCGCGGGCGCTGCCCAACTCCGTCTGCGTCTGACGGGCCTCTTTTCGTACCTGTTCCCCACCCAACGTAATGAACCGTGAGCGCAGGGCCAGCAGGGCCGGCTCGACATCCCCGATTTGGAGCGATGGCGTCAGGACGGGCAGGCTGGCTTCGACGGCCAGAATACGCGGGTGCAGCTCGGCCATCTTCTGTTCGAGCTTGCGTATCTCGCCCTGGCAGCGCCGCGCCTGGTCCTCAAGCTTCGGCAGGTCGGCCACGCGCTCGCGCCCGGCCCGCGCTGCGTACTCAGCCTCGCGCAGGGCCTGCTCCAGGCCGTCAGGGGACTGACCTAACCCGCCCAACGCGCTGTAGGCGCGGGGCTGCCAGGCGTCTAAAATGCGCTGGGCCTTGTCAGCCTCCCGCCGCGCCGCCTGGGCCGCCTCTTCGACCCGCTCGATGTCCTGCCCGCGCATCTGGCGCGTCAGGTCATTCAGCTTGCGCTGAAGCTCGTCGCGCTGGCCGCCCAGCCCGGCCAACTGGTCGCGCGCGGTGGTGGCCTCGGTCTGGAGTTGGCTCTGGGCA